>NZ_JAAGMH010000130.1:0-160734 GCF_010548505.1 Streptomyces sp. SID14515 | reverse complement strand
CCCGCAGCCGCACCCACCCGTACGCCGCGCCCGAAGGGCCCCGGTCCTGCCCCGCGGCGGGTGCGGGCTCCGCACCCGCCGCAGCGCCGGACCGGCGGGACTGGGCCGGAACGCGCGGGCTCCGCACCCTGCTTCCGGCCGGGGGCAGGGCCCGCTGGACGAGGGCGTGGGCGGCCAGGACCCGGCGGTGCCGGCCGAGCGCCGGCGGCAGGACGACGTAGGCGAGCCGCACCAGACGGGGGTAGTGCTCCACGAGGGCGGCCTCGGCCTGCTGCACGCCCGTGCGGTCGGGGCGTACGTCGGTCCGCTGCTGCGGTTGATGGATCGGCATGAAATGGGTGCCTTCCGGGGCCGTGGCGGGATGTCATACCGACAAACGAGTCAATCGTGTGACGGTCACATCGCCTGCGGCTCCGGCGCTCCTGCCGGTCGCCGATGGCTCCCGCGGTTCTACCGGTCGCCGGGGGAGGCGAGCAGGGCGTCCAGGACCCGGCCGAACATCCGCCGCCCGGTGGAGGCGAGCAGCGGATCACCCCACCGGGGCACCAGCCGCACCCGCAGTTCCTCGACCCAGACCACATGGGAACCGGAATCCGTGGGCAGCACGTCGATCGAGGCCCGGCCCAGCACCACCGACCCCCGCTTCTCCAGCAGGCAGACCCCGGCCCGGCCCCCGGCCGGCGGCGTCCACCGCACCACTTCCATCGGATCGTCGAACGCCAGCGGGCCCAGCCCCGTACGCGCCACGAAGACCGTCCCGAGCTGCGAAGGAAGCCCCGTCGGCACCGAGATCGCGGTCAACGGCACCTGCGCGGCGTGCCGTTCCCAGTCGGTCACCCGGCGCCAGGCCTCGGCTGCGGGGAGAGGGGAGAAACGCTCGATCCGGAAGACGGCCACAGCCCGATCCTATGGGGTGTCCGACCGCCCCGCGGCGAGCCGAACGGAACGAGCGGGACCCGCGTCAGCCCTCGGTGACGGGCGAGGCCTCCGCGGGATCGTCGCCCGCCACCAGCAGACCCGGCAGATGTTCCTCGATCTCCGCGCGCGTCCGAGGCGTCAGTCCCGCGTCCGTGACGAACGTGTCGACCTCCTCCAGCGCGGCGAAGGAACTCAGGCCCACCGTGCCCCACTTGGTGTGATCGGCCACGACCACGATCCGGCGCGCCGCCCGGACGAAACGGCGGTTGGTCTCCGCCTCCGCGAGATTGGGCGTCGATAGCCCGGCCTCGGCCGAGATCCCGTGCACCCCGAGGAACAGCACATCGAAGTGGAGGGAGTCGATGGCCCGGTCCGCGACCGGCCCCACCAGCGAGTCCGATGGCGTGCGCACCCCGCCCGTCAGCACCACCGTCGCCGCCCCGGGCCGCGCGCCGCGCCCCCCGGCCGGACGCTGCGCGTCGTGGAACACGTCCGCCACCCGCACCGAGTTGGTCACCACCGTCAGATCCGGCACGTCCAGCAGATGGCGGGCCAGCGCGAAGGTCGTCGTCCCGCCCGAGAGCGCGATGGCGCTGCCGGGCACCGCCAACGCCGCCGCCGTCCGCGCGATGTCCTCCTTGGCGCTCAGCTCCAGCGCCGACTTCGCCTCGAACCCGGGCTCGTGCGTACTCGCCTCGACGACCGGGACCGCACCGCCGTGGACCTTCTCGATGACGCCCTGGCGGGCCAGCGCGTCCAGATCCCGGCGGATCGTCATGTCGGAGACGTTCAGCTTGCGGGTCAGCTCGTTGACCCGGACCCCGCCACGCCTGCGTACCTCGTCGAGGATCAGCGCACGGCGCTGCTCCGCGAGCAGGTTCTGATTCTCGCTCAACGCCGGGTCCGGTCCTTCCCTCTGCCGTACGGTCCGCAGCGGCCTGCGCGACACGCTCATCCTGCCACGCAGGCATGTCCGGCGTATCACCTGGGGAGATTCCGTGAGACCGCTCACGCACCCGCCCCGTGCCCGTAATCCTGGGGACCGTCCGGCGGGTCACCACGCCCGGAGCCCACGGCGTCCCGGCCCCGCCCCACCCGCTCCTGTGCACATCCACGTCGGCCGCGAGGCCGACGCGCCCGAGAGAGAGTCCGCCTTGGCTCCTGCCGCCCCGCCCCCGCACCCGCCTGCCGCCCCGTCACCGCAGCACACCGGGACCGCACTGGAACTGCTCGTTCACGGCGTCGGCGGCGCCACCCCGCAGGAGATGCTGGGCGACCCCCGCACCGTCCGGGTCACCGGGGACACGACCGCCGCCGTGTACCGGCGCACCGAGGACGCCCACGGCGAGAAGCACCCCGAGCGCTACCGGGACGAGCCCGTCGCCGAGGCGTACTGCTGGTCCGGCCTCACCTCCGGCAACGGCTCCCGCGCCCTGTGGCTGCTGCTCCTGCCGTTCATGGTGGTCAACCTCGCCCACTGGATGCGCCCGACCGCCACCGGCCGCACCCGCGCGGTCCGGCTGTACGGCGTCCTGGTGCGGCTCGTCGCGCTCAGCCTCACCGTGCTGCTCACGGCGGCCGCCTGCGAAGTCGCCCTGGACCTGCTGGCCTGGCAGTGCGCGGGCGCCGAGGCCTGCGCCGAACGCCGTTCCTGGCTCGGCTTCCTGTCGGCCCATCAGGGCGGCTGGTGGTCCCAGCCCGGCCGCCGCCTCGCCCTGGCGGCCCTCGTTCCCGCGGCCCTGGTGGGACTCCTGTGGTATCTCTCCAACCGGACCTGGAGCGCGTACGAGGCCCAACGCCCCTTGGACGGCGGCGAGATCGACGCCCACGACCCCGACGGCTCGCAGGAGGCCCACGGCCCCGGCGCACCCGACCCGGACGGAGACGGGGCCGTCCGGCCGCCCGCCCCGGTGCGCCCCGCGCTCGGCAGGCCCGGCTTCTGGTACGGCCGCCGGCTCGTCGCCCGGCTCCGTGCCGCCCACACCGCGGCCGGGTTCCTCACCGTCGCCGCGGCCGTCGCCGGCGCCGCCGCACGCCACGACCGCGGCGCCGGAGGAACGGTGCCGCAGTTCCTCGGCGCGGCCGTCGAGGGCGGCATCGCCCTGTGCGCGCTCGTCGTCGTCTGGGTCGTCTGCCGCCGGGGCCGCAGCGAACGCACCCGCGACACCCGGCTGGACGCCGCCCTCATCACCTATCTGCCCGGCTCCGCCCTCGCCCTGCTCGCCCTCTCCGTCCTGTTCGCGTCCTGGTCGCGCCCGGACTGGCAGTCCTCCGGCAGCCTGCCCGGCGAGACCACCTTCCGGCTCCTCGCCCTCGGCCAGGGCGTCCTCGTCGTCGCCCTCGCCGTGGTCGCCCGGGGCCTCTACCGGCGCACCCCCGAACCCCGCACCATCCTGTACGGGCTCGGCGGCCCCGCGGTCGCGATGCTCGCCTGCGCCCTCGGCGGCGTGATGACCGGCGGCGTGGCCCAGCGCGTCGCCGACTGGCTCGACGGGTCCGGGACCCCGGGCATGGGCCACGGCACCGACATCGCCGGGCCACCGGTCCTGCTCAGCTGGCAGGCCTCCGTCATCCCGGTGCTCCTGCTGCTCCTGCTCGTCCCGGTCCTGGTGCTGGTCGTCCGCACCGCGCGCACCGCCCGCCGCCTGGGCCCGGTCGTCGAGGCGGAGTACGCCCCCGAACCGCCCGACGCGGGCCGTACCCGCCGCATCGCCCGGATCCGCGCGACCGCCGCCCTCACCGACTCCGCCCCCTGGATCGTCGGCGTCGTCTCCGCCGCCACCCTGCTGCTCGGGGCGGGCGCGATCGCCGGCTCCTGGCGCAGCGACGAGGTGCCGGGCCGGGCCGCCGACGGGAGCGGGCCGCTCCTCGAATCGTTCGCCGAGGCCGCCCAGTCGACCGGCTCCTGGCTGATCGGCTTCGGCTTCATACTGTTCGTCGCCGGCGGCCGCCGCGCCTACAAGGACGCCTCGGCCCGCCGCACCATCGGCATCCTCTGGGACGTGGGCACCTTCTGGCCGCGCGCCGCCCACCCCTTCGCGCCCCCGTGCTACGCCGAGCGCGCGGTCCCCGACCTCGCCTCCCGGATGTCCGCCTGGACGACCACCACGCCCCGGGGCCGGCTCGTCATCTCGGGCCACTCGCAGGGCAGCGTGCTCGCCGCCTCCGCCGTCTGGCAGCTGCCCGACGCGACCCGCCGCCGGGTCGCGCTGCTCACCTACGGCTCGCCCCTGGAGCGGCTGTACGGGCGGTGGTTCCCGGCCTACTTCGGCCCCGACCCGCTGCTCGGGCTGCACCGCTCGGTGCACTGCTGGCGCAATCTGTGGCGGGCCACCGACCCGATCGGCGGCCCCGTCCGCATCTGCGCCGACCCCGACCCGGGCGTCGACCGGGGCCCGCTCAAGGACCCGCTGGCCTACGGGCGGACCACGAAGCTCCCGCTGCCCGAACCGATCCTCGGGCACTCCGACTACCAGGCCGACCCGGCCTTCGCCGAGGAGCGCGCCGCCCTCCTCGACGAACTGGGCCCGCTGGTGCCCCGGCAGACCGGCAGCGAGCCGGTCCGGCCGGGGGAGGGGCTTCAGAAGGGCAGCTCGGGGAGGTCCTCCGGATAGAGCAGGGTCAGGTCGTCCGTGCTCGTCTCGGCGAGCTGGGCGACCCGGCCCGCGTGCCGCTCCACCATCGACTCGAAGGTCTGCCGGGCGGTGCGGCCGTTGCCGAAGGCGGGCCCCTTGGGGAGTTCGGTGAAGTACTTCAGCAGCGCCTCCCCGGTGCCCTCCGCCAGGCTGTACTCATGCTCCTCGGCCTGCTGCTCGACGATCCGCAGCAGCTCCTCGGGGAGGTAGTCGCTGAAGGTGATGGTCCGGGAGAACCGCGAGGCCACCCCGGGGTTGACGGTGAGGAACCGCTCCATCTCGTGGGTGTAGCCCGCGACGATCACGACCACCGCGTCCCGGTGGTCCTCCATCAGCTTCACCAGGGTGTCGATGGCTTCCCGCCCGAAGTCCCGGCCGGAGTCCTCGGGGGAGAGGGCGTACGCCTCGTCGACGAACAGCACGCCGCCGCGCGCCCGGTCGAACGCCTCCTGGGTCCGGATCGCCGTCGAGCCGATGTGCTCGCCGACCAGGTCGACCCGGGACACCTCGACCAGATGGCCGCGCTCCAGCACCCCGAGCGAGGCCAGGATCTCCCCGTACAGCCGGGCGACCGTGGTCTTGCCCGTACCGGGGGAGCCGGTGAAGACGAGATGACGGCGGACGGACGCGGCCTTGAGCCCGGCCTCCTGACGGCGGCGGCCCACCTCGATCATGTCGGTGAGCGCCCGCACCTCGCGCTTGACGCTGTCCAGGCCCACCAGCGCGTCCAGTTCGCCGAGGACCGCCGAGGAGTCCCGCGCGGGCTCCGCCGCCGGAGCCACCGGTTCGGGCTCCACGGCCCGCTGGCCGGGCATGGTGTTGAGCAGGCCGGGCGTCGACTGCGTGGCCGTCAGCACGGCGGGGGCCGGAGCCGGAGCCGTACGCAGACCGCTCTCGTCGCTCGTGCAGTCCGTGACCACCGGGCCCGAGCCCCCGGCCCCGTCGCCCGTCTGCCCGGCGAAGCCCTCGGGGAACTCGTAACCGCCCCGCGCGCACCGCTCCGTACGGCAGCGGGTGAGCGTGGTGCGGCAGCCGTCCATGACGTGGAAGCCGTAGCCCTCGCTGCCCGTCACCCGGCAGCTGTCGAAGGTGCCCCGACCCTCGGCCGAGACGTAGAACCCCGCCTCGGCGGGCGAGGTGACCGTGCAGCGCTCGATGGTCGGATCCGCGCCCTTGGTGACGATGACGCCGGTCTGGGCGGCGTCGATGGTGCAGTTGTTCAGCGTGCCGCCGCTGCCGTGGTCGCGGAACCAGGCGCCCGTGGACGCCTCCCGGATCCGGCAGTCGTCCAGCTGGGCGGTGGCCCCGTCGCTCACGGAGACGGCGGTGTTACGGATCTGGGAGAGGTCGCTGTCCACCACGTCGGCGCGCGAACCCCGGTCGAGGACGAACAGGGCGTCGGGCACGTCGTGCACCCGGCAGGCGTCCAGTATCACCGTCGCGCCGTCGCTGACCCAGACCGCCGGATAGTCGCCGGTGCTGTCGTGGATCTCGCACTGGTTGGCGTCGACCCGGGTCCCCGGATCCCAGACCGAGAGCCCGTTGCGGCCGAAGCGGCGGACCGTGGAGCGGGTCAGGGTGAGCACCGAACGCGACCGCAGGTCGACGGCGTTCTCCGGAATGTCGTGGATGTCGCAGTCGGCGAGCGTCAGCACCGCGTCGGTGTCCAGCGTGACGCCGTCCGCCGAGGTGCGGTGCACCGTGCAGTCGGTCAGATGGGCCGAGGCGCGGGCGGTGACCTGGATACCGCTGCCCTTGATCTCGTACACCTCGCAGCCGAACGCCTCCAGACCGCTGCCCTCACCGGTGACGCCGATGCCCGCCCCGGACGCGTGGTGGATCCGGCAGCGGTCCAGGCGCGGATGGCCCCCGTCGCGGACCGAGACCCCGGACTGGCCGGCCGAGACGATCTCGCACTCCTCGAACACACCGCCCGCACCGTCCAGCACGGCGATGCCGACCCCGGCCGGATTGTCGACCGTGCAGCGCCGCACGGTGGGCCGGGCCGCGCCGCGCACCTCGATGCCCGCGGCCGACCGTGTCACGATCCGCAGGTCCGTCAGCTCCGCCGTGCCGTCCTCGACCAGCAGCGCCGGAGCCGCCGAGTCCTGGCCCTCGACATGGAGGTCCTGGATGACCGCGGAGGCGCGCACGGTCAGCGGTACGCCGTCGACCGGCGCGATCCGCACGGAACCCACCGAGCCCTCGGGGCCGCGCAGCGTCACCGCGCGGTGGACGACGAGGTTCTCCCGGTAGGTCCCGGGCGCGACGGTGAGGACGTCGCCGTCGGCTGCCGCCTCCAGGGCCGCGGAGAGGGAGGCGTACTCGCCCGTGCGGCGGCGCCATCGCGATGTTCCGGTGTGCGTCACCTGGACCGTGCCCTGTGCCATGGAGTTGCTCTGCCCCCACCTCGTGCTGTGCGCTGCCTCGGGTCCGTCCGTCGCCGGGGAGGCGGACGGGGTCGGACCACCGTAGCGCGCGTGAGGGGCGGGAGTTGACGAGTCGGCCCCGCGGAGCGATGTTGC
The DNA here is from genome assembly GCF_010548505.1 of Streptomyces sp. SID14515. NCBI lineage: Bacteria > Bacillati > Actinomycetota > Actinomycetes > Kitasatosporales > Streptomycetaceae > Streptomyces > Streptomyces sp. SID14515. Next base: position 153,656 of record NZ_JAAGMH010000130.1, on the reverse strand, counting down.
CGGAGGCCGGCTCCGGTCATCTCCGGTCGGGTCCCGTCGTCTCCGCTCGTCTCCGGTCGTCTCCGCTCGGGGGAGGGGCCGTGGTCAGCCGCTCGTTCCCGCCCTGCCCCAGTCCGGACCGGCCGCGGCCCACTCCCGGTCCAGCCGCGCGTACCGCCGCCGCACCATACGTCCTACGGTCAGCCGGCGGCCCGCCTCGACGCATCCGGCGGCGAGCAGGAACGTACCGATGCCGGCCAGCACCGCGTGGGTGCGGGCGGTGCGCCCGTCCATCGGCGGCGGAACCGGGAAACCGGTCGCGTCCGTCCAGATCCGCACCGAGGCCCCCGGGGTGCCGGGCCGCGAGGAGGTGGCCACCTTTCCGGAGCGCGGACTGCCGTCCGGGGCCTGCCAGGAGGCCATCACCCAGGTGCGCGCGGCCCGTTCGGAGCCGCCCTCGGGATCACCGGCGAACCGTTCCCGCTCCGAGAGCCCGCCCACCACGACCGCGTCGACGGGGTGCCGCTCCGCGTGCTGGGCGCGCACCGATCGCTGGAGGGAGGCGTCGGCGACCGCCCCGCCCGCCCAGCCGGCGGCCGGGGCCCCGACCACGAGGAGTAGCAGCGCGCCGAGCGCCACCCAGGCCTCGCGGCGGTCGGTGGCACGACGCAGCGGACTGCCCCGCCCGCGCAGCAGCGCCCACAGCACCCACACGCCCGCGCCCCCTTCCCCCGGTGCCTCTTGCGGCGATTTTATCGATCGAGGATCCGGACGGGGTCCCCGACCCGGATCACTCCCGTCCCCTCGGGGATCAGATTCTGGCCGAAGACCAACTGCTTGCCGAACCGGCGGTGACGGGCCAGCGTGAGCAGCGGCTCCCTGCCCCGCTCGGCGGTGTGCTGGTCGGTCGTCGTGATCACACAGCGGCCGCAGGGCTTGGCCACCGTGAAGACGACCTCGCCGACGGCGATCCGCCGCCAGTCGTCCTCCGCCCAGGCCTCGGTCCCGCCGATCACCACGTTGGGCCGGAAGCGGTCCATCGGCAGCGGGCCCTCCTCGGGCCGGTCACCCTCGGCGACCAGGGCGTTGAGGGCGGCGAGCGAGGCCGTGGTGGTCAGCAGCAGCGGGTAGCCGTCGGCGAAGGAGACCACGTCGCCGGGCCGGCCGAAGAGAGGATCGACGGGCCTGCGGTGCGCGGGATCGTCGAGATGCACGAGCCGGACCTCCGTACCGAGGACCGCGCTCAGCCAGTCGTGCGCGTCACCCGGCGCCTCCGCCACCTCCAGCGTGTCCCGGTGCAGCTCCACGGTGAGCGTCCGGCCCGGTTGCGGCGTCGCCACCGGCAGGGTCGGGTGGCCCGGTGCGGACAGGGCCACCCCGCCGCCCGGCAGCATCTCGGCCGAGATCCGCGCCATGGACGGCTGTTGACGCTGTGTGACGGCCCTGGACGCCTTGTCGATCAGCATCCAGCGGCGGTCGCCGTCGAGTCCCCATGGCTCGACGGCGACCGTGTCGCAGGCGCGCGAGGCGAGCGACTTGACCGGATGAATGTGGACGGACCGGAGCACGGGAAAGCTCATGCGCCCATCCTGCCAGCACCTTCCGGACTCCGTAGGCGTGGTTTTCCGGGGCGTCGGCCGCACACCCATGTGCCCTGGGCGTGGGCGGATTGCCCCGGTGCGTCCCCCGGCGCACCTCGCCGTACCGGAGTCGTCGGTCAGTACCCCCGGCTCTGGTACGGCCGGTTGTACGGGTCTTCGTACGGCGACTGCGCCGGCGCGGGCCGCGGCGAGGCCGGGCGCATCGCCTCGTACCCGGTGGCGGGCGCGGGCCGCTGCGGCTGAGGCTGCTGCGGATAGCCGCGGACCGCCGAGGGCTGCTGCGGGATGTACGGAGCGGGCGCGTGCTGCAGCTGGGCCGACGGCATCGGCGCCTGCTGCATCGGCGCCTGCTGGTACTGCGGCATCATCGGCTGCTGCTGCGGGTAGCCGTAGGAGCCGGACTGCTGCGACGGGGCCGCGGGCAGCGCCGGCAGCGCGGACGGCAGGGCCGGCAGGTAGCTGTTGCCGGTGTCATAGGCGGCCGGCACACGGATGGGAGCGATCTGCGGGGTTCCCCGCTCCGCGACCAAGGAGTCGTAGATCGGAGTGTCGGGGAACGACGCGGCGTAGTAGCCGCCGCCGAAGGTGGAGCGGGGGGACGTCATGCCACCTAAGTTAAGCCCACGATGAGCTGGATGGGGAGCCCCAATCTTTGGGTTATCCGTTTTACGTTGGTTCTGTGCTCCCGGCTCGTCAAAGCATCGTTAAAGCCTTCGTTAACGGCAGAGGTCTTTCCGCCGGTCGCCCAGGCCCACACCGCCTGGGCGGGGCCCGAGCGGACGGGCGTCCGCGACCTCGCCGAAGTGGAGTTCTTTCGATCATCGTCCGACGGCCCGAATTCCTGGCAGCCCCGTCTCTCCGTGAAATGCCGTATCGCCTCGGTGTGCAACGCGGCCCCGCGCAGTCTGTCCTCCGGCCATCGCACTCCGTTTCCTGGAAAGGGAAGTGACGGATCATCATGCGATGCCGCCGTGGAAGCGGAGTCGGTGCGGCAGGATCCGCGGCGGACCCCCGGGTGGGTGCGGCGCTCCGCACGGGAGGTCGGGGATTAGGTTGTGGGGAAGGCCTGCGGGCAGCCGGACTCGTGATGGGGGCGAGCATGACCATGCAAAAGGGAACCAACGTTCCGGTGCCGGCCGGCACCGTGCGCGTCGCGGTGGGATGGCACACCGCGCCGGGCACGCCGGACGTCGACGCCTCCGGGCTCCTGCTGGTGGCGGGCAAGGTCCGCAGTGACGCGGACTTCGTCTTCTACAACCAGCCGGCCCACGCGTCCGGCGCGGTCCGGCACGAGGGCAAGCAGACCGCCGCCGACCGCGTCACCGACACTCTCCTCGTCGACTTCGGCAAGGTCGAGCCCGGGATCGAGCGCATCGTCGTCGCGGCCTCGGCGGACGGCGGGACGTTCGGCCGGGTGAGCGGACTCTCCGTACGGATCACGGACGCGGCGAACGGCGCCGAGCTGGCCCGCTTCGACAGCACGGACGCCACGGTCGAGACCGCCTTCATCCTCGGTGAGCTGTATCTGCGCCAGGGCGTGTGGAAGTTCCGCGCGGTCGGGCAGGGCTACAGCACCGGCCTCGAAGGCCTGGCGACGGATTTCGGCATCTCCGTGGACGAACCGCAGCAGGCCGCACCCGCCCCGGTCGCACCGCCCGCCCCGCCCGCACCGCAGACCCCGGCCGCCCCGTCGCCGCAACCATGGCCCGCCGCCCCGGCCCCCGCCGCCCCGCCCGCACCGCAGACCCCGGCGCCTCCCGCCCCCATGCCGCCGGCCCCGCCCGCCCCGGCCCCCGTACGGCTCACCAAGGTCACGCTGACCAAGAGCGCGCCCTCCGTCTCGCTCGCCAAGCAGGGCGGCACCTCCGGCGCGCTGCGCGTCAACCTCAACTGGGAGGTCCGCAAGCAGTTCAAGGGCTGGGGGGCGAAGCTCGGCCGGGCCGTCGCCATGCACGCCGATCTCGACCTCGACCTCTGCGCGCTGTACGAACTCGCCGACGGCCGGAAGGGAGTCGTGCAGGCACTCGGGAACGCGTTCGGTTCGCTGAGCGCGCCGCCCTTCATCCATCTCGACGGCGACGACCGCACCGGCGCGCTCTCCACCGGCGAGAACATGACCATCAACCTCGACCACAAGAACCTGCTGCGGCGCGTCCTGATCTTCGTCACCATCTACGAAGGCGCCCGGAGCTTCGCCGACCTCCACGCCACGGTGACCCTCCAGCCGCAGAACGGCGCGCCCATCGACTTCTCCCTCGACGAGTGCACCGTGCCCTCCACCGTCTGCGCCCTGGCCCTGATCACCAATGACGGCGGCGACCTCACCGTCCAGCGCGAGGCCCGCTACCTCGTCCCGGAACGGGGCATCAGCCCCCAGCGCACCATCGACGCCGCCTACGGCTGGGGCATGAACTGGACGCCCGGCCGCAAGTGACCCGCCCCCGCCGCGCCCGGACCGGCCGCCCGCCTGAGAACGGACTCACCGGTCGGGCGCGGCCTCCGGGCGCGCGTACGTACGGCCCTTCCAGGCCGCGCCCCGCCCCCGGTAGTGCTGCACCGCCGAGTCCACCGTCATCAGCAGGTACAGCACCGCCGTCAGCGGCAGCAGCGGGCCCAGCCACAGCGACTGGCGGTAGTACGCCAGCATCGGCAGGTACGTCGCCGTCATCACCGCCCACGCCGCGCCGCCCGCCCAGGCCGCCGCCCCGTCACCCGTCAGCACCCCCGCCACCAGCGTCGCGGGCGGCGCCACGTAGACGAGCAGCAGCCCCGGCACCGTCCCCGCCAGCAGCAGCGGGCTGTGCCGCAGCTGCGCGTACGCACTCCGCGCGACCATCCGCCACAGATCCGCCAGCCGCGGATACGGCCGCACACTGTCCACCCGCTCCGCGAGCCCCAGCCAGATCCGGCCGCCGCTGCGCCGCACCTCCCGCGCCAGCGACACATCGTCGATCACCGCCTGCCGGATCGACTCCGGGATCCGCGCCCGCTCGGCGGCCTCGGTGCGCAGCAGCACACAGCCCCCGGCCGCCGCCGCCGTCCGCGACCCGGCCCGGTTCACCCGGCGGAACGGGTAGAGCTGCCCGAAGAAGTAGACGAACGCGGGCACCACAAGACGCTCCCAGACGCTCTCCACCCGCAGCCGCGCCATCTGCGACACCAGGTCGAAGCCGCCCTCGCCCCCGGAGCCCGCCGCGGCCACCAGATCGCGCAGGCTGTCCGGCTCGTGCGCGATGTCCGCGTCGGTCAGCAGCAGAAAGTCCGGCTTGTCCCGCCGGGCCACCGCGATCCCGTGCCGCAGGGCCCACAGCTTGCCGGTCCAGCCCTGCTCCGGCTCCCCGGGCGACACCACGGTCAGCGGCAGCCCGCCGTACCGCGCGGCCAGGTCCCGGGCCAGCTGCCCGGTGCCGTCGCTGCTGCAGTCGTCGACGAGGATGATCCGGGCGTCCCCCGGATAGTCCTGGACCAGCAGTGACGGCAGGCTCACCGGCAGCATCTCCGCCTCGTCGCGGGCCGGCACCACCACCGCCACCGACGGCCAGCGGGCCGGGTCGGTGCGCCGGGGGAGCCGCTGGTCCGTCCGCCAGTAGAAGCCCTGGCCCAGCAGCAGCCACACCCACGCGATCAGCGAACCCACGGCGATCCAGGCAACGGCGCTCATCCGCCGAAGTCTGCCCCACTGAGCCCGGTCCGCAAGGGCTGTCGGCTAGGGTGACCGGGTGAAGATCGCGCTCATGGACTCCGGAATCGGCCTGCTGGCGGCAGCGGCCGCCGTGCGCCGCCTGCGGCCCGACGCCGAACTCGTCCTCTCCTCCGACCCCGGCTCGATGCCCTGGGGCCCCCGCACGCCCGAGGACGTGACCGCCCGCGCACTGGCCGTGGCCCGCGCCGCGGCGGCCCACCGGCCCGACGCGCTGATCGTCGCCTGCAACACCGCCTCGGTCCGCGCCCTGCCGGCGCTCCGCGCCGAGCTGGAGCCCGCCCTGCCGGTCATCGGCACGGTCCCCGCGATCAAGCCCGCCGCCGCGGGTGGCGGCTCCGTCGCCATCTGGGCCACCCCGGCCACCACCGGCAGCCCCTACCAGCGCGGACTGATCGCGGACTTCGGCGGCTCCGCCGAGGTCACCGAGGTCCCGTGCCCCGGGCTCGCCGACGCCGTGGAGCACGGCGACGAGGCCGGCATCGACCGGGCCGTCGCGGCGGCCGCCGCCCTCACCCCGCCCGACGTCCGGGCCGTCGTCCTCGGCTGCACCCACTACGAGCTGGTCGCGACCCGGATCCGCGACGCGGTCCAGCGGCCCGGCCGCCCGCCGCTCGCCCTGCACGGTTCCGCCGGAGCGGTCGCCGCCCAGGCGCTGCGCCGGATCGGGGCCGACCCCGCCCCGACGGCCGAACCCTCCGGCACGCTCACCGTGCTCCTGGGCGGCCGCCCCGGAGCCCTCCCGGAAACCGCCCTGACCTACGCCGAGGGCCGGATCCTGGCCGCCGCCCCCGTCCGCTGACCGTACTTCTCGCCCGATCGGCCCTGCGCATCCCCGGCCGGGAGCCCGGAACGCGGCTACGCTGCTGAATATGACGGACCACCCCGAGAGTGCGAGGCACGGGTCGAGCCAGGCGCCGCCCACGGAGTGGAACGGCCGCGCCACCAACCGCATCCAGTGGCTGCTGGCCCTCGCGGGCGCGGGCTGTGTGGCGCTCGGCATCGAGCTCGCCGTCGACGGCGCCTGGACCTCGGGCATCGCCCCGCTGCTCATGTCGGTGATCGGCTGCCTGGCCGCCGGACTCCTGATCCTCTTCGGAACGCTCGCCTTCGTCCATGTGTCCGTCAAGGTCGACGGGGACAGCCTGGAGGTGCGCTGCGGCCACGCCGGGCTGCCGCGCCGCCGGATCCTGCTCAGCCATGTGACGGGCGCGGACTTCGTCCCCCGGATCAACCCGCGCCATTGGGGCGGCTGGGGCTACCGCTGGCGCCCCGAGCAGGGCACCGCCGTGGTGGTCCGCAAGGGCGAGGGCATGGCCCTGCGCCTCGGCGACGGACGGGTCTTCACGGTCACGGTCGACGACGCGGAGACGGCCGTACGGTTCATCCGGCAGCGCCTGCACCTGCCGGCCACCGGCAACAGACCCGGCAACCGGCCCGGCAACCGGCCCGGCGACTGAGCGCGTCGCCCCGCGCCGCCGCGGAGCCGGGCGGAGCCGCCCGCGTCCCGGTCCCGCGCAGGTCAACGCCGCCGCTCACAGCCGCCCACCGTAGACTCCGCCGGGTGAGCGCCACCATGACTCCCGTCGACGACCCGCCGCCCGCCGCAGCACCCCGGGCCGCCGGACTGCTGCCGCGGCTCCTCCGCCCGGCCGCCGCCGTGCTGTCCGGGCTCCTGCTCTACGCGAGCTTCCCGCCCCGGCCCCTGTGGTGGCTCGTGCTGCCCGGATTCGCGCTGCTGGGCTGGGTGCTGCACGGGCGCAGGCTCCGGAGCGCCTTCGGCCTCGGCCTCCTGACGGGCCTCGGCTTCATGCTGCCGCTGTTGCACTGGACCGGTGAGGACGTCGGCCCGGTGCCGTGGCTGGCCCTGGCCGCCGCGGAGGCGCTCTTCATCGCCGTGGGGTGCCTGGGCATCGCCGCGGTGAGCCGCCTCGCGTACTGGCCCGTGTGGGCGGCCGCGGTCTGGGTCCTGGACGAGGCGGTCCGCGCCCGGATCCCGTTCGGCGGCTTCCCCTGGGGCAAGATCGCCTTCGGTCAGTCCGAGAGCGCCTTCCTGCCGCTCGCCGCGCTCGGCGGCACCCCGCTGCTCTCCTTCGCCGTCGTGCTGTGCGGCTTCGGGCTCCACGAGGCCGTGCGCCAGTTCGCCGCGTACCGGAGCACCGGAAAGATCCCGCGCGCCGCCGTCGCCGGGGCCGCCGCGAGCGTGCTCGTACCGATCGCAGGGGCCCTCGCCGCACTGCCCCTGGTCGACGACTCGGCGGAGAACGGCACGGCCACCGTCGCCGCGATCCAGGGCAACGTGCCGCGCCTCGGTCTCGACTTCAACGCCCAGCGCCGCGCCGTCCTCGACAACCACGCCAAGCGCACCACCCAGCTCGCCGAGGACGTGAAGGCGGGCAAGGAGAAGCAGCCCGACTTCGTGCTGTGGCCGGAGAACTCCTCCGACCTCGACCCCTACCTCAACGCGGACGCCCGCCAGGTCATCGACGACGCCGTCAAGGCGATCGGCGCCCCCACGGTCGTCGGCTCGGTCGTCGAGAAGGGCTCCGACAGCCTGCGCAACACCCTGATCGAGTGGGACCCCGACCGGGGCCCCGTCGACACCTACGACAAGCGGCACATCCAGCCGTTCGGCGAGTACATGCCGATGCGCACGGTCGCCCGCTTCTTCAGCGAGGACGTCGACCGGGTGCAGCGCGAGTTCGTCCCCGGCGGCGAGGTCGGCGTCTTCGACCTCGCGGGCACGAAGGTCGGGCTCGTGACCTGCTACGAGGCCGCCTTCGACGACGCCGTACGCGACACCGTGACCCACGGCGGCCAGATGATCGCCGTGCCCAGCAACAACGCGACCTTCGGCCGCAGCGAGATGACCTACCAGCAGCTGGCCATGTCCCAGGTGCGGGCCGTCGAGCACGGCCGGGCCGTCGTCGTGCCCGTCACCAGCGGGGTCAGCGCGGTGATCCGACCGGACGGCACGATCGTCGAGAAGACCGGGATGTTCACCCCCGACGCGCTCGTCGACGAGGTCCCGCTGCGCTCCTCGCTCACCCCCGCCACCCGGATGGGCCCGCTGCCCGAGGGCGTCATCGCGCTGCTGGCCCTGGCGGGCCTCGGCTGGGTGAGCGTCTCGGCGGTCCGGGCACGCCGGAGCGGGGGGACCGCGTAGGAGCGGCCGATCCGGCCACGTAGGCTCGGATCCATGGCTACTCCCGACTTCATCCGTGAGATCCGCGCCACCGCCGGGCATCAGCTGCTCCTGCTGCCCGGGGTGACGGCCATCGTCCTCGACGACGAGGGCCGGGTGCTCCTCGGGCGGCGCGCGGACACCGGGAAGTGGTCGGTCATCGGCGGCATCTCCGAGCCGGGCGAGGAGCCGGCGGCGACGGCGGAGCGCGAGGTGCTGGAGGAGACCGGCGTGCACTGCGTGGCCGAGCGGGTGGTGCTCACCCAGGCGCTGGAGCCCGTGCAGTACGCCAACGGCGACCGCTGCCAGTATCTCGACGTCACCTTCCGCTGCCGGGCGACCGGCGGCGAGGCGCGGGTCAACGACGACGAGTCGCTGGAAGTGGGCTGGTTCCCGCTGGACGGGCTCCCGCCGCTCGGCGAGTTCGCCCTGTTCCGGATCAAGCAGGCCCTCACCGAGGGCCCCGCCTGGTTCCAGCCCACCCCGCGCGCGGACTGACCGCCTAGCCGACCGTGAAGGCGCCCGTCGCCCCGGTGAACGGCGTGATCCTGCCCAGCAGGTTCTTCGCGTCCCCGTGGTGCACGATCCGGTAGCTGCCGGGCGCGGTGTCCGCCGCGATGTCCCAGGTGATCGTGGCCTTCGAGGTGCCGGTCAGACCGTTGAGCCTGCTCCAGCGGTACGTGGTCTCCCAGTCACCGTCGTCCAGCACCCGCTTCCAGACGCCGTTCTCGAGCCGCTGCACCTCCAGGAAGGTGGAGCCCCGGCGGACGTTGTTCTTCGGGTGCCCGGTCGCGAACTCGACGGTCGCGGTGGAGCCGCGCGCGTACGAGGCCTCCGGGGCCTTCAGGACCCCGCCGAACGCCTTGCCCGAGGGCGGGTTGTCGTACACGACCCCCGTCTGGAAGGTGAACTGCCGCGCCGACTCGTCCGGCGGCGCCGTGCCCCGCTCCGGGTCGGTGCCCTCGCGCAGGGACGTCGCGATCCGGTCGTACTCCTGTTGGTAGGCGGGCAGGGTGTAGCGGCCGTACAGCGTGGAGCCGCCCTCGTAGTTCTGGGTGTCGTACTCCTCCGGCGTCGTGACGTACTGGCTGTAGGCGTTGGCGTACCCCTGGAGCAGGACGCGGTCCAGCGGGACGCCCAGCCGCTCGGCCACCGTGCGGCGCACGCGCAGACCCGAGGTGATCGTGAACTCGCCCGGGGCGGCCACCAGATGCAGCTCGCCGATCTTCATGATCTGCAGCGGAAGGGTCTTCGGAGTGACTGGGTGGACGTTGCTCAGCAGGCCGGTCGGGATCAGGCTCGCCTTCGGGTACTGGCAGGTCTGCAGCCAGGACGGGGTGTCGATGCGCAGCGCGTCGATGATGCCCGCGACCGGGGTGCGGGTGCCCTCCTCGAAGCCGGGGATCGCCGGGCCGTCCTCGACGCTGCCGGCCAGCGTGGACGCGCCCACGACGGCGGGGCAGGTGCGGTGCTCCTTGCCGTCCGGGGTGTACTCCGGGCGTACGGTCACGTTCTCCATGTCGACGTAGGCGAGCTTGGAGTCGACGCCTCCGGCCACCGGCCGGGCGGCGTCGTAGATCTCGCGGGCCTTGTCGAGCTGCCGCTCGCCGATGATGCGCGTGTTCTCGAACTCGTCCTCGGTGGGGCCCGACCCCGGCCTCAGATTGAGGTTCGGCGACATGTCGCCGGCGTTGGTGTTGGGGAAGGCAGCGACGAACCCGGGGGAGTCGTCGAGATAGCGCACGCCCTCGTGGTCGTGCTCCCAGGCATAGGCGGCGTAGCCCTTGTTGTCCGGGCTGATCAGCGTGTTCTTGTTGGTGATCGAGGTGTTGTGGGTGGCGAACCAGCTGATCGCGCCCGCGTCCTTGTCGCCCTGCTTGAAGCGCAGCACGGTCATCGCCGGGTCGATCGCGTCGGGGAAGGCCGCCCGGTCGGCCGCCGGATTGCGGTCGAACGCCTCCCGCGAACGGTTGACGCTGGCGTTGGTGAGCGTCCCCGTGCCCAGGCTCATCGTGCCGGGCTTCAGGTCCTCGTGGGCCTTCGCGACGGAGTCCGTGATGCCGTCGACGATCGCCCGGTAGGTCTCCTTCTGGAAGCCGAGGACGGAGAGGTTGTAGGCGACGTGGTGGGAGTGTCCGCCGGGCCCCGAGTGGGTGTGGGTGGCCGACAGCAGGACGTTCTCCTCGTCGTACAGGCTTCCGTAACGTTCCTTCAGCCGGGAGATGACCCCCTGCTGGACGGACTGGAAGATCATCGCGAGGTCGGCGTTGACGTACACCACGCGCTTGCCGCTCGACCGGTCGACGACGACGAAGGCGCGCGACCGCTGGCGCTGGTGGATGCCCGAGGTCTTCTGGTCGAAGCTGGAGTAGCCCATCATCCCGGTCTCGGCGGCCTCGCCCGTGACATCGGCGATGCCGCGCCCGACGAGATAGTCCCCGTCGTCGGCGGCGCCCGAAGCGGAGGCGGGGGAGGGGGCGCCGAGGGTGACCGCTCCGAGGGCGGCGGCGAGCACCGCGACGGGGAGCCTGCGCCGGGAGCGGCGGGTGGTGGGGGGTGGCATGGAACCTCCTGGGGCGGGAGACGGGTTGCCCGGGCCCGGTCGGCGGCTCACCGAGGTGGAGGGGCCGGGGCAGTGCCCCGACCGTAGAGGAGTGTGACCTGCGTCGCATAGATGTCTACCGGCCAGTAAAGAGGAACCTGGCCCGTGCGCGAACAGCCGTGCGACGGTGCGATAGTTGGGGCGCGTCGGCAAGGTGCTGACCGGAGGGAGTGCCGTGCACTACGAACTGGCCGACCGGCTGGTCATCGGGATCGCGTCCAGCGCTCTCTTCGACCTGACCGAGTCGGACGCCGTCTTCCAGGAACAGGGCGAGGAGGGCTACCGCGCCTACCAGGAACAGCACCTCGGCGACCGGCTCCGCCCGGGGACCGCGTTCCCCTTCATCCGGCGTCTGCTGTCGCTGAACGACCTGGGCGAGGTGAACGACCCGCTGGTCGAGGTCATCGTCCTGTCCCGCAACGACCCCGACACCGGACTGCGGGTCATGCGCTCCATAGAGAGCCACGGCCTGCCCATCAGCCGGGCCATTTTCATGCAGGGCCGCTCGCCCCACCGGTTCATGCCCGCCCTCAACATGTCCCTGTTCCTGTCGGCCCACGAACAGGACGTCCGGGAGGCGGTCGCCGCCGGGCTGCCCGCCGGACACGTCCTGGGCGCCCCCTACGAGGACGACGCGGACGACCACGACCTGCGGATCTCCTTCGACTTCGACGGGGTCCTGGCCACGGACGCGTCGGAGCAGGTGTTCCAGGAGGGCGGGATCGAGAAGTTCCGCGCCCACGAGGTCACCCACGCCGGGGTTCCGCACGACGCCGGGCCGCTGCGGGACTTCCTGGCGAACGTGAACCGGATCCAGCAGCGCGAGGAGCAGGAACGCCGGAAGAATCCCGACTACCGGACCCGCCTGCATGTCTCCATCGTCACGGCGCGCGACGCGCCCGCGCACGAGCGGGCGGTGCAGAGCCTCAAGGGCTGGGGCGTGACCGTCAACGACGCGTTCTTCCTCGGTGGCATCGACAAGGGCCGGATCATGAAGATCCTGAAGCCGCACATCTTCTTCGACGACCAGCAGGGCCACCTGGAGAGCACCTCGCGGACCACCCCGAGCGTGCATGTGCCGTTCGGGAAGCTCAACGAGCTGGTGGCACCCGAGGCCCCGGACGCCTGAGCGCTTACGCGCGGGGCGGTCAGGCTCGGCCGGTGCCCTCCGGCCGGTGCACCGTCACCTCCCCGTACGGGGAGAGCGCGGCCGGCAGATCGACGGCGGTGCCGCGCAGGGTGGCGTCCAGGAAGGACAGGGTCGCGCCTGCGGTGATGCGAGGGCCTTCCGTACGGCCCAGGGAGCCGATGACGCCGGGCACCGGCGGCAGATAGAGCGGGGCGTCCGTGAAGGTGAGGTGCGCCGCCCCGGGCACGGTCAGCCGGTAGCTCGTCGTGTCGCTGAGCTCCAGCACCCGGGTCAGCCGGGGCAGATAGTCCGGGTCGGTTCCCGGCCCGATCTCCTGGGTCAGAGCCAGCACGGGCTGCTCGAAACGACCGCCGACGGGCCCGTGCGGAAAGCCGTCCAGATCGACGACCGCGTCGAACCGGCGGTCCTGACGGGCCGCCTGCAACGCTGCCGCGCCGCCGAGCGAATGCCCGGCCGCCGCGGCCCGCCCGGTGTCGAGCCGCCCGGCCAGCGGCCCCTCGACCTCGCCCCGGTCCAGCCGCTCCAGCCGGCTGAGCACCGCCCGCAGGTCACCGGCGCGCGTCCGGGTCCACCCCTCCGCCAGGGCCCGGTCCTTCGCCCGGTCGCCGGTGGCCGAGACCCGGGTGCGGAGGGTCCGCCCGTCCGACAGGACCACGGCGGCGGAGTCGTACGGATGGTCGACGGCCGCCACGACATAGCCGTGGGAGGCCAGTTCCTCCGCCCAGGCGGTGTTCTGGGTGCGCACACCGCCGAGCCCGGGCGAGAACAGCACCACCGGGAAGCGCCCGCCGCCGTCCGCCACGGGTGCACCGGGCACCGCGTGGCTCCGGGAGCGCGGCAGGGAGTCGAGCAGGAATCCGGGGACCCCCGCGTAGTCCGCCAGCCCCGCGGAGACCGTACGCGCCTCCGCCTCCGTACGCCCGAGGTACGGCGCCCGCCGGGCGTCCGGTCCGCTCCGGCCGGCGGGGTACCAGAGCTGCACCACGAGGGTGCGCGGCTCCACGTCCCGGCCGGCTCCGGCGGGACGCGCGGACCACTCCAGCCTCTCGGTGCCCACCGGGAAGTCCCCCGACGGCGCGGGGAACCGCGGTACCGGAAAGGCCCATACGGACACCGGCCCCGCCGCGACGAGCGCCGCGCACACCGCGGAACCCGGCACCGCCAGCCACCACCGGGCCCGCCACGGTGTGCGGCCGGAGCGCCGGGCCAGCAGCGGAGCGAGCACGAACCCACCGGCGACGGCCGCCGCGACGACCACCGGGACCAGCTGCCAGCGCAGCCCGGTCACGACGAGGACGGTCACCGACCCGGCCAGCCACGCTCCGGCGGCGAGCGCGGCCGGTCCGCGCAGCCGGTCGGGGAGCCAGCGGGCCGCTACGAGGACGAGGGCGCCGAGCACCGTGAGGGCTTCCGGGGCGGACAAGGGCAGCCCCGCGGTCGGTTCGGTCATGCGAACATCGTCCGGCCGGGCCGCGGCCCGCCGCATCGCGCTCACGTCGTAACCGTGTGCGACCTGAGACGCATACGGCGACGGCGCATGTCATCCCGTACGCGTATCTCACCGCACCGCACCGCACCGCCCGGTCCGGCAGGGCCCGGCCGGGGAGCGGACGCCCCTCGACTGCGTACTGATGGTCACGGTCATGATGCGCAGAATGACTATGGGCGGGAAGCTGCGGGGTGCGTCGCGCCAGGGCCGCTGAGCCGGACGGACGAGTGCCGCGGCCCCGTCTCCACCGCGCGCCGCCGAACGGCGGGGTACGGTCGCCACCGGGGCCCCGACCAGGGTGAATCCGGTCAACGGCCGTGCAGGGACAGCGAGTAGAGGAGAGACATGAGCGTCGACGACGACGAATTCCGCCGCAGCATCCGGTCCGATGTTCCCCACTCGGCGCGCGTCTGGAACGCGTGGCTGGGCGGCAAGGACCACTACCCGGTGGACCGGGAGCTGGCCGAAGTGGTGAGCGCGGCCTACCCGCAGATGGTCGACATCGCCCGCGCCTCGCGCGCGTTCCAGATCCGCGCGATCCACTATCTCGTCTCGGTGGGAGTACGCCAGTTCCTGGACGTCGGGACCGGGCTGCCGGTGGCGAACAGCACCCATGAGGTGGCGCAGAGCATCGCGCCCGAGTCGCGGATCGTCTACGTGGACAACGACCCGATCGTCCTCGCCCACGCCGAGGCCCTCCTGACCAGTGCCCCGGAGGGCCGCACGGCCTATGTGGACGCCGATCTGTCCGCGACGGACACGGTGGTGGACGAAGCGGCGAAGACGCTCGACCTGTCGGAGCCCGTCGCCGTGCTCCTGCTCTCGACCCTCGGGCACCTCGTTCCGGCCGAGGGCATCGAGATCGTCCAGCGGTATCTGGCCCGGATGCCGTCGGGAAGCCATCTGGTGCTCTGTGACACGGTGAAGACCCCGCAGACGCTGGCGGCCCAGGAGGCGTACGCGTCGGGCGACAACCCGCCCTACCTCGTCCGGGAACCGGAGGAGATCACCGGCTGCGCCGAGGGCCTGGAGCTGGTCGAGCCGGGCTTCGTCCCGATCGACCGGTGGCGGCCCGAGGAGGACGACGCGGTGCCGGTCGACCAGTGGGGCCTGGTCGCCCGCAAGCCGTAATCGCGGCCGCAGCGGCAGCCGTAGTCGCAGCCCTGGTCCTACGGTCGGGAAGCGGCGTGGCCGACGAGCGTGCGGGTCCGGACGGAGGCGTCCGGGCCCGCCGCGCCGTGGTTCAGCCGCTCCGCCGTCGCGTGGCCGTGTCCTCGCGCAGTCGGCTGGTGTGGCGGGTGAGCGAGTCGACGCGGTCCGCCAACTGCCGGTGCTCCGGCGCGAGATGCGGATGGAGCGCGGTGAGCGGCGTGACCAGGTCGGCGGCGTCGTCGCCGCCGAGCGCTCGCCGCAGCCGGTCCAGCGACGGATCCGCCGAGGTCGGCAGGCCGGTCAGCGCGATGATCTGCCCGGCGAGGGACCGCAGGTCCGCCGCGTTCTGCCGGGCCCACGCGGTGATCGACCGGTCTCCGGCCCGGCGGTCCCGCGTCGCCCGCACCCGTTGCTCGCCGGTGCTGCCCGCCGAGCCCGGGCGCAGCCGCAGATAGCGTCGCTCGGCGGCCTGGCGGCTGGCGACCCCCAGCGGGTCGGCGAGGTCGGCCCAGCTGGCTCCCGCCTCCCGTGCCGCCTCGATCAGTCCGCTCTCCCAGCCGGCCAGCCGCTCCCGTACCTCGCGCAACAGCTGGAGCGAGGCCAGGGCCTGGGCTCGTTCGGTGTCCGGTGCGGAGCCGGTCGTACCCCCGGCGTCGGCGTGCGCGTCACGGACCGCTTCGTCGATGGCCTTCAGGGCCGCGGACGCGGCGAGGAAGGAGACGGCGTCCGGACCTGGACCGCGGGCCTGCTCGGGCTGGGCTGGTGTGGACACGGGGACTCCTCGGTGTGCTCGAAGATGCTGTCATCCTTTCGGCGACACATGCGTTTGTCATCGAATGGATGACATGCTACAACGGTGTCAGGTGAAAAGCGCGGGCTATTCGCCCGATCGACTGGAGGTGTTTCCGCCATGCTGATGCGTACCGACCCCTTCCGCGAGCTCGACCGGATCACCGAGCAGCTCCTGCGCCCCGGCACATGGTCGCGGCCCTCGGCGATGCCGATGGACGCGTACCGAGAGGGCGACGAGTACGTGGTGGCCTTCGATCTTCCCGGCGTCTCGCCGGACGCGATCGACATCGACGTCGAGCGGAACATGCTGACCGTCAAGGCCGAGCGCCGACCGGCCGTGAACGCCGACAACGTACAGATGGAGCTCTCGGAGCGCCCGCTGGGCGTCTTCTCCCGACAGATCGTCCTCGCGGACACGCTCGACACCGAGCGGATCGACGCCGATTACGACGCGGGTGTGCTGACTCTGCGCATCCCGATCGCCGAGCGCGCCAAGCCGCGCAAGATCGCCATCGGCGGTGCCGCGCGGCACAAGGAGATCAAGGGCTGACGGAGGTCGGCCCGCGACAGCGGCGAGGGCCGGGACGGATCTCCCCTTCTTCCTCCGGTCCCGGCTCCCGCCCGCATCACCCGAGGGGGCGGCTGACGTGACGCTGCGATGGGAGGCGTTCCTGGACCGGATCCAGGAACGCGGCGAGTACGAGACGCGGACGGAGGCCGAACGCGCCGCGCGCGTCGTCCTGGCCCTCCTCGGCGCACACCTGGTCGGCAGGGAACGGGCCGAACTGGCCGCCAGGCTCCCCGAGACCATGGCGCTGATTCTGCTCAATCCGCTCCAGGCCGCCGAACCGCTCTCCGCGGAGCGGTTCGTGCGCGCGACCGCGGCCTGGATCGAGGGAGCCGGCGAACAGACAGCCCTGTGGGACGTCGGAGCCGTTCTCAGCGTCGTCGCGGACGCGGCCGGCGAGGAACTCACCCGGCGCATCCTGCTTCAACTGCCACCCGACTACGACGTGTTCTTCGGCGGGCAGACGAAGAACACCTGACCTGATCCACCTAGGGCCTTTCGTTCGGATCAGGCCGGGCTCGCGGGCACCGGCCCGATCCGGACGAAAGGCCCTGGCTTACCCATTCCCACCGACGAGAAGGGCTGCCGCCACGATGATCCACGACCCTCGGAACGCCGACGCACCGGCGGGCATGACGACAGGCCGTCTGCTGGAGAAGATCCGCTACGAGGGCGCCTATCCGACATGCGAACGCGCCGAGGAGAGCCTGCGCGCGGTACTGGGCGCGCTCGGCCGTCAGGTCACCGGCGACGAACGCGTCGCGCTCGCCGCCGCACTGCCCAGAGAGGCCGCTCTGGTCTTCACCGCCGAAGTTCCGGCGGTGCGGCAGCTCTCCGGAGCCGCCTTCGTCCGTGATCTCGCCGAGCGCACCGGAGGCACTCCGGCGACCGCGCGGTGGGACGCAGGCGTCGTCCTCAGCCAGATCGCCGCAGTGGTCGGCGACGACCTCATCGCTCGGATCGTCGCCCAACTGCCGCCCGGCTACGCGCTCCTCTTCGGCCGCGCCGAACTCCTCGCGCAGGCCGCCTGATCCGGTGACTTCGTGGCGGCACCGGAACCGGTGCCGCCACTCGCTGGATCTGCTCGCCGCCGCCCGGGCAGGAGCTACCGGCGGATCGTCACCGGCTCGATCTCCGCGTTGTTGTGCCGGCGCGCCCAGTTCTCCAGGGCGACCCGGCAGGCGTGGTCGAGATGGCGCAGCCCGGTCAGGTCCAGCTCTATGGGCTGATCCTGCGGGAGCTGCTCCAACTGCTCCAGGATGCGGGGCAGTCGCAGGAAGGTGGCGTTGCCGGTGAGGGTCACCACGACCCGGCCGCCGGTGAGTTGGTGGGTGGTGAGCTGTACGTGCGAGGTCTCCCAGGCCGACTTGACCACGGCCAGCAGCAGGCCGAGCACGACCCCCTCGAAGAGGTTGGTCACCACGATGGCGATCGCGGTGATCGCCAACAGCACTGCCTCGCCCCGGTGTTCGCGCCACAGCGGGCCGAACTCCTTCGCGGGCACCAGCTTGCACCCGGCGTGCACGAGGATCCCGGCGAGTGCGGCCAGCGGGATGATCCCGACGGCGGCCGGCAGCAGCGCGGCGAAGAGCAGCAGCCACAGACCGTGGGCGATCCGGGAGAGCGCGGTGGTCGCCCCGGCCTGGACGTTGGCGGCGCTGCGGACGATGACCGCGGTCATCGGCAGTGCCCCGAGCGCCCCGCAGATGGTGTTGCCGACGCCCTGGGCCACCAGCTCCTTGTCGTAGTCGGTACGGGGGCCGTCGTGCATCCGGTCGATGGCCGCCGCGCTGAACAGGCTCTCGGCCGAGGCGATGAGGGCGAAGGCCAGCACGGTGCCGATGACCGCCACATCGGCGAGCCGGGCGAACTCCGCCCCGCCGGGCGGGGCGATGGCGTGCAGCAGTCCGTTCACATCGGCCACCGCGGGCCGCAGCCCGGCCAGGGAAGCGACGGCGGTGGCGAGCGCGACCGCGGCCAGGGGCGCCGGGACGATGCGCACGGTGGCCGGGAGTTTCGGCCACAGCAGCAGCACGGCGACTGTTCCGGCGCCGAGGCCGAACGCGGTCAGGGCCTCCTGGTTGGTGACGATCTCGGCGGCGAGACCGGGGAGTCCGGCCAGCTTGGCGAGCCCGCTGCCCGGCTGTTCGGTGTCGGCCATGGCGTACACCTGGCCGAGCACGATGATCAGGCCGATGCCGGCGAGCATGCCCTGCACCACGGAGACGGAGATGGCGCGGAACCAGCGGCCGAAGCGCGCCAGGCCCAGCACCACCTGGAGCAGTCCGGCGGCCAGCACGATCGGACCGAGCGTGCTGAGGCCGAACTCCTTGACCGCTTCGAAGACGAGCACGGTGAGTCCGGCGGCGGGTCCGCTGACCTGGAGCTTGCTGCCCGGCAGAAAGCCGACGACGAGCCCGCCGACGATGCCGGTGACCAGGCCCAGTTCGGCCGGTACTCCGGAGGCGACGGCGACGCCGACGCACAGCGGCAGCGCGACCAGGAAGACGACGAGTGACGCCAGCAGGTCACGTCGTACGACGTGGGGGTTCTTGAGTTCCTTCGCGGAGATCACGGGTGGATTCCCTTGTCGATACGGTCGTGCCCGGCCGGGGCCGGGCACGTGAGGGTGGGGGGAGGGAAGCCGTCAGAGGCGGGCGAACTCGGTCGCGCGCTCAGGCCGGTGAACGCTGATGGAACCGGTGTCCACTTCGTAGTACCAGGCGTGCAGGCCGAGGGAGCCCTCGGCGAGGCGCTCGCGCACCGCGGGGTAGCCCCGCAGGGTGTCGAGCTGGGCGAGGGCGTGGGCCTGGATCGCCCCGGGGAGGTCGGCGGGGTCCGCGGCCGGATCTCTGCCGTCCGTGGAGTGCTCCAGCCAGTGGCGGACGGCGGGCATGGCGGAGAGGTCGTCGCCGCGGAACACGGCGCCCACCGCGCCGCAGTGGGAGTGCCCGCACACGATGATGTCGCGCACCTGGAGCATGCGCAGCGCGTACTCGATGGTCGCGGCCTCGCCGGTGGGCCGGTCCTGCGCGGGGTAGCGCGGCACGATGTTGCCGGCGGTGCGGAGTTCGAAGAGCTGTCCCGGGCGGGCGCCGGTGAACAGCGAAGGGACGACACGTGAATCGGAGCACGTGACGAAGAGTGCTTCGGGGGTCTGGCCGTCCGCGAGACGTTCAAAATCCTTTGCGTTCGCGGCGACGTGCTCGGTGAATGTCCGGGCGTGGTCTACGAGGGACTGCATGGTGGCCTGCCTCCTGCATCCGGCGGTGCCGGGGAGCGGTGTGGTCGGGTCATATTGACGAATGTGCTGTTTGTATCCGTATGAATGTTCGGAATGGGGGAGGTGTCTCACCTCGCGGTATGCCGGATGGCAGCCGTCATGAGACTCACTCCGGTCGCTCCTCGCGGATACGACTACAGCTGAGCATATAGACCAGAACTTTGCTATCGCATTACCTTCTTGTGAAGGAACGCGAATGCGCCATCCTTGTCATTCATTCGGCTTGTTCTTTGTGATCGCCAATGGTCAAGGCGTGCCGTGTGGGAACGCTGTGCCGTTAGTTGCGGCGGCCGTGCAGGAACAGGTGCGGCTCCGGTGCGCCCGCCGGATGGTCCGGAGTGAACAGCGCGCTGTGCGTCCACTCCACCGAGACCCCCGCCCGCACGATCAGCGCGGCGAACTCCTCGGCCCCGAAGCTGGAGACCCGCACCGGCTGCCCCATGAACACCGCGTCGACGTCCGCGACGTCCACCGGCACCGTCGCGACGGCCAGCAGCCCGCCGGGCCGCAGCGACCGGGCGAGCCGCTCCAGCAGTTCGCCCTGCTCGCCACGCGACAGCTGCAGCAGCGAGAAGTACACGCAGACCGCGTCGAACTCGGCTTCGTCCAGGGGAAGATCACGGATGTCCGCGCACCGGAACTCGGCCCCCGGCACCTGCCGGGCGGCGAGCGCGCACATCACCGGCGACACATCGACGCCCAGCACCCGGTGCCCCGCCTCCGTCAGGGTCTGCGCGGTGGGCCGGCCCGTCCCGCTGCCCACGTCCAGCACCCGGCTCCCCGGCGCGAGGTCCGCCAGCAGTCTCTCCAGCGAGGCGCGATGGGCGGCCGAGGAGGCGAAGGCCTGTTCGTACTCCGCGCCCAGCGCGTCGAACACCGCGGCGGCAGGACTTCCGTGACCCTCGCCCATACGTCCCTGGCTGTCACCCATCGAGGCGGTCCTTCCGTGCTCCAGCGGCCGACCGGGAGCCATGTGCCCGGCCGCTGTGAGCGTCCCCCCGCGAGCGCCTGAGTATGCAGGTCCTGTGCCCCTGAGTACCTTCCCCGATGTTCAGGACCACGGGCCGCTGTTCGATGGCCGTATGACCTCCGAAGCGCCGCGCCGCCCCCGTATCCAGCACGTCACGACCGCCGGTTCCGCCCTGGCCGTCACGCTGCTCCCGCTGGTGGTCGGCGTGCTGCTGGCCAAGACCATGGCGGCGGACCCGATGACGTCGGTGAACGCGCTCGTCACCAACGGCGGGCACCGGCCGCGGGTGTCGCCGAAGGAGTGGCGCCGGTGCGGCGGCCACGCGCTGCGCCGACTGCGTACCGCCGAGCGGCCGTCTCTCACCCGCATCGGCACACGCTGACGCCGTCCGGCCGGTGAGATCCGGCCGAACGGCGGGGGCGGGGGCGGGGCGCCGGGTCAGTGGGCCGGCTGGACCTGTCGCTTCCCGTCCGACGGCGGCCGCTCGAACTGGGTGCGGTACAGCTGCTCGTACCGCCCGCCGGCCGCCAGCAGCTCGGTGTGCGTGCCGTTCTCGACGACCCGGCCCGCCTCCACGACCAGGATCCGGTCGGCCGCCCGTACGGTCGAGAGCCGGTGGGCGATCACCAGGGCGGTCCGGCCCGCCAGTGCTTCGGCCAGCGCCTCCTGAACCGCGGCCTCCGAGGTGGAGTCGAGGTGCGCGGTCGCCTCGTCGAGGATCACGACCCGCTGACGGGCCAGCAGCAGCCGGGCGATCGTGAGCCGCTGGCGCTCCCCGCCGGAGAGCCGGTAGCCGCGCTCGCCCACCACCGTGTCGAGCCCGTCCGGCAGCGAGGCGATCAGCCCGTCGAGCCGCGAGCGGCGCAGGGCGTCCCAGATGTCGTCCTCGGATGCGTCGGGCCGGGCGAGCAGCAGGTTGGCCCGCACCGACTCGTGGAAGAGGTGCCCGTCCTGGGTGACCATGCCGAGCGTGTCCCGGATCGAGTCGGCGCTCAGATCGCGTACGTCGACACCGTTGAGTCGTACGGAACCGGCGTCCGCGTCGTACAGCCGGGGCAGCAGCTGCGCGATCGTCGACTTGCCCGCACCGGATGAGCCCACCAGGGCGATCATCTGGCCCGGTTCGGCGCGGAAGGAGATGTCGTGCAGGACCGGTGTGCCGCCCCGGTCGTCGAGCGTGGCGACCTCCTCCAGCGAGGCGAGGGAGACCTTCTCGGCGGTGGGGTAGCCGAAGGAGACCCGGTCGAACTCCACGGAGACCGGACCCTCCGGCACCGCTCGGGCGTCCGGCTTCTGTTCGATCAGCGGCTTCAGGTCCAGGATCTCGAAGACCCGCTCGAAGCTGACGAGCGCGCTCATCACCTCGACCCGCGCCCCGGCCAGCGCGGTGAGCGGCGCGTACAGCCGGGTCAGCAGCAGCGCCAGCGCCACCACGGCCCCCGGTTCCAGGCTGCCGCGCAGGGCGTAGAAGCCGCCGAGCCCGTAGACCAGGGCCAGTGCCAGGGCGGAGACCAGGGTGAGGGCGGTGATGAACGCCGACTGGGCCATCGCCGTACGGATGCCGATGTCACGCACCCGGTCGGCGCGGGCGGCGAACTCGGCCGACTCGTCGGCGGGCCGCCCGAAGAGCTTGACGAGCGTCGCGCCGGGTGCCGAGAACCGCTCGGTCATCTGGGTGCCCATCGCGGCGTTGTGGTCGGCCGCCTCCCGCTGGAGTCCGGCCATCCGGGCGCCCATCCGGCGGGCCGGCACGACGAACACCGGGAGCAGCACCAGCGAGAGCAGGGTGATCTGCCAGGAGATGGTGAGCATCACCGCGAGCGTCAGCAGCAGCGTGACGAGGTTGGAGACGACGCCGGAGAGGGTGTTGCTGAAGGCCCGTTGCGCGCCGATCACATCGTTGTTGAGCCGGCTGACCAGGGCGCCGGTCCGGGTCCGCGTGAAGAAGGCCACCGGCATCTTCTGCACATGGTCGAAGACGGCGGTGCGCAGATCCAGGATCAGCCCCTCGCCCAGCGTCGACGACAGCCAGCGGGTGAGCAGACCGAGACCGGCCTCGACGACGGCGATGAGCGCGATGAGCAGGGCCAGCCGGGTGACCGTACCGGTGTCCTCGCCGTTCACGATCGCGTCGACGACCTTTCCGGCCAGCACCGGGGTGGCCACCGCGAGCAGCGCGGTCAGGACGCTCAGCAGCAGGAAGCGGTAGATCCGCCGCCGGTGCGGCCGGGCGAAGAGCACGATGCGGCGCAACGCCGCCCGGGAGAACGGCCGGCGGTCCTGCTGGGCGTTCATCGCGCTGTGCAGCGAATGCCACGCGGTGACTTCCATGTCCATGGGGCGCTCCGAAATCTGATGGCCTGCGGATGGCTGACGGTGTGCGGATCCCGTCGGCCGTACGGCCCCGGGTTCACTCGGAACGCTAAGACCTCAACAATGGTTGAGGTCAAGCGGATGCGGTGCGGCGGTGCGAGCCTGGGAGGCGAGAGGCCCCATGGACCCGGGGCCGGTTCGGGCGAACAGGCAAGGGGAGAAGCGGCGTGCGCATCGATCTGACGGGCAAGAACGCGGTGGTGACCGGCTCCTCGCAGGGCATCGGCCTCGCCATCGCGACCGGGCTGGCCGAGGCCGGCGCCGAGGTCGTCCTCACGGGACGGAACGCGGGCCGGCTGGACGAGGCGGCGGCGACCCTGCGCACAGCGGTGGCGGACGCCTCCGTCGTGACGGTGGCCTGCGACCTGACCGCCGAGGAGGGCGCCGAGCGGCTGTACGCGGCCGTGCCCACGGCCGACGTCCTGGTCAACAACCTCGGCATCTTCGGATCCAGGCCGCCGCTGGAGATCACCGACGCGGAGTGGCGGACGTACTTCGACACGAACGTCCTCAGCGCCGTCCGGCTGATCCGGCACTATCTGCCGGGCATGACCGGGCAGGGCTGGGGGCGGGTGCTGAACATCGCCAGCGACTCCGCGATCGTGATCCCCGCCGAGATGATCCACTACGGCATGTCGAAGACCGCGCTGCTCGCCGTCTCCCGGGGTTTCGCCAAGGAGGCCGCCGGTACGGGCGTGACGGTGAACTCCGTGATCGCCGGACCCACGCACACCGGTGGCGTGGAGGACTTCGTCTACGAGCTCGTCGACGAGGAGCTGCCCTGGGACGAGGCCCAGCGCGAGTTCATGCGGCTGCACCGCCCGCAGTCCCTGATCCAGCGGCTCATCGAGCCCGAGGAGATCGCCAACCTGGTCGTCTACCTCAGCTCCGCGCAAGCCTCGGCGACGACCGGTGCGGCCGTGCGCGTCGACGGCGGTTACGTGGACTCGATCGTGCCCTGAGCGCGGTGGCCACGGCGACCACGGCGGTCGCCCGGCCGGTCGGAACGGTCATGCGGGGCTGGCATGATCGGAGGATGAACGAGAGCATCATCGCCGCGTGTGACGGGGCGTCGAAGGGAAATCCGGGACCGGCCGCCTGGGCGTGGGTCGCCGCCGACGCACAGGGCAATCCGGTGCGATGGGAGGCCGGTCCGCTCGGCACCGCGACGAACAACGTCGCCGAGCTCACCGCCCTGGCTCAGCTGCTGGAGTCCACCGATCCGGCGGTGCGCGTCGAGGTGCGGATGGACTCGCAGTACGCCATGAACGCCGTGACCAAGTGGCTGCCGGGCTGGAAGCGCAACGGCTGGAAGACCTCCGGCGGCAAGCCCGTCGCCAACCGTGAGCTGGTCACCCGCATCGACGCCCTGCTCGCCGATCGCTCGGTGACGTTCCGCTATGTGCCCGCGCACCAGGTGAACGGCGACCCGCTCAACGCCCTCGCCGACCAGGCCGCCAGCGAAGCCGCCGTGGCCCAGCAGCCGGCCGGTACGGCGCACGGCGCCACCGCACTGCCGGTGCCCGCGCCCGCGCGGTCCACGAAGGGCCGCGCGGAGGCGTCCGGCGCTTCGGGCGGCACGAAGGAGCGCGGCGCCGCGGGCGCGGCCCGGAGCGGGCGGTCCACCGGCACCATCAAGGCGCGCTTCGCGGGCCGGTGCCACTGCGGAAAGCCGTACGCGGCCAAGGAGCCGATCGCGAAGAACCCCAACGGCTGGGGCCACCCGGAGTGCCGTACCGCTCCCGCCTGACCGCGCGAGGAAGCCACGAGGGAGCGCTCAGGGGGCGGCCCGGACCGCTCGGACGGGAAGGCCGTGGGCCAGGCTCAGACGTCGGCCCAGACGAGGCGGCCCGCCAGCGCGGCGCGGGTGCCCCAGCGGGCGGCCAGCGCGTCGACGAGCATGAGCCCTCTGCCGTCCTCGGACAGGCAGTCGAGCGAGTCGTCGTCCGGGCCGCCCATCGCCGGGACCCCGGCGACGGGAAGGCCCGTCGAGTCGCCCGGGGCCGCCGGGGCAGGGATCCGGGCCCGGCCGCGGTTCCACACGCAGATGCGCACGCCGTCCGTGGAGCGCAGGAGCCGACAGCGGATCCGCCGGGTGCTGGTGTGCTGCACGGCGTTGGTGACCAGCTCGGTCACTATCAGCGCCGCCGCCTCGATCCGTTCGGCCGGTTCGCCCCAGGCCCGCATGGCCTCCTGGACCCGGTGACGCGCCTCCGGCACGCCTCCGGGCAATCGGGGAACCCACCAGCTGTGCGCACCTCGGGAACCTCCGGCACCTCGGACACCTCCGTCATCGGGGGCGCGCTCCACGCAACTGACTATTTCCGACATGTATGCACTCTCGACGCAAAACGCATACTTTGCAAGCGACAGAGTGTGTAATGCTCCGCCCCGGGGCTCGACGGAGAAGGTATGCGCATGCGAGCCCGTTCAGGTCCCACCGTGGAGCACCGCGTCCTCGCGGTCCGCCTCCGCATGCTGCGAGAACGCGCGGGCATCAGCCTGCGGGCCGCGGCCGAGGCGCTGGACGCCCACCCCGCCACCGTCCGGCGCATCGAACGCGCCGAGACCGGCCTCGACGCCCGGCAGGTCGGCGAACTGCTCCGCTGCTACGGCGTACCGCCCGCCGTCGCCGAGCCCATCATGGCCGGACTCGGAGCCGCGAACCTGCCCGGCTGGTGGCACCGCTGGCGGGACGCGATGGAGAGCTGGCAGCAGGAGGTCATCGGCGTGGAATCCTCGGCGAGCCTCGTACGGACCTGGCACCCGGCGCTCGTGCCCGAGCTGCTGCGTACCCCCGCGTACGCCGCCGCACTCCACCGTACGCAGTACCCCGACGACAGCCCCGCCCGCCGGGAGCGCCGCGTCGAACTGCTGCGGGAGCGCCGCCGCCGCATGTGCGAGCGCGGGGCCGCCCTCTGGGCCCTGTTCCCGGCAGTGGCCCTCCACACGCGGGTCGGCGACCGGGAGACCATGGCGGAGCAGCGGGCCGCGCTGGCCGAGGCGATGAAGGAGCAGCACGTCACCGTCCAGGTGGTGCCGATGGACCACCCGCCGCATGCCCTGACCGGCGTACCGCCGCTGCACATCTTCCGGGTGCCCGCACCCGAGATCGGGGACCAGGCGGTGCTGGAGACCCCGGGCGTGCGGGTCGACCTCATCGACGATCCCGAGGCCGTGACGGCCCACCGCATCCGGCTGGACGCCGCGTGCGCCGCCGCGCCCGGCCCCGGGACCCCGCTGCCGGAGTGAGCCGACCCGGCGCGGCCCACCCGGCCGCCGCCGGGATGCGGCGGGCCCCGACGCCGTACAGCGTGGGGGAGTGGTGCAGCTGCGCAGGGCCCAGTGGATCCCGGTCGGGGTCGTCGTGCTGGCTGTCGTGCTGGACCTGGTGACTCCGCCCGACGTCACCTCCGCGCCGCTGCTGATGGCCGCGCCCGTCGCCGCCGCACCGCTGCTGCGGCTGCGCGGCATTATCGCGATCGGCGTTCTCGCCATGGCCGTCCACGCGGTCCTCGCCTGGGTCGACGGCACCTTCGGGTGGAAGCGCGGCGTCGCCAACCAGCTCACCCTTCTGGCCGTAACCGTGCTGGCCGTCCTCATCAACCGCGCGCTGGAGGGCCAGCACGCGCGGACCCGGCGCGCCCGCCATATCGCCGCGGTGGCCCAGAGCGCCGTCCTGCCCAGACCTCCGTCGCGCCTCGGCGAGCTCAGGATCGCCGCCCGCTACGTGCCCGCCGAGGACGAGGCCACCATCGGCGGCGACCTCTACGTCGTCCAGGACACTCCGCACGGTGTACGCGTGATGGTCGGGGACGTCCGCGGCAAGGGTCTCGGCGCGGTGAGCGCGGTCTGCGCCGACCTGGGAGCGTTCCGGTACGCCGCCGACGAGGCGGAGGACCTGCCGGGCCTGGTGTCCTCGCTGGAGCGGGCCCTGCTGCGCGAGGGCGGCCGACGCGGCGGCCAGGAGGAGGACGAGGGGTTCACCACCGCGCTGATCGCCGAGTTCGCCGAAGGCCTCGACGCCGTACGGGTCGTCAACCGGGGGCATCCGCCGCCGGTGCTGCTGGACGCCGAGGGCCGGGCCACCGTGCTCGAACCGTCCGAGGAGGCGCCCCCGCTCGGCATGAGCGCCCTGGGGACCTGGTCGTCCCCGGTCGACACGTTCCCCTTCCCGCCCGGCGCCACCCTCGTCTGCTACACGGACGGGGTCACCGAGGCCCGCGACGAGTCCGGCACCTTCTACGACGCGTCCGTCCGGCTGCCCTTCCTGGTCCACCACCGGGCGCTGATCGGCGACCCGGCGACCCCGGCGCAGATCCTCCACCTGCTGATCGAGGACGTCGGGCACCACACCGGCGGCCGGATCCAGGACGATCAGGCGCTCCTCGCCCTGCACCGGCCCCGGATCCGGCCGCGCCCGTAGCGGCCGCTCCGGTCAGGGGGCACGGCACGGAGCGCGGTCGACGAGGGTGCGCAGCGCGTCCTCCTGGCGGGCCGCGCTCCGCGGATCCCCGGCGCGGCTGTAGGCGGAGACGGTGACCGCGCGCCGGCCGTCCGTGGTCGTCGCCGCCCGGACGACGTATCCGAAGCCGCTTCCGCCGTGCCCGCGGTAGCCGCCGCCCGGAACTGGTGCCGGCCGGATGGACAACACGCCCAGCACCTTCCCGTACGACCCACCCGCCGCTACGTGTTTGAGGCGCCGTTCGTCGGTCACCCGCACGGAAGACACCTACGGCAAGTGACTGACGACGTATCGACATCGGGAGTGAGCAGAGTTGAGCAGCATGGAGAACTGGCGCCTGCACGCCGCCTGCCGGGAGGAGGACCCCGACCTGTTCTTCCCCATCGGAAGCACCGGACCCGCCGTCGTCCAGACCGCGGAGGCCAAGGCCGTCTGCCGGACCTGCCCCGTACAGGCCGCCTGCCTGGAGTGGGCCCTGGAGAACGGCCAGGACTCCGGCATCTGGGGCGGCCTGTCCGAGAACGAGCGGCGCGCCCTGAAGCGTCGCAGCCGCAGGCGGGCGGAGTCCCGCGGGCGCGGCACGGCCTGACCCGCGCCGCCGGAATTCTCGGGTCCGGAGCACCGGCAGCGCCGCGACGGGTTCGTCATCCGGGGACGAGTGGGTACACGATGAGCCATGGACACCACCGTTTGGCTCGTTCTCGGCGCCGTGGCCGCGCTGCTCATGCTGGCCCTGGCCGTCGTGCTGCTGGTGCGCGTCTTCAAGGCCAGGAAGCTGCTGGTCGACGCCGGGATCCCGCTGCGGAGCAAGGCGCTCGTCTGGGCGGCCGTCATCTACACCGTGTCACCGGTCGACCTGCTGCCCGACCCCGTCTACCTCGACGACATCGGCTTTCTGCTGGTCGCCCTGCGCTCCCTCCACTCGGCCGCGTCGGCCGCCGGGGTGCGTACGGGTACGCGGACGAAGACCCCGGTGGAGAGCCGCCCCGACGCCGTGAGCTGAGGCGACGACCGGCAGGACTCTCCCGAGGCCTTCCGTCCCGGGGCCCGCTGCCCCGCGACCCTTCCGAGTCTGCGGCTCCGCGCGATTTCCTAACCGATCGCGGGCGCGCCCTGCGGCGACGTTCCCGGTCCCGGATCCTGCGGCTCCGGCGAGTCCGGGGCGGGCGGCTGCGGGGCCGACTGCGAGTCGGGCGACCCCGGCGGGTCCTCCGGCGCGGGCTCGGTCGCTGGGTCGTCGGGCGGCGGCTCCGAGGTCGCCGGGCCGTCCGGCGGGGGCTCGGAGGTCGCCGGATCGTCACCGGGCCGCGACGCCGGGTCGTCCGGCGAGGACTCCGACGGAGTGGCCCCGGACGACGAGGGGCAGGGGTCCGATCCGGGCGGGCAGGGGGACTCGGAGGCGTCCTTCGGCGGGTCCGTCTTCTTGTCGCCGTCGCCCGTGTCACCGGCCGGCCGCTTGAACCAGTCGCCGTTCTCCGGATCGACCATCACGAACTCTTTCACCGGCTTCTCCGACGGCTCCACCACGACCACGTCGGAGGCCCGGTAGCCCGGCCACGCCTTGCCCACCTGCCGCGGATCGTCCTGGGCCACGGGCGGCAGCAGCGGGTTCCCGCAGGCACACCGGACCCTGGGCACGCCCCGGTCGTCGACCAGGACCGCCGTACCCGCCTGGAGCACCGCCTGGTAGGCGTTCGCCTCGCCGTCCTGGTAGCCGTGGTTGGTGACGCGGGTGTCCATGCGCAGCGTCACGGGGGTGAGCCCCCGCAGATAGCCGGGGACGGCGGACGGCTCGATGTCCTGGACCGAGGCGAAGGCCCGGGTCTTGTCCGGGGCCGCCCCCAACACCTTGATCTGCTGCTCCACATCGCAACTGGCGACCTTGCGGGTGCCCCCGTACAGACCCGGGGCGGCGCCGTCCACGCCACGCGTCACCTGCGCGCCCGTCCTGGACGCGCTCGGCGCGACGGAGGGGCTGGCCGTGCCGGGCTCGGGGTCGCTCTCCTTGGCCGTGGACTCCGTGAACGGATCCGGTCCGGACTCGCCCGCCGCCTGGAGGAACACCTCACCGCCCGCCTTGGACCCGCCGTCGGGCCGGGTCAGGACGACGACCAGCACCACCGCCGCGACCAGAGCCGTCGCGATCGCCGCGATCCGGGGCACCGAACGCCACCAGGGGCGGCCCGGCCCGGACCCAGGGGCGGCGCCCGAGCCGCCTCCCGGGCCGCCGGGACCACCGCCGCCGGAAGGACCCGAGCCACCCGAATCGCCGCCGTCGCCCCCGCCGCCCGAACCGTGCGGGCCGCCGTGGTCGCCGCCGCTGGGCGGGCCGGGCGGCGGCCCGGTCACGGTCGGAGGCGGCGGTGTGGGGCCGTCCTGCGAGGGGCCCGAGAGCGGGCCGGACGGCGGACCTGTGGGGCGGCCGGATGGCGGCGGTCGGTCACTCACGGGCTCTACTCCCCGATCTCGGTACCCGCTCCGGACGTCCTTGCCCGGTCCCGTATCCGTACCAGGGCCATAAGCCGACAATCCGGAGCATTTCGCACCATTGTCTGTTCCGCACCGGCGGTCCCCGCAAGCGGAGGGAGGGACCGGTTCCCCGGAGAGCGGAGCGTACGGTCCCTGCTTAGCGTGGCAAGCGTGAACGTCCGCGCGAGCAACGACGAGAACAGCGCACCCGCCCCGCACGGCTGGCGCCACGCCCTCCTCGCGGTCCTCACCGGCGTGCTGGCCATGGTGGTGACCGCGGCCCTCGGCCTGTGGGCCGCCGGTGCGGCCGGGCTGCCCGGCGGCGCCTTCCCGGCCGTCGTCGCCGCGGTGGTGGTGATGGCGGCGGGCGGCTCCGTCGGGCTCTCCGGGGACGCCGGTTCCCTCGTCGGGACGCAGGCCGACCTCTCGGTCCTGCCGCTCTCGGTGACCCTGGTGGGCGCACTCCTGGTCGCCCGCGGCTTCCTGCGCCCGCTCCGCCACCGGGCCGTCGCCGGAGGCCGCGAACTGGCCGGCTGGGCGGGCCGCGTCGCCGCCCTGTGGATCGTCGCGCTGATCGTGCTCTCACTGATCGCCCGGCACACCTTCACCCTCTCGGCCGATGACCTCACCGGCAGCGGGACCGGGGACCTCCTCGGCAGCGACCCGAAGGTCGGATTCCGGGCGGAGATCCCCCTCACCCTGGTCTTCGGGCTGCTGTGGCTGGCCGGTGTCCTCGTACTGGCCCTGCTCGTCTCGCGCCGGGCCCCGCTCCCGGCCCGGCTGCTGCGCTTCCAGGAAGCGGTGCGCCCGGCGGCGTTCGCGATGGTGGCGCTGCTCCTGGCGTGCGTCGCGCTCGGTGTCGTCGCCGGTCTCGTCGTGATGATCACGCGCGGACACCCTGCCGAGACCGTCGCGGTGATCCTCCTCGGGCTGCCCAACCTGGTCTGGCTCGCGCTCACCCTCGGCCTCGGCGCGTCCTGGGAGGGCAAGGTCGAGGGCCCCTTCGGGCTGCCCATGCCCCAGGTGCTCGACTCCGTCCTGCGCACCCCCGACCTCTCCACCCTGAACCTGAGCACCCTCGCCGAACAGGACGGGCGCGTTCGCTGGCTCGTGGTCGTCGTCGCCGTGCTGGTGCTCGCCGCCGCGTTCCTCATGGCGGCCCGTTCGCCCGCCCGGACGCGGCTGTGGCAGCACGCGGTGCACATGGCCGTCGCGCTGACCCTGACCGTGCTGTTCATCTGCCTCACCGCCCGGATCTCCGCCCACTACGGACTGTCCCTCCTGGGCCTCGGGGACCTCGGCGGCGGACTCGGCGGTGAGGTGTCGCTGCGCCCGAAGCTGTGGACGGCGCTCGGGTTCGCGGTGCTGTGGGGCCTGGTCACCGGCTTCCTCGGCGGCCTCGCGGCCTCCCGGGTGCACCGGCGCGGCGAGGTCCCGGACGCGGGGCCCGAGGCCTGAACCCACCTCACCGGACCGGTCGGCCGGCTTCCGGGAACACCGGTGCGGCCCAGCGCGGCGGCGCGGGCGGAGCCTCGGGGGCCGCCGACCAGGAACCGGCCGGTGCGTCCACCCGGGTCGGCGCGTGCTCGCCGGGCCCGATGCCCGCCGCGGCGGCCCGCAGCGCGGCGACGAACCTGAGGCAGGTCTCGTAGCGGTCCTCCGGGGACTTGGCGAGCGCCTTCGCCAGTACGCCGTCGACCGCGGGCGGGAGCACGGGCCGCAGGGAGTTCGGCGGGGTGGGCGGGTCGTACTGGTGGGCCCACAGGAGCGCCATGTCGTCGTCGCGCTGGAAGGGCGGCGCACCGGTCAGGGTCTCCTGGACGACGCAGGCGAGGCTGTACACATCGCACCGCCCGTCCACGGGCCGCCCGGAGATCTGTTCCGGCGCCACGTAGTCGAGGGTGCCGACGAACTGGCCGACCGTGGTGAACCCGGTCAGCGACAGCGACTTCTTCGTCAGCCCGAAGTCCGTCAGATACACGTGCTCCGGATGGTCGCTGTCGGTGCCCGCCGCCACCAGGATGTTGCCGGGCTTCACGTCCCGGTGCACGAGGTCGTGGTCATGGGCCGCGTCGAGCGCGGAGGCGACCTGTGCGGCGATCCGGACGGCGGCGGTGAGGTCCAGCGGCCCGCGCCGGTCGATCAGGACGCGCAGATCGGCGCCCGCGACGAAGCGCATCGCGATGTAGAGCAGGCCCTCGGTCTCGCCCGCCTCGAACACCGGCACGATGTGAGGGTGGTCGATCGCGGCAGCCACCCGTGACTCGTGCGTGAACCGCTGCCGGAAGGTGTCGTTGCGGGCCAGTTCGGGCGCGAGCAGCTTCAGCGCGACGATCCGGTCCAGCCGCAGATCCTTGGCGCGGTAGACGACCGCCATGCCGCCGCGCCCGATCTCGGCCTCCACCAGATAGCTCGCGATCCGCTTGCCGACGAGATCGTCCTCGCGCCCGGTGGGCAGCCCGGCATCGTGCGACGGAGGAGGCGGCGGCACCATCGGCCGTCACCGCCCCGCATCCCCCGACGCCCCGCCGCCGGGCGGTTCGTCGGGACCGGCGACGGTGATCGCCCGGGTGGGTTCGGGTGCGTCGGGTGGCGCGACGCGGGTGGGCTCGGGCCCGTCCGGGGCCACCACGCGCGTGGGTTCGGGCCCGTCCGGGGCCACCACGCGGGTCGGCTCGGGCCCGTCCGGGGGTGCGACGCGGGTGGGTTCGGCTTCGTCCGGGGTGACGACGCGGGTCGGTTCGGGTGCGGCGGGTGGTGCGACGCGGGTCGGCTCGGGCTCGTCCGGGGCCACCACGCGGGTGAGTTCGGGGCCGTCCGGCGGTGCCATACGGGTCGCCTCCGGATCCGGATCCTCGCCGGTCACGACCCGCGTGGGCTCCGGAGCCGGAGCCCTCGGGGCCTCCGCCTCCCCGGAAGCCGCTCCGGCCGCTCCCGCTCCCCGGCCCGCCGGTTCCTGGCTCGCCGCTCCCGGCCCTGCCTGCGCCGCGTACGTACTCAGCCGGGTCCCGTCGCAGTAGACCCACCGCTCGTGCTCGGCGTCGTACAGCCACACCGACTCCCCGTCCACCACCATGCCCACCCGCAGCCCGCGCGTCCGCTGCCGGAAGCCCTCCCCGTCGCTGCGGCCCTCGGCCAGATCCTGGGCCGCGCGGCGGTACCGGCTCAGCGACTCCTCCGCCCTGGCCAGCAGCGGTCGTGGATCCGCGGTGCGGGCGAGCGGCGCCCCGGCGGCCGGCGGCGTCTGCGGTACGGAGACGAGGAGCCGCCCGTCGACCCAGGCCGACCAGCCGTTGGAGCAGGCGACGTACGCCCAGTCCCCGCGCCGGTCCTGCACCTGGACCGGGAGCAGCGGGTCCAGCGGGTCGGTGGGCCGGGCGACGTCGGGGGACTCCCAGGCCGGGAGGCCGTCCGGCGGGACGACGTGTGTGGGGCGGAATTCCGGGGTCGGGGTCGCCATGGAACCGCCTCACTTCCGCATGACCGCGGGCTCGTGCCGCCTCAGCAGTTTCATGACCACGTATCCGAAGACGACCGAGAGGACGGCCATCATGCCCATGTTGAGCAGCCAGACCCCCGCCGAGTGCCCGAAGAGCGGATCGGAGGTCAGGTCGCCCGGCACGATCCGCGCCAGATCGATCGTGCCGGCCATCGCCCCGAGCGCCCACCGCGACGGCACCAGCCAGGACAGCTGCTCCACCCCGGGCACCCCGTTCAGCTTGAGCAGCGCACCGCAGAAGACGACCTGGACGATGGCGAGGAGGACGAGCAGCGGCATCGTCACCTCCTCCTTGCGCACCAGCGCGGAGACCAGGAGGCCGAGCATCATCGCGGTGAAGGACAACAGGGCCACGGCCAGGGTGATCTCCACGAGCGGTGGCAGGAACACCCCTTCGCCGCCCGGCGCGTTGAGATCGACGCCCACCAGTCCGACCAGGGTCAGCACCACGGCCTGGAGGACGGTGATGGTCCCGAGCACCACGATCTTCGACATCAGATACGCGGATCTGGACAGCCCGACGGCCCGTTCCCGCTGGTAGATCACCCGTTCCTTGACCAATTCGCGTACGGCGTTGGCCGCTCCGGTCAGCACTCCGCCCACGCACAGGATCAGCAGCGCGTTCATCGCCGTCTCCTGGGTGAGCCGGCTGCCCGCCAGGGCGCGGGCCATGGCGCCCATGACGAAGGGCAGCGCGATCATGATGATCAGGAACGTCCGGTCCGCGCTCAGCGCGGAGGCGTACCGGCGTACGAGCGTATGCAGTTGCGCACCCCAGTTACGGGTCTTCGGCGGCGGCGCGACCAGCGCTCCGGGCGCGGCCGGCGGAAGGTGGGGCTGTGCCGTCGCGTTGACGATGTACTGCCGGTGGAAGGGCGAGTCCGCGTAGGTGGTCGCCCAGTCGCGGTCGCGGTCGTTCTCGAAGGCCTCGAACGCCTCCGGCCACTCCGCGAAGCCGAAGAAGGCGAGGGCGTCCTCCGGCGGGCCGTAGTAGGCGATGCGGCCGCCGGGTGCGAGGACGAGCAGCCGGTCGCAGACCTCCAGGCTCAGCACGCTGTGCGTGACGACGATGACGGTGCGTCCGTCGTCGGCCAGCCCGCGCAGCATGTGCATCACCGAGCGGTCCATACCGGGGTCGAGCCCCGACGTCGGTTCGTCGAGGAAGAGCAGCGAGGGCTTCGTCAGCAGCTCCAGGGCCACGCTCACGCGCTTGCGCTGGCCGCCGGAGAGCGAGTGGATCGGCTGGTCGGCGCGCTGTTCGAGGCCGAGTTCCTGGATCACCTCGGCGACCCGCGCCCGCCGCTCGGCCTTCGCGGTGTCCTGCGGGAAGCGGAGCTCGGCGGCGTAACCGAGGGCCTTACGCACGGTCAGCTGGGAGTGCAGGATGTCGTCCTGCGGGACGAGGCCGATGCGCTGGCGCAGCTCGGCGAAGTCGCGGTAGAGGTCACGGCCGTCGTAGAGGACCGTGCCGCTGTCGGCCGGGCGCTGGCCGGTGAGCGCGTTGAGCAGCGTGGACTTCCCCGCCCCGCTGGGCCCCACCACTCCGAGCAGGCACTTCTCGCCGACGGGGAAGGAGACCCGGTCCAGCAGGGTCTTGCCGTCCTTGCCGGCCCGGCCGACCGTCACCTCCAGATCCTGGACGTCCAGCGACACCTCACCGGTGTCCACGAACTCCTGGAGTGCGTCGCCGACCAGGCAGAACGCGGAGTGCCCGATGCCGACGATGTCACCGGGGCCGACAGGCCCTCGGGCGACCGGCTGACCGTTGAGGAAGGTTCCGTTGTGGCTGCCGAGGTCGACGATCTCGTAGGCGCCGTCGGCCAGGGCCCGTAGCTCGGCGTGGTGGCGCGAGACCACCAGATCGTCGATGACGAGATCGTTGGAGGCGTCGCGGCCGATGCGCACGGTCTTCGCGGGCAGGGGCCGCACCGTCGTCGGCTGCCGGAACGTGCCGGTCGCCGCGGGCATCGACACGGCGGACGGCCGGTCCGCGGAGGGGGCGGCGGGCGCTGGAGGTTCCCGGCCCAGCAGGACGGCGCGCGGTCCGTCGCTCGGATTGCCGAAGCGGATCTCGCTGCCCGCGCCGATGTCCGAGGCGTGGATGCGCCTGCCGCCGGTGTACGTGCCGTTGGTGCTGTCCTCGTCCTCGATGGTCCAGTGACCGGCCTCGGGGTGCAGGATCGCGTGGTGCCAGGAGACCCGGTTGTCGTCGATGACGATGTCGCTCTCGGGGTCGCGCCCGACATGGTAGTCCCGGCTCGGACTCATCACCGTGGAGCCCAGATCGGTCTCCAGAACGAGTTCGGGCGCAGTCGGCGTCGCTGGCCGCTCTCCCATGCCTGAATTCTACCGAGACGTAACGATCGGCGCCCGCTGCCGGCGATCGGCCCGGTGGCTCAGCGCTCCACGGTGGCCAGGATGACCTTCCCGCCGCCCGCCGCCTCACGGACCCGTACTTCCCGGGCCAGCCGCTGGATCATCGGCCAGCCGAATCCGCCGGTCTGTCCGGTCAGGTCGGGCGTCCGGTCCTGCGGGTGCGCCGGGCTGGGGTCGGTGACCCGGACATGGACGCCCGTGCGGTCGGCGGTGAGCCACAGCGCGGTGACGGCCCCCGCGTGCCGGACGGCGTTGGTGACCAGCTCCGACACGAGGAGCAGGAGGTTCTGGATCGTGTGCGAGGTGGGTGCGGGGTGCAGCCGTGCGACGAAAGCGGTGACCGCGTCACGCGCGTCGGCGGCCTTCTCCGGCCGGCAGACGAAATCGGTACGGGTCTCGCCGTCCGGTGAAAACGTCATCAGAATACGGTCGTTCATAGCGTCCACCCCGTCGCGTGAGCTTTCTGGCTGGAGTTCGGGTACCCCCGGAACGGCATTTCATGGAAATCGGCCGAAGAAAATGCACGGGGTCCGGCGAACGGCTCAGCGTCCGTCCGCGAGCCGGTCCCGCTGGAGGCGGTGCGCGAGCGCGCGGCGCACCTGGGCCGACCCGGCGACGGACGTGCGCGCGGGCACGTCGAGTCCACGGCTGATCACGTCGTACGCGCTCCGATGGCTGCCGGGCAGATCCGCCCGCCGCTCCGTCAGATCCTGCTCGACGAGCCGCCGCAGCGCGTCGACGTGTCGCGCTGTGAAGGGCTTGCGGCCCCGGCCGAGGGCGTCGGCCAGGCGGGTGCAGTGGGCGTCGTCGTGAAGGGTCTCGGAGATCTCCTCCGCCAGGCCCCACAGCCGCCCTTCGAGCCAGGGCGTGTCGTGCTGGTCGAGGGCGACGCCCGGCGGTACGGACGTCCCCGGCCGGTCCTTGGCCACCTGCTTGGACACGGCGGGCTGACTCATCCCGGTGAGCCGGGCGATGGCTTCCTGGGTCCAGCCGAGGCCGGCGAACAGCGTGATCATTTCGCTGCGCAGTCGCCGCATCTCCTCGCCGGCGCGGATGACCTCGTTCATGTCGGCGAACAATTTGCCGGCCTGTTCCTCGGTCAGGAACCCGGAGTTGTGCCGCGTCTCTTCCTCGTCTGTCATAGCTCGGTCATACCCTGAGCGGAGCGAAATGCATAACCTGGTTGTACAACCAGGTTATGTCGTGCGATGTGTTCGTCATGTCCGCCTTTCACATTTCGGGTCCGGGGCGGGGTGCTGCCCGTGGATCGACGGCGCGGACCGGTTCGTGGCGACCGTCGCGTCGTTCCTCGGCCGAGGATGCCGCACTGCTCCCGCACTGCTCCCGCACTGCTCCCGCACTGCTCCCGCACTGCTCCTGCATCGCTCCCGCGCTGTTCCCCGCTCGGGAGCCCGTCGGTTTCTATCGTTGAAAATTCTCCGTGCACGACCGTTGTGCAGTGTTTGGTGTTGTGGCTCAATGTTCGACTATGTGCAGTGCCTCACAGGTTCGAGGCACCCCCGGCTCTTCGACGAGGACGACGCCTTGAGACGACAACACCCGCGCCCCCGTGCCCTGTTCAGGGCCCTGACCTGCGCTGCGGCGCTGCTCATACCGGTCGGTGCCACCCTGGTCCCGACGGCGGCCGCCGCACCCGCCGCACCGGCCGGAGCCACCGCGAACACCTTCACGGCCGACGACCCGGTCACCGACGTCCACGGGCTGAAGGGCGAGTATTTCAGCATGTCCGCCCCGGGCGCCCGTGACTTCGCCGAGCTCGGCGCCACGGCCCTGGACCCCGAGATCGACTTCCCCGGTCTCACGGGGACGTTCGAGTCGGCGACGGGCAAGACCGAGCACACGACGGCCCGTTGGACCGGACAGCTCGAAGCCCCCGAGAACGGCGACTACACCTTCTCCGCCATCGGCGACAACGGCTTCCGCCTCTACCTCGACGGCAACGTTGTCATCGACCACTGGGAGCCGGACTGGGACAAGGAGCAGCACAGTGCTCCGATCGCCCTGAAGGCGGGCGAGAAGCACGACTTCAAGCTGGAGATGTTCCAGGACACCGGCGGCGCCAGCATGTTCCTGCGGTGGGGGAGCGACACCCTCAAGAAGCAGATCGTGCCCGAGTCCGCGTTCACCCCGCCCGCCGACTTCGAGGTCTACCCGGTCGCCCTGAGCGTCGCGAAGAACGGCAAGCGCCTCCAGGCCACCTTCCGTGACCGCGTCTCGGACTACCGGAAGGTGAAGGAGCACCTCAAGATCGAGGTCGACACCTCGCCGATGCCGGTGAAGTCGGTGAACCGGGCCTCGGACAACCCGAAGGCGCTGATCATCGATCTCGCCGCGCCGGTCCTGAAGGACCAGCGGGTCAAGGTCGTCTACGACGGTCAGGGCGGCCTGAAGTCGGGGTCCGAGACCGTTCCGGAGATCGGCCGCACCGCCAAGAACCTCTCCACGCACCGCCTCACCACCACCTGGGGCGACAAGCTGGACAAGAACCACCCGCTGCCCGAGTACCCCCGGCCGCAGCAGGTCCGCGACCAGTGGAAGAACCTCAACGGCCCCTGGGAGTTCGCCGGGGCCACCGAGGGCGAGCAGCCGGTCTTCGGCAAGAAGCTCGACGAGAAGATCATCGTGCCGTTCCCGGTCGAGTCCCAGCTCTCCGGTCTGGAACGCGACGAGGACCACATGTTCTACCGCAAGCTCATCACCGTGCCGAAGAACTGGTCGGTCGGCAAGGGCGCCAAGAGCGGCAAGGGCGCGTCCGGCAAGGACAAGCGGCTCAAGCTCAACTTCGACGCGGTCGACTATCGGTCCACCGTCTGGGTCAACGGCACCAAGGTCGCCGAACACACCGGCGGTTACACCGGGTTCAGCGCCGACATCACCGACGCGCTCAAGGGCGGCGGCCCCCAGGAGATCGTCGTCGCCGTCACCGACAAGACGGGCCCGAACCAGCCCAAGGGCAAGCAGTCCACCAACCCCGGCGGCATCGTCTACACCCCGTCCTCCGGCATCTGGCAGACCGTGTGGATGGAGCCGGTAGCCCCCGCCGCCATCGACTCCCTGACCACCACCCCGGACATCGACACCGGCCGCCTCGCGGTCACCGTCAACTCCGCGAAGGCCTCCGCCGACGCCCGGATCACCGCCGTCGCCCGCGACCGCAAGGGCAAGGTCGTCGGCACGGTCACCGGCCCGGCCAACCGCAAGCTCAGTCTGCCGGTCAAGAACCAGCACCTCTGGTCGCCCGACGACCCCTACCTGTACGACCTGGACGTCTCCCTCACCGACGGCCGCTCCAAGGACAGCGTCGAGAGCTACTTCGGGATGCGCCAGCTGAAGATCGACAAGGTCGGCGGCTACCAGAAGCTCGTCCTCAACGGGAAGCCCTTCTTCTCCCTCGCCATGCTCGACCAGGGCTTCTGGCCCGACGGGCTGTACACCCAGCCCAGCGACGCGGCCCTCACCTTCGACCTGAAGGCCCAGAAGGACCTCGGCTTCAACGCCGTACGCAAGCACATCAAGGTGGAGTCGCCGCGCTGGTACTACCACGCAGACCGACTCGGGCTGCTGGTCTGGCAGGACTTCGTCAACGCCGACATCGACAACGACGCCGGCAAGAACGCCTTCCTCACCCAGGGCAAGGAGCTGATGAAGCAGTTCCACAACTACCCCTCGATCAGCGGCTGGATCGTCTTCAACGAGGGCTGGGGCGAGTGGGACCGGACCGAGACCGGCAAGATCGCCGAGGACGTCAAGGCGTTGGACCCGTCCCGCGTGGTCAACGCGCACAGCGGGGTCAACTGCTGTGCGTCCAAGGGTGATTCCGGCAAGGGCGAGATCATCGACCACCACGACTACGTGAACAACGACCCGGCCTTCCCGGACGACCGCCGCGCCGCGATGGACGGCGAGCACGGCGGCTTCACGCTCCGGACGCCGGGTCACATGTGGCCGGGCGCGCCTGCCAACATCTACAGCGGGGTGGCCGACAAGGCCGCCCTCACCGCGAAGTACGTCGACAACACCCGTACGTACTATCTCGCCGCCGCCGGCGCCGAGCTGTCCGGCTCCGTCTACACCCAGGTCAGCGACCTGGAGAACGAGCTCAACGGGCTCTGGACGTACGACCGTCGGGACATCAAGGTCGACCCGAAGAAAGTCCGGGAGATCAACCGCCAGGTGATCGCCGCAGGTGCCGACGCCGGTGAGCGCGACGAGCTGAAGGGCGGCGGCTCCTGGTCGCTCGACGAGAACAAGGGCGCCACCGCCCGCGACAGCGGCCCGAACAAGGCACACCTCGCACTGGAGGGCGGCACGACCTGGGCCCCCGGCGTCACGGGCTCGGCGCTGAAGTTCGACGGCGAGGGGCAGTACGCGCAGAGCGCCGGTCCGGTCGTTGACACCACGAAGGACTACACGGTCTCCGCGTGGGCCTCGCTGGACGCCGTACCGGGCAACTACGCCACCGTCGTCAGCCAGGACGGCCGGCGCACCGAGAACCCCTTCTATCTCCAGTACGGACAGGGCGCGTTCGCCTTCTCCACCCCGGGCGGCAAGCGCGCCCGCCTGGAGATCGTCCCGGAGACCGGTAAGTGGTACCACCTGGTCGGGGTCCGCAAGGGCGACGCGATCACGCTGTACGTCGACGGGAAGCCCGCCGCCACCACCGAGGCCGGACCGGCCGATGTGAGCACCGGCCCGCTCTCCGTCGGACGGGCCCAGTACGACGGCGCCAAGGGCGACTTCTGGAACGGCTCCGTCGATCAGGTCGCGGTGTACGACAAGGCGCTGACCGCGGAGGAGGTGTCCGCGCTGAACGGCCGTCAGAAGCCGTAATCCGCAAGGACGCTGGGTCCCCTCCCGGCGCACCCCGGAGTGTGCCGGGGCGCGCCGGGAGGGCAGCGGACCCGCCACGGGCGTGAATGGTTCTCCAACCGGCGGACCATTCACGCCCGTTGCCGTCATTCCCGAGACGTACGGAGGTGGGGCCCCGGGAGGGATACGCAGACGTGCACAGGTCCGACAAGATCCTCCTGTCCGAACATACGACTGGAAGGATCGATATCGTGCGCAGACGACGTCTCGCGCCCCTGGTGGCCGTGAGTCTGACGGCGGCGCTGGCCCCGGCGCTCGCCGCCTCGCCGGCCACCGCGGCCCCGGCCGCCGCCCCCTCGGCCGGGACCCCCTCGGCCGTCGCCCCGCCCGCCGCCAAGAGCGCGCTCGACCGCTACGCGAAGCAGAAGCCCGACTGGAAGCGGTGCGAGGCCGACTCCCCGGC
This sequence comes from Streptomyces sp. SID14515, assembly GCF_010548505.1. Lineage (NCBI taxonomy): Bacteria > Bacillati > Actinomycetota > Actinomycetes > Kitasatosporales > Streptomycetaceae > Streptomyces > Streptomyces sp. SID14515. The sequence continues at coordinate 112,711 of NZ_JAAGMH010000130.1, read as the reverse complement.
CGCCTACCAGTGCGCCACGGTCAAGGTTCCGCTGGACTACCGCAAGCCCGGAGGCAAGCGGATCGACCTGGCGATATCCCGGATCAGGACCGCCGAGCCCGGCAAGCGGCGCGGCATCCTGCTCTCCAACCCCGGCGGCCCCGGCGGCGAGGGGCTGTGGATGCCGATGATGATGAAGTAGGAGCTGCCCAAGTCCGTGCTCAAGAGCTATGACCTGGTCGGCTTCGACCCGCGCGGCGTCGGCCGCTCCAGTCCGGTCTCCTGCAACCTCACACCGGAGCAGGAGAACTGGCTGAGGCCGTACAAGGCGGAGACGTACGCCAAGGACGTCGCCTGGGCGCGCACGGTGGCGGACAAGTGCCGGAAGAAGATGGGGGACCGCCTTCCGCACATCACGACCCGCAACACCGCCCGCGACATGGACCTGGTGCGGGCGATCCTCGGCGAGAAGAAGATCTCCTACTTCGGCTACTCCTACGGCACCTATCTGGGGGCCGTCTACGCCCAGCTCTTCCCGGCCAGGGCCGACCGGTTCGTGCTGGACAGCGCGGTCGACCCGCAGCGCGCCTGGCGCGGGATGATCCAGTGGTGGGCCGAGGGCGCGGAACCCGCGTTCGACCGGTGGACCGAGTGGGCCGCCGCCCGCTCGAAGACGTACGGCCTCGGCGACACCCCGAAGAAGGTCGACCGGACCTTCTGGAACCTCGTCGCGCAGGCCGACGAGGACCCGATCGTGGTGGACGGACAGCCCACCACCGGCGACGACATCCGTGACGGGATGCGCGGGCTGGCCTTCACCCCGAAGTACGCCTCCGAGTCGGTCGTGGAGCTGAAGAAGGCCGCGGCGGGCAAGCCGGCCTCCGCGAAGAAGCTGGCCCGGATCACCGAGGGCGGCGGGTCCGGGGCGCCCGAGTGGGCCGGAAAGGCCGCGCTCGCCGCCGAGACCCCCGTCGACAACGGGACCGCCAGCTTCTGGGCCGTGGTGTGCGGCGACAACTCGGCCGCGTGGTCCCGCGATCCGGAGACCTACCGGCGTGACGCCATCGAGGACAAGGGCCGCTACCCGCTCTACGGGGACTTCGCGTCCAGCATCAAGCCCTGCGCCTTCTGGGGGAAGTCCGCCGAGCCGGTGACCGTGGTCAAGAACAAGGTCGGCTCACTCGTCGTCCAGAACGAGTGGGACTCGCAGACCCCGCTGCCCAGCGGCCAGGCCCTGCACGCCCAGCTGAAGGGCTCGAAGATGGTCACGGTCCTCGGCGGCGAGGGCCACGGCGTCTACCCGAGCGGCAACGCCTGCACGGACGGCGCGGTCAACCGCTACCTGGCGTCCGGCAAGCTGCCCGCGAAGGATGTGACCTGCAAGGCGACCGCCGAGTCGAACGCACAGGCACGCCAGAACCAGAAGCCGGACGTGCTCCCCGGGTCCCCGGTCCCGGAGCGCGCCCCGAACCGCTTCTGACCTTCTGGCCTTCTGAGCCCGGCCGTACGGCTCCCGTGAAAGGGGCCCGGCTGCGACGGAGAGAACGTCCTCCGCCGCAGCCGGGCCCCTGCCCGTGCCCGTGGTCAGATCACGGCGCCCACGGGGCGTCCACCGCCCACGTCGTGTCCTCGGTGAACAGCGCGGGGTTGTCGAAGGGCTGCCCGCCGCCCGGAGTGGCCAGCCACACCTCCGAGTCGATGTGGCGCAGATAGCCGCCCGGCAGATTGGCGCTGGTGAACCGCACCCCGCCGTTACCCGCGACCGCGCACCACGTCGCATCCGCCTTGAACAGCGCGGAGTCGTCGTCGGCGTCGCGGCGCACCCGGAACTCCCGGTGGCGGAGGAACTCACCGGGGTAGTTCCGGGACTCGAAGGAGTAGCAGTTGCTGTTGGCGAGCCCCGGGACGATCTTCCAGGTGGCGTCCGCCTTCAGCACGGCCGGACTCCCGCCGTCGACCACCGCGGTTGCGGCCAGCCCCTCGTAGTGGCGCAGATGCTTGGTGGTGTGTCCCGGCGTCGTGACCCGCAGCGACTTGTACTGCCCGGTGGGGAGGTCCACCGGGGGAGCGGGGTTCCGGGACGCGTGGATGAGGGCCTCGTTGGCGGCCTTCACCCGGGCAGTGTCGACCTTCACCACCTGGCGGTCGTACGTCAGCAGCCCGTTCGCCTCGTTCTCGACGTCCGTGATCTCCGTGTAGACGGACGCGGAGAGCCCGGCGGGCAGTTGGCCGATCCGGATGGCGTCCAGAAGGCCGACGAACCGGTTGTTGAGCGCGGCGATGCTCGGCTGGTCCTCGTAGCTGAAACCGCCGCCCGGATACCACTCGTGGCCCGGCACCTTGTAGCCCAGTCCGCCGAACTCCCCGAGCACGGCCGCCCGGGTGGCGCTCGGCGCGGTGTTGCCGGGGCCGACGTAGATGTGGTTGTCCACCACGTCGCCGTTGCCGCCGTCGACCGAGCCGCAGCAGTTGACCCCGCTCATGTTGTTCACGAGACGCGAGGGGTCCTGGGCCTTGACCTCGTCGGCGATCCTGGCCTGGTCGTACTGCCCCCAGCCCTCGTTCTGGTTGACCCACATCACCACCGAGGGCGAACTGCGGTGCTGGTCGATGATGTTGCGGTACTCCGCCTCCCACTGGGTGCGCGCCGGCCCGTCCGGCACCTTGCCGGTGTCCATCGACGGCATGTCCTGCCACACCAGCAGACCCAGCTTGTCCGCCCAGTAGAACCACCGTTGCGGCTCCACCTTGATGTGCTTGCGGACCATGTTGAACCCGAGGTCCTTGTGCGCCTGGAGGTCGTGTTTCAGCGCCTCGTCGCTCGGCGCGGTGTAGATGCCGTCCGGCCAGTAGCCCTGGTCCAGGGTGCCCGTCTGGAACACGAACTCCCCGTTGAGCACCGGCCGCAGGATGTTGTCCACCTTGGCGATCCCGATCGACCGCATGCCGGTGTAACCGCCCACGGTGTCGGTGACGGCCGAGCCGTCGAGGAGATCCGCCTTCACGTCGTACAGGAACGGGTCCTCGGGGCTCCACAGCCGCGGATTCGGAACGGGTACGGAGATCTCCCCGCCCACCGCGCCGGTCGCCGTGCCCACGACCGTACCGCCGTCGGAGACGGTGATACGCGCGCTTCCGCCCGCCGCGCCCGCCGTCTGGACCTTCACCCGCAGGGTGCTGTCGTCCAGGTTCGGCGTCATGTCGAGGCGGGTGATGTGGGCGGACGCCACCGGCTCCAGCCAGACCGTCTGCCAGATGCCGGAGGCCGCGGTGTAGAAGATGCCGCCGCCCGGATGCGGCTTCACATCGTTGATGCGCTGCTTGCCGACCGCCTGGCCGCCGGTCTGGCTCGGGTCGTACACGGAGACCACGACGGTGTTCGTCCCGCCGTTGAGCTGCGGCGTGATGTCGTACGCGAAGGAGTCGAAGCCGCCCTTGTGCGCTCCGACCTCGGTGCCGTTGACCCAGACCGTGGTCTGCCAGTCGGAGGCCCCGAAGTGCAGTTTCACCCGGCGGCCATCCCAGTTCGCGGGGACGCTGAAGGTCCGCTTGTACCAGAGCTTGTCGTTCTCGGTGATCCGGCGCTGGATGCCGGAGAGCGCGGACTCGGCGACGAACGGGACCCGGATCTGCTCCGGGAACGTCGCGGGCTGCCCGGCGTCACGGCCGGTGACCGCGAAGTCCCAGATGCCGTTGAGATTCGTCCAGTCCGGGCGGGTCAGCTGCGGGCGCGGATACTCCGGCAGCGGCTCGTCCACCGGGACCTCGTTCGTCCACGGCGTCGTCATGGGCGCCGGCTTCGGCTCCCAGGCGGCGGGCGCGGCGGCGGCCAGCGACATACCGGTCCCCACGAGGGCGGTGGCCACCAGGGCGAGCAGGCCGGTGGTGGCCGTTAATCTCCGCCACCAGGAGCGATGGCGGGGTGCGGGTGCTGGTCGCATGGTCGAACATCCCTTTCTACGGCTGTACGGGAAGGGGCGAGCGGTACGTCAGAGGGCTCTCACAGCAGCCGCCACAGATGGTCGGCCGTTCCGTTGTCGTCGTACTGGACGACATGGGCGCTGTCGGCGGTGGACATCCCGTCCACGCCGAGCACCTTGTCCGAGTTCCGGTTGCGGATCCGGTACCAGCCGTCGCCGTCCGGGACGAGCTGCCACAGATGGTCGGCGGTGTCGTTGTCGTCGAACTGCACGACGTGCGCGCTGTTCTCGGTCGACATCAGGTCGACGCCCAGCACCTTGCCGGAGTGCTGGTTGCGGATCCGGTACCAGCCGTCGCCGTTGGCCACCAGCCGCCACAGATGGTCGGCCGTCCCCGTGTCGCCGAACTGGACCACGTGCGCGCTGTTCGCGGTCGACATGCCGTCCACGCCGAGCACCTTCCCGGAGTGCCGGTTCGCGATCCGGTACCAGCGGTCCGCGAGCCACGGTTCGCCGTCCGGGGCCGCAGTCGGGAACGACGTGATCCGCAGCCGGGCCGCGCCCATCGGGACGAGCGTGACCTCCTCGACCGACTCCGTCGAGCGCGCCGGGCCGGCCTGGAGAGGGGCGACCACGTGCTCGTCGTCCGCCGTCCACTCGGGGATGCGACGGGCCCGGGCGGTCATCGTGAGCGGGGTTCCGGAATGGGTGAACGGGTTGTCGCCGGGGGCCCGGCCCGTGGAGCGGTGGCGCAGGGAGGCGGTGGGGCGGGCGGTGTCCAGGACGAGGCCGTAGTTCCACGGGCTCGTGGCGTGGACCGCGTACTCGGGGAACGTATCGCTGCCGCCGATCCGCTCGTACTCCTCCCCGATGCGCAGGGAGTACGTGAGTGGCCCGTGGTCCACGCTGACGGAGCCGTGGTTGTCCGCCCAGGTGCGTACGGCGGTGCGCTGCGGCAGCCGCAGGGTGACCTTGTCGCCGCCGGACCAGGTCCGCTCGATCCGGGTGAAGGCCGGTCCGGCGGGCGCGGCGACCCGCTGACCGTTGACCCGGATCTCCGGGTCCGCGCACCAGGCCGGGACGCGCAGGACCAATGGGAAGTCCAGCGGCCTCGGCGAGGCGAGGGTGAGCTCGACCGTGTCCGTGAAGGGGTAGCCGGTCTCCTCGGTGAACGTCACCTCCGTGCCGTCCGCCACCTTCGCCGTCACCTCGCTCGGCGCGTACATCGCCGCGGCGAGACCGCCGTCCGGGGTGGCGAGCCACAGCTCCTCGGTGAAGTACGGCCAGCCCATGCCGTAGTTGTGCGGGCAGCAGCGGTACTGGTCGACGCCCGGCAGATACGCCAGCATCGCGAAGGGGTTCTGGAACTGGCGGTCCCGCTTGGGCTCGTCGTCCAGGTCCACGCTGTTGGCGCAGGTGATGTAGTGGACGGCCTTGCCCGACGGATCGAGCGAGGCCGGGAGCGAGTTGAACGCCAGCTCCTCGCAGCGGTCCGCCCACAGCGGGTCTCCGGTGATCCGGGTGAGCAGCTGGTGGCTTGCCATGAACTCGACGATCCCGCAGGTCTCGAAGCCCTGGCGCGGGTCGCCGTGGCCCGGCCGGGCGTTCTCGTCGCCCGCGAAGCCGCCGCCGGGGAACTGGCCGTAGGCGTCCATGGCCTTCGCGTACGTGCCGTAGGTGTTCCGGGTGTCGGTGGCGGAGCCGCTGCGCAGCGCGAACTGGGCCGGCTCGCGGAAACCCTGGGCGATGTTCACGTTGTGCGGGTCGACCAGGTTGTCGCCCCAGTCGGCCCCGTACCGGTGGATCTTGTCGACGAGGTCCAGGAGGAAGGCGTCGCTGGTGCGGTTGTAGAGCCACATGACGCTGTCCAGGCCGTCGCCCCAGCGCAGCGCGATCCAGCTGGTGTCGAAGGCGCCCGGGCCCTGGGCGTTCATGTAGCGGAAGAAGCGGCTCAGGAACGGGATGATCCGGGTGTCGCCGCTGTACTCCTGCCAGGAGCGCAGGGCCTGGATCAGGGGCAGGAACGGCCAGAAGTCGGGCCCGCCGTTCAGCGAGGTCCGCAGCGCCTTCGGGCCGAAGAAGCCGTCGGACTGACCGGTGGCGAGAATCGCGTCCATCCAGCGGCGGGTGGTCGCCAGCGCGCTCGCGTCACCGGTGACGATCGCGAGATCGGCGTATCCGCGCAGCCAGTACGGGACTTCCTCCCAGCCGCCCCGGTCCGGGCGCACCCAGCCGGTCGCCGTGAAGTCCAGGAAGTGCGAGAACTCCTCGTACCGGCCGCACAGCCCCTCCAGTTGGAGCTTCAGCTGCCCGGCCAGCCAGCCGCGCGCCGCCACCCTGCCCGGCGGCAGCTTCAGGAACGCGGTGGGACGCAGGGGCGCGGCGTTGGGGGAGTAGTGGCCGCCCCGGGCGGCCGACGCCCGGTGGCGGTCGGGCGTCGCGGCGGTCGCCCACCGGCTTGCCGTGCCGGTCGCGACGGCCGTGGCCACCGCGGTGGTGATGAGCTGCCTGCGGTTCAGGGGCATCGGTGCGGCTCCTGCTCTCGGCCCGGCCGGCTGTGCCGCGGCCGGGCTCGGTGGGGGTGGTGGCGCGCGGGCGAGCGTGTGCGGGACCGCCCGGCCGGGGGAGCGGTGGGGCGGCCGGTCGGGCGCATGCCGAAGGTCGCCGTCGCGCGGTCGGTCCGGCGTACGGCAGCCGTTCTTGCAACGTTGGAAATGTGGCGTCCGGCGGTATGACAGCACGGTGCCGGGCGGCTGTCCAGAGGTCGCGCAGGACCCGTTGCCGTAGGGCGGGCCGATTGCCGCGCACCGGCCCGGGCCCTCGGCCGACACATTTTGGAAACGCATCGACAACGCTCTTGCCGCCCGTGCCGCACCGCCTATATAACGTTGTAAACCGAGCCGCCGACAGGCCGCGCAGGCTCTCACGACCGCTGTTCCCGCAGTACGGAGCAGGGGTGTGAGGAATGCAGCGGCATCGGCCGCAGAGCAGCCGATGCCTCGTCCCGCATGCCCGACCGCACGCCGATCAGCGTGCCGTCAACCCGCCAAGGAGCGTTCCGCGCATGATGATCCAGCGTCGATCCCGTACCCTCGCCGTGGCCTGTGTCCTCGCCGTCACCACGCTGGCCGCCGCCGGCTGCGCCAAGTCGGAGACCTCCAACAACGCGGGCGGCGACAGCAGTCAGGGCGCGCAGGAGGCCAAGACCCCCGATTCCTCGTCCGGTTCGGGCTGCAAGCTGGAGACCTACGGCGCGCCCAAGCTGGACCTGAAGGACGCCGTGGTCGGCTTCTCCCAGTCGGAGAAGGAGGCCAACCCCTTCCGGATCGCCGAGACCCAGTCCATCAAGGACGAGGCGAAGAAGATCGGCGTCAAGAAGCTCCTCACCACCAACGCGCAGTCCCAGCTGTCGAAGCAGATCAGCGACATCCAGGACATGCTGTCCCAGGGGGCCCAGTTCCTCATCGTCGCCCCGCTCAACTCCGACGGCCTGGAGCCCGCGTTGAAGGCGGCGGCCGCCAAGAAGGTGCCCGTCCTCACCATCGACCGCAAGGTCAACTCCACCGCCTGCAAGGACTACGTGGCCTTCCTCGGCTCCGACTTCGTCGAGCAGGGCAAGCGCGCCGCCGACGCGATGATCAAGGTCACCGGCGGCAAGGGCAAGGTCGCGATCCTGCTCGGCGCGTCCGGCAACAACGTCACCACCGACCGCACCAAGGGCTTCGTCGACCAGGTCAAGGCCGAGGCCCCCGGCCTGGAGATCGTCGCCCAGCAGACCGGCGAGTTCGCCCGCGACAAGGGCCAGCAGGTCATGGAACAGCTCATCCAGTCCAAGCCCGACATCACCGCCGTCTACGCCGAGAACGACGAGATGGGCCTCGGCGCGGTCACCGCGCTGAAGGCGGCCGGGAAGAAGCCCGGCAAGGACGTCAAGATCGTCTCGGTCGACGGCACCCGCAACGCCGTCCAGGCCCTGGTCAACGGCGAGTACAACGCCGTCATCGAGTCCAACCCGCGCTTCGGCCCGCTCGCCTTCGCCACCGCGCAGAAGTTCTACGCCGGCGAGGAGATCCCGGAGAACGTGATCATCACCGACCGCGAGTACGACGAGGCCAACGCCAAGGAATCGCTCGGCGGAGCGTACTGACCCCACCGGACGGCCGGCCGCCGCGACCCCGGGGCATTCCCGAGGCGTCACGGCGGCCCGGCACCGTTTCCCGTAACACCGGAAGGCCAGGATTCATGGCACCAACCCAAGCGACACCCCAGCATCCGGAGACCGCCGGCGCCGGTGCCGCCGCCGTGGCGGACCCCGTCCTGGAAGCGCGCTCGGTGAGCAAGCGGTTCCCGGGCGTCGTCGCCCTGGACGGCGTCTCCTTCGCGCTGCGCGCGGGCGAGGTCCACGCGCTCGTCGGCGAGAACGGGGCCGGCAAGTCCACCCTGATCAAGGTGCTCACCGGCGTCTACCGCAGCGACGAGGGCGAGGTGCGGGTGGCCGGCGAACCGGTCCGCTTCGCCCGCCCGTTCGAGGCGCAGCAGGCCGGGATCTCCACCATCTACCAGGAGGTGAACCTCGTCCCGCTGATGAGCGTGGCGCGCAACATCTTCCTGGGCCGGGAGCCGAAGAACCGTTTCGGGCTCATCGACTTCGCCCGGATGAACCGCGAGACCGCCGAACTCCTCGACGGCTTCGGCGTCCGCGTCGACCCCAAGCGCCCGTTGCACACCCTCGGCATCGGCACCCAGCAGATGGTCGCGCTCGCCCGCGCCGTCTCCGTACGGGCCCAGGTCGTCATCATGGACGAACCCACCTCGTCGCTGGAGCCCCGCGAGGTCGAGACCCTCTTCCGGGTCATCGAGAACCTGCGCGGGCAGGGCATCGCCGTCCTCTACGTCAGCCACCGCATGGACGAGCTCTACCGGATCTGCGACCGGGTCACCGTCCTGCGCGACGGCCGCCACATCCACACCGGCGAACTCGCCCCGCTGGAGCGGATGCAGCTGGTGTCGATGATGCTCGGCCGCGACATGGCCGAGGTGCGCCGCGAGGGCCTCACCAACTTCGACGCCGCCGGACACGAGGTGGCCCGCACCCCCGTCCTCACCGCCACCGGCCTCGACCGCCGCCACCAACTGCACGACATATCCGTGGAGTTGTACGCCGGTGAGGTGCTGGGACTCGGCGGGCTGCTGGGCTCCGGCCGCAGCGAGACCGCCAAGGCGCTGACCGGCGCGCTGCCGCTGGACGGCGGCGAGATCACCGTCGACGGCAAGCGCATCGGCCGCCCCACCCCGGCCGCCGCCATCCGCGCGGGCATCAGCATGCTCCCCGAGGACCGCAAGGCCGAGGGCATCGTCCCCGGACTCTCCGTCCGCGAGAACATCGTGCTCGCCGCCATGCCCCGGCTCTCCCGGGCCGGCATCGTCTCCCGTGCCAAGCAGGACCGCATCGTCGACATCTTCATGAAGCGGCTGCGGATCAAGGCATCCAGCCCCGAACAGAAGGTTGGAGAACTCTCCGGCGGCAACCAGCAGAAGGTGCTGCTGGCCCGCTGGCTCTGCCTGGAGCCCAAGGTGCTGCTGCTCGACGAGCCCACCCGGGGCATCGACGTCGGCGCCAAGGCCGAGGTGCAATCCCTCATCGACGAACTCGCCCGCGAAGGCCTCGCCGTACTGCTGATCTCCTCCGACATCGAGGAGCTGATCGAGGGCGCCGACCGCATCGTCGTCCTGCGCGGCGGCGCGGTCGCCGGTGAACTCGCCGGCGACGAGGTGGACGAGAGCCGCCTGCTCGAAGTGCTCGCCGACCACACGCCCGACACCGGCGGGAAGGTCCCGGCCGGCCAGGAGGACCCCCGATGACCACCCAGGCCACCCTGCCACGCCCCGCGAAGCCGCTGGCCCGGCTCCGCGACCCCGCCTGGTACCAGGAGTACGGCGTGTACGCGGCCGTCGCCGTCGTCCTGCTGTTCAACGCCCTGTTCACCGAGCACTTCATGACGGCCGACAACCTGCGTACCCAGCTCGTCCAGGTCGCGCCCATCGTGATCGTCGCGCTCGGCATGGCCCTGGTCATCGGCACCGAGGGCATCGACCTCTCCGTCGGCTCCACCATGGCGCTCGCCGCCGCCCTGCTGCCGCTCTACCTCGGCTACGGACTCGTTCCCGCGCTCCTGATCGCGCTGCTCGCCGGTGCGGTGGTCGGCGCGATCAACGGGACGCTCGTCTCGCTCGTCGGTCTGCAACCCATCGTCGCCACGCTCGCCCTGTTCGTCGGCGGCCGGGGCCTCGCCCTCGTCATGGCGGACGGTCAGCTCAAGCAGATCGTCAACCCGGACATCCTCGCGCTCGGCACCGGCTCCTTCCTCGGCATCCCGACGGTCGTCCTCATCGCGGGCGTCCTCGCGCTGGCCGTCGCGTTCCTGGTGCAGCGCACCACCTTCGGCCGCCAGATCGTCGCCATCGGCGGCAACCGCTCGGCCGCCGCGCTGTCCGGGCTGCCCGTCAAACGCGTCCTGATCGGCGTCTACATCCTCTGCGGGGTGATGGCCGCCCTCGCCGGCATCCTCGCCACCGCCCGGCTCACCGCCAGCGACCCGTCCTCGCTCGGCACCCTCATGGAGCTCTCCGCCATCACGGCCGTCGTCGTCGGCGGCACCCCGCTGAACGGCGGCTCCATCCGGGTGCTCGGCACCGTCGCGGGCGCCCTGCTGATGCAGCTGCTGCGCGCCACCCTCGTCAAGCACGACCTGCCCGACTCCACCGCACAGATCGCCCAGGCGGCCATCATCATCGCCGCCGTCTACGTCGCCCGGGAGCGTCGGTCCCGATGAAGAACACCACACCCGCCGCCCCGGCCCCCCAGACGCCGGCGCCGCTCAAGAACGCCCCCTCGCGCACCGAACCCCGGCCCGAGCGCTCCACCGGCTCCCGTGTCGGCGAACTCGTCCAGCGTCAGGGCGTCCTCGCGGTCCTGCTGACCGTGATCCTCATCGCCTCGTTCGTCTACCCGACCTTCGCCAGCCTCGACAACGCCCGGGGCGTCACCGTCCAGGCCTCGTTCCTCGCGATCGTCGCCCTCGGCATGACCCTGGTCATCATCACCGGCGGCATCGACCTCTCCGTCGGCTCCGTCTTCGCCCTCGGCGGCGTCCTAGCGGCCTGGGCCTCGCAATGGGGCTTCCTCGCCGCCCTGCTCGTACCCCTGGTGGTCTGCGGCACGATCGGGCTGGTCAACGGCCTGCTCATCGCCCGCGCCAACATGGCGCCCTTCATCGTCACGCTCGCCACCCTCCTCGCGGCGCGCGGCATGCTGCTCGCCTTCACCGACGAGGGCGCCACCACCTACCTGGTCCCCAAGGACTCCGCGTTCGCCGAGCTCGGCCAGGGCAGCGTCTGGGGCTTCGGCTACCCGATCCTCATCGCGCTGGCCCTCTTCGGAGCCGGTGGGCTGCTCCTCCAGCGGACCTCGTTCGGGCAGACCCTGTTCGCGGTCGGCGGCAGCAGCGACGCGGCCACCCTGATGGGCCTGCCCGTCGCCCGGACGAAGATCCTCGTCTACACCCTCAGCGGACTGCTCGCCGGACTCGCCGGAGCGCTGAACGCCGCCCGCCTCTCCTCCGGTGTCACCATCGTCGGCGTCGGCATGGAGCTGGACGCGATCTCCGCCGTCGTCATCGGCGGCACCCTCCTCATCGGCGGAGCGGGCTCGGTCAGCGGCACCCTCTGGGGCGTCCTGCTGCTCGCCGTGATCCAGAACCTCATCAACCAGATCGGCTCGCTCAACTCCTCGTACCAGTCGGTGGTCAGCGGCGGCTTCCTTATCGTTGTCGTGGTGGCGCAGCGTTACCTCGCGCGCAGCCGCAGAACCACCTGAACCGTGCGGATCGGGCCGAGTCGAACCAAGCAACAAGGAGTGCCGTGGGCGTCAGCCTCAAGGACGTAGCTCAACGGGCGGGCGTGTCCATCAAGACCGTGTCGAACGTGGTCAACAACTACCAGCACGTCACCCCGAAGATGCGGGCCAAGGTCCAGCAGGCGATCGACGAGCTCGGCTACCGGCCGAACCTCACCGCCCGTCATCTGCGCAAGGGCCGCACCGGCATCATCGCCCTGGCCGTCCCCGAATTCGGCAACCCGTACTTCGCGGAGCTGGCCGGCGAGGTCGTCGACGCGGCCGCCCGGCACGACTACACCGTCCTGGTCGACCACACCGCGGGCCAGCGGGAGAAGGAACTGCTGGTCTGCCAGGGCTTCCGCTCCCATGTCATCGACGGCCTCATCCTCAGCCCCATCCACCTGGAGACCGAGGACCTGATGGCCCGCACCGAGACCGCGCCGCTGGTGCTGCTCGGCGAGCGCGAGTACGAAGCCCCCTACGACCACATCGCCATCGACAACGTGGCCGCCGCCCGCGAGGCCGTCGCCCACCTCGTCGCCCTCGGCCACCGCCGGATCGCCTTCCTCGGCTCCCGCACCGGCCAGGAACGCCAGCCCGCCCACCTCAGGCTGCGCGGATGGCGCGAGGAGCTGGCCGCCTCCGGCATCGAACCGGACGAGTCCCTGGTCGTCGTCACCGACGGCTACGGACGCGAGGACGGGGCCGCCGCCATGGCCTCCCTCCTCGACCGGGGCGAGCGGCCCGACGCCGTGTTCGCGTACAACGACATGATCGCGACCGGGGCCATGCGCACCATCACCGAACGCGGCCTCACCATCCCGGACGACATCGCCGTCGTCGGCTTCGACGACATCGAGGAGAGCCGGTACGGGGCCACCACCCTCACCACCATCGCGCCGGACAAGGCGGCCATCGCCCGGCTCGCCGTCGACAGCCTCGTCGAACGCCTCGCGGGCACCCCGGTCGCCGAACCCCGCCGGCCCCGCCCCGGCTACCGCCTCGTCGTCCGCGAGTCCACCACGCCCCGCGAGGCCTCCGGACCGGCCCGCTAGCGGCCGCTGCCGAGGCCCGAAGTCCGAGGCCCGACGGCCCCTGCCACGAGGTCCCTTCCCCACCCCCAAGGAACTCCTCATGCCCACCGTGCACCGCAAACCGTTCGGCCGCGCCCACGGGCAGAGCGAGATCGACCTCTGGACCCTCGACTCGGGCGCCGGCGTCCGGGCCGAGGTCCTCACCTACGGCGGTGTCCTGCACAGCCTCACCGTGCCGGACACCGCCGGAGAACCCGGCCCGGTCGTCCGCTCGCTGCCCGCGCTCGACGACTACACCGACAAGAACCCGTACTTCGGGGCCGTCGTCGGCCGGTACGCCAACCGCATCGCCCACGGCCGCTTCACCCTCGACGGGGCCACCCACCACATCCCCGCCAACGACCGGGGCCACGCCCTGCACGGCGGCCCCGACGGCTTCCACACCAAGGTCTGGCAGGCCGCCGGACACCGTACCGACACCGCCGCCGTCCTCCGGCTCACCCTGCACAGCCCCGACGGCGACATGGGCTTCCCCGGAGCGCTCGACGTCAGCGCCACCTACACCCTGGACACCACCGGGACCCTCGCCGTCGACTACACGGCCGTCACCGACCGGCCCACCGTCGTCAACCTCACCAACCACGCCTACCTCAACCTCGGCGACGACGACATCCTCGGCCACACCCTCCAGGTCGACGCCGACGCCTACCTCCCCATCGACGCCGACTCCATCCCGGAGGGCCCGCCCGCCCCGGTGTCCGGCACCCCGTTCGACCTCACCGCCCCGCACCGCATCGGCGAACGCCTCGACCACCCCGACGCCCAACTGGAGCGGGCCGGCGGCTTCGACCACTGCTGGGTCCTGCGCCCCGCCGCCCCCGGAGCCCTGCGCCGGGCCGCCCGCCTCACCGCCCCCGGCGACCGGCGGACCCTGGAGCTCTGGACCACCGAACCGGGCCTCCAGGTCTACACCGCCAACCAGCTCGACGGCGCGTTCACCGACGGCACGGGCCGCCGCCACCAACGCCACGGATCGCTCTGCCTGGAGACCCAGCACCTGCCGGACTCGCCCAACCGCCCCGACCACCCCAGCACCGTGCTGCGCCCCGGCGAAACCCTGCGCAGCCGCACCGAATGGCGCTTCCCGCACCTACGGGCGTAATAAATCCGGTTGCGACCGGCAACGGCCCCCTGATCTACTCCCCGCAAGCCATCAGCACGACCCAGGAGTTTGAACATGCGCGGAGCTTTCGTGTTCCTTCCGACAGAAACTGACCTTTCTCTCAAGGACATGAAGCTTCGTGCACACGTTGAATCTGGGAATTCTGGCGCATGTCGACGCCGGTAAGACAAGCCTGACCGAGCGGCTGCTGTACACCGCCGGAGTCATCGACACCATCGGCAGCGTCGACGACGGCAGCACACGGACCGACTCGCTCGCCCTGGAGCGCCGCCGCGGCATCACCATCAAATCCGCCGTCGTCTCCTTCACCGCCGGCGACACCACGGTCAACCTCATCGACACCCCCGGCCACCCGGACTTCATCGCCGAGGTGGAGCGGGCCCTCGGCGTGCTCGACGGAGCCGTCCTGGTCGTCTCCGCGGTCGAGGGTGTCCAGGCCCAGACCCGCGTCCTGATGCGCACCCTGCGTCGGCTGCGGATCCCGACGCTGCTCTTCGTCAACAAGACCGACCGGGCCGGAGCGCGCTACGGCTCCCTGCTCACGAGCATCGCGGACCGGCTCTCCCGGGACATCGTCGCGATGGGCTCCACCGACCGCCTCGGCACCCGCGAGGCGACCAGTACCGCGTTCACCGACGACGACCCGGCCTTCACCGGTGCGCTCGCCGATCGGCTCACCGCCCACGACGACGAGCTGCTCGCCCTGTACGTCGACGACCCGGCGGCCCTCACCGTCGCCCGGCTGCGCGCCGCGCTGGCCGACCAGACCGCCCGCTGCCTCGTCCACCCGGTCTTCTTCGGCTCCGCCGCCACCGGAGCGGGCGTCGAGGATCTGATCACCGGCATCACCGGGCTGCTGCCCGCCGCGCGCGGCGACGCCGAAGGCCCGGTCCAAGGCAGGGTGTTCAAGGTGGACCGCGGCGCGGGCGGCGAGCGGAACGCGTACGTCCGTATGGTCGAGGGAACCGTGCGCACCCGGGACGTCCTGCCGTTCCGGAGCGCGGACGGAACGGCGGGCGAGGGCAAGGTCTCCGCGATCGAGGTGTTCGAGGACGGTACGGAGACGATCGCCGCCTCGGTCGGCGCGGGCCGCATCGGCAGACTGCGCGGCCTGGCCGGCATCCGCGTCGGCGACACCGTCGGCACGGTCCCGGCGGCGGCCGGAGCCCGGCACTTCGCACCGCCGACCCTGGAGACGATCGTCGTGCCCGCCCGCCCGGAGCACCGCGGCGCGCTCCACCTCGCGCTCGGCAGGCTCGCCGAACAGGACCCGCTGATCGGCGTCCGGCACGACGACGTCCGCCAGGAGGTCTCCCTCTCGCTGTACGGGGAGGTGCAGAAGGAGGTCGTCCAGCAGACGCTGGCCGAGGAGTTCGGCGTGGCGGTCACCTTCCGGGAGACCACCACCATCTGCCGGGAGCGTCCCGTCTCCACCGGGTCCGCCGTCGAATTCATCGACAAGGACCCCAACCCCTTCCTCGCCACCGTCGGACTGCGCGTGGAACCGGCCCCGTACGGCAGCGGCGTGGAATTCCGCCGCGAAGTGGAACTGGGCTCGATGCCCTATTCGCTGATGCGGGCGGTCGAGGACACCGTGCACGCCACCCTGAGCCAGGGAATTCATGGTTGGCAGGTCACCGATTGCGTCGTCACCCAGACGCATTCCGGATACTGGCCCCGACAGAGCCATTCCCACGGCACGTTCGACAAAAGCATGTCGAGCACGGCGGGCGATTTCCGCAATCTCACCCCGCTCGTCCTGATGGACGCGTTGCGCCGGGCCGGAACCCGGGTGTACGAGCCGATGCACCGCTTCCGGCTGGAACTGCCCGCCGACACGTACGGCCCGCTCGCCCCGGTCCTCGCCCGGCTCCGCGCGGTCCCGGGGTCGCCGGTGACGAGCGGTGGACTCTGCACCCTGGAGGGCGAGATTCCGGCGGCGCGGGTCCACGAACTCCAGCAGCTGCTCCCGGGGTTGACCCGGGGGGAGGGGGTGCTGGAGTCCGCCTTCGCCGACTACCGCCCGGTCACCGGACCGGTCCCGGACCGCCCGCGCACGGACCACGACCCGCTGCACCGCAAGGAGTACCTGCTGCGCACGGTGCGGAGGGTCGCCGGCTGAGCGTCCGGACGCCTCGGGTGAGGGCCCTGAAAATAGTAGCCATGGCTATGATAGCCATGTACTCTATCCGTCATGAGCAGGAGTTCCCCGAGTCCCACACCCGGATTCCTGGTGTGGCGGCTCGCCAACAAGTGGCGCGTCGCGGTCGATCGGGCGATGACTCCGCTGGGCCTCACCCATGCGCAGTACGCGCTGGTCGCGTCGCTGCACGGCATGCAGCGCGACGGCGAGCGTCCCAGTCAGCGCCGACTCGCCGACCACACGGGCCTGGAGGCGTTGTACGTCTCCAAGCTGGCGCGGGCCCTGGAGTCGGCCGGGCTGATCGACCGCACCCGCGACCCCCGTGATCCGCGCGCCGTGCAACTGGCGCTCACCGAACAGGGCGAGGCCGTCACGCGACAGGCCATCGAGGTGGTCCAGGAACTGCTCCAGCAGTTGCTGGAGCCGCTCGGCGGCCTCGACACCCCGCGGACACGCGCGTTCACCGCCGAACTGACGGCCCTGCTCGACGCACCTCTCGCTCCATCTGTACCGAACGACGAGAGCAACCGGAGGACGACACCATGACCACCGACGCAGCCACCGCACCCGTCGCCAACGCCCGCGACCTCGCCCTGGCCCACTACGCCGCCCGAGGCGTCCTGGAGAAGGTCCTGGCCCGGCACGGCGCCACGTTCCAGCAGCAGGTCGCCCTGCGCGCAGCCGTCACCGCCGACACCCCGCAGACGCCGGGCGAGCTCCTCGCCCAGGTCCAGAACTCCCTCAAGGCGGATCCGGCCGACATCCGCGCCACGCTCGACGAGCTGCGGGCCGAGCGACTGCTCGTCCTCGACGGTGAGCATCTTCGCCCCTCCGACGCGGGTCGCGAGCTCCTCGCCGCCGTCAGCGCGGAGACCGCGCCCATCACCGCCCGCGTCTGGGGCGGGATACCCGCCGAGGACCTGGCCGTCGCCGGCCGAGTCCTCGCCCTGGTCACCGAGCGCGCCAACGCGGAGCTCGCGGCACTGGCCGGGTGACCGGGCGGGATCGGACCGGTCACCGGACGCGACCGGCCACCGGGCCGGACCGGCCACCGGAATGGACCGCTGCCCGCAGGCGTTCGCACGGTCATGACCTTCTCCGTTGACGTGACCGTGCGCGGCTACGAACTCGACACCCAGGGCCACCTGAACCAGGCCGTCTACCTCCAGTACGCGGAGCACGCCCGCTGGGAGTTGCTGCGGGCCGCCGGACTGCCCCAGGAGAAGCTGCTGGCCGACGGGATCGGGCCGGTCCAGCTGGAGGTCACCGTCAAGTACCGGCGCGAGCTGCGCGGCGGCGAGCGGGTCCGGGTCACCTGCCGGTTCGACTACGGCACCGGCAAGACGTTCACCCTGGAGCAGCGGATCGTCAAGGAGGACGGCACGGTCGCCGCGGAGATCACCGGGGTGGCCGGAGTCCTCGACCTGACCGAACGCCGCCTCGTCCCGGACCCGCAGGGCCGCCTGGCCGCACTGGCGGGCAACCCGGACCTGCTGACGGGCTGACGGTCTTCCTGTCTTGCGTTCGGCAGGGGGCCCGAGGGGATCGACACGAAGAAGCGGGTGGACCGGTTCCTGCGCGCCCTGTCCGTGGACTGAACCGACCCGGCCCCCGCCCGGTCAGGGCGACCGCAACGGCCCACACCCACCGCCCGGCCCGACCGCCACCACCGCGTTCTCGCTCCTCGTCCCCGCATGCGAACAGGGCAAGCCGACACTCATGTCCGTACCCGCCAAGCAATCCGTCGCCCGGGCCCCCGGCATCCCGCACCTGCTGCTGACGATGCTGTTCTGCTTCTCCGGATTCGCCCTCCTGCTGCCGGTCTCCCCGGCATGGGCCGTCCACGGAGGAGCCGACGCGTTCGGCGCCGGACTCGTCACCGCCGTCCTGATGGCCGCCACCGTCCTGGCCCAGCTGTGCGTCAGGGCCGCGCTCCGCAAGCTCGGCTGGACCCGCACCCTCGTCCTCGGCGCTCTCCTGCTCGGCCTGCCCTCCCTCCTGCAAGCCCTCAGCGACCATCTGCTGCCCGTCCTGCTGACGACCGCACTGCGAGGAGCGGGCTTCGGCATCGTCACCGTCTGCGGTGCCACGGCGGCGGCCGTACTGGCTCCGCGCGGACGCCAGGGGGCGGTCATCGGCCTCTACGGTCTCGCCGTCGCCCTGCCACAGGTCGTCCTCACCCCGGCCGCTCCCTGGCTGACCGACACCTTCGCCCTGCCCGCGGTCATCGCCTGCGGCGTGCTCCCCGTCCTCGCCCTGCCCTGGGTGCGCGCCCTCGGCCACGCCGTCGAAGCGCGCGCCGACACCCCGGCCACCCAGGACGGCACCGCCCGGCACCCGGCCCGCGCGACCGCGGTGCTCCGGCGCATTCGGCGTCCCCTGGCCGTGCTGCTCCTGGTCACGGCGGCGGGCGGAGCCGTACTCACCTTCGCCCCGCAGTTCACCGCCACTCCCGCGCTCGCCGCCACGGGGCTGCTCGCCCTCACCGGCACCGCCGCGCTGGCCCGCTGGGGCTGCGGAGAACTCGCCGACCGGATCGCCCCGCGGCCCATCACCGGCGCTCTCGCCCTCACCGCGGGCGCGGGGCTGGCGCTGATCGCCTTCGCCGTCGACGCGGACAGCAGCCCCGTCGCCGCCCTGCTGTCCGGACTGCTTCTGCTGGGGGTGGCGTACGGAGGGCTCCAGAGCCTCACCCTTGTCCAGGCGTTCGACTACGCGGGCGCCGAGAACCGGCACATCACCTCGGTCGCCTGGAACATCGGCTACGACGCGGGCACCGGCCTCGGATCCCTCATGCTGGGCGTGGCGGCACAAGTGGCCACGTTCTCCGCCGGCTTCGTCACCCTGTCCGGCCTGATGGCCGCCGCGGGCCTGGCCGTCCTCCTCATCGGCCACCATCCGCCCGCCGGCCCTCCGGAGGACCGCCGTCGGCGCGCGCCCGGAACGGAGCGTCCGCCCCTCGGCGAGAGCTGACACCGACGCGGTGAACGCCCGGGCGAGGCGTTCACCGCGTCGATCGTGCCCGAGGCGTCCGCCCCGTCCGTCCCTCCCGGGTGCCCTCGGTCAGACCGCGGTGCCGACCACCAGGTGGTCGCCGGGGATTCCGGCCTTGCCCGGGGCGTAGTAGTCCTTGATCCCGGCGACCCACGTCTCCACCCGGATCCGGTCCCCGTCGGTCGGCTCGAAGGCGTCGAAGAGCGCGTCGATGTTCTCGGCCTCGAAGCCGATCGCCCGCATCAGCGCCATGAACAGCGGGCGTTCGATCAGCCCGTCGCCGTCCGGGTCGCCCAGCGCGGCCAGCGCCTCGGCGAACACGGCGATGGTGGCGTCGAACCGCTCCGGTGAGAGCACGCACGCCGTGAACTCCTCGAAGCTGATCTCGCCGTCCCCGTTGGCGTCCAGCTCGGTGAGCAGGGTCGTCCAGTACCGCCTGAACGCCGCGCGCATCGCGTCCTTCGCCGCCATGTCCGACGCGTGCGCCTCGCGGACGACGCGGTCGGCCATGAGATCGAAATCGTCCTGCTCCAGGACGCCGTTGGCATTGGCGTCGAACAGGGAGAAGACGAGCGCGACCCGCCTGGTGGCCTCAGTGCCCATGAATCCGTCACCTTTCTCCGCACGTCACGTTCCCTCCGACCGCGGCTCGGTGCCCGGTCGGCCCCCTCACTGTCGGGCCGGGCGACGGCGTACGCGACGAAAGCGGTGGCCTCTTCACCTGAAGGACGTAACCGGCCGGGCGCAAACGTCGGGTTGAGGCAGACGGGAAGGGCCCGGTCACTCCGCGCGCCCCCGGTCCGTACCGCGCAGGCGCCGGCCGGGACGTGCGGGACCGGCCGGCGCTCGGGGCCCTTACCAGGTCACGGGCAGCGCATGGAGGCCGTAGACGACGGCGTCGTACTTGAAGGGCATCCGGTCGCTCCCCTCGGCGGCGCGCAGGGTGGGGATCCGCCGGAACAGCGTGGGATAGATGACCTGGAGCTCCATCCTGGCCAGCGGCTGGCCGACGCAGTGGTGGGTACCGGCGCCGAACGCTTGATGCAGACGGGCGTTGCGGGTGATGTCGAGGCGGTCGGGGTCGGGGAAGACGGCCGGGTCGCGGTTGGCCAGCTCGCCGAGGAGGATCACCCCGTCGCCCGCACTGATGGTGTGGCCGCCGATCTCGATGTCCTCCAGCGCGGTCCTGCGGCGTCCCAGGTGGACGATGGACAGATAGCGCAGCAGCTCCTCCACGGCCGCGGCGACGACGGCCGGGTCGTCGGTGTCCCGGATACGGGCCAGCTGATCGGGGTGGTCGAGCAGGAGCAGGGTGCCGAGGCTGATCATGTTGGCGGTGGTCTCGTGGCCGCCGAGCAGCAGCAGGACGCCCATGGCGGCGGCTCCGGCCCGGGTCAGCTCCCCGGCCCGGATCCGTTCGGCGAGGGCGGACAGCAGATCGTCGCCGGGACTGTCGAGCTTCTCGCCGACGAGCCGGTGGAGGTAGTCGACGAGGGCCCGATGGGCCAGGCCGCGTTCCTCGGCCGTCGCGACGGCCGAGACCAGGGTCTTGCTGTTGGTCTGGAAGAACGCGTGGTCGGCGTAGGGGACGCCGAGCATCTCGGAGATGACGAGGGACGGGATCGGCAGGGCCAGTGCCGTGACCAGGTCGGCGGGGCGGGGGCCGGACAGCAGCCGGTCGATGTGCTCGTCGGCCATCCGCTGCACGACCGGGCGCAGGGCCTCGACCCGTTTGACCGTGAACGCTCCGCTGACCATGCGGCGCAGGCGGGCGTGCTCGGGGTCGTCCATGCCGACGAAGCTGAGATCGGTGCCACCGGCGTGCGCGTGTCGCGGGTCCACCGGACTGGGAAAGCCCGGGTGGGAGAACTCCGCACTGAGCCGGGGGTCCGACAGCAGAGCCTTCTGCTCCGCGTGACCGGTCACCGCCCAGGGCGTGGTCCCGCCCCAGGACCGGACCCGGGTGAGCGGGCCGTGATCCGTCAGCGCGCGCAGTTCGGGGGAGGGATCGAAGGGGCAGCGCGCCGAGCGGGGCTGCGGGAAGTCGGGGATGCCGCTCGGGACGGCGGCGGGTGAGTCGATGGTCATGGAGCTGCCTCCGGTGGGGGGAGTGGGGGAGAGCGAGGCGCGGCGGTGGTCCGGCCGCGCGCTCACGAGGGCGTGGGAGCCGTCGGAGCCGATGCGCGGGTGTAGCGCTCCAGCAGCGTCTGCCGGTGCGGTCGGGTCTGCTTCGGCATGTTCCAGCCGAGCACGCCGACCGGAACGTCGCCCTGCGTGTAGCGGACGACGAACCGCCCCTCGTCGAGGGAGCCTTCGACGACCTCGGCATCGGCGTCGGGTGTCGGCAGTCCGTACACCTGGATCTTCACGTCGTACTGGTCGCTCCAGTAGTACGGGACCGGGGTGAACGGTCGGTCCGCGCCGAGGATGTCCGCCGCGACGGCCAGGGCCTGTTCGCCGGCGTTGGTGCGGTTCTCCAGCCGGAGCGACACCCCCAGCGCCTCGTGGTGCCAGCGAGCCACGTCGCCCACGGCGTAGACACCCTCGGCCGCCCGGCAGCGGGAGTCGCAGACCACTCCGTCCGCGATCCGCAGTCCGCTGCCCGACAGCCAGTCGGTGGCCGGCCGAGACCCGACCGCCGCCACCACGAGATCGGCCCCGACTATTTCTCCGGACGCCAGACGCACCCCGCGCGACGAGCCGGCCTCCGCGACCGTGCCGTCCACCAGGGTGCTGTCGCGCAGCTCGACGCCGTGCCGCTGGTGCAGGGCGGCCAGACGCCGCGCCACGCTGGAGCCGATCTGGTCGGCCATCGGGGCTGGCTGAGGGCCCACCAGGGTCACGGCGGGGCCCATCCCCCGTACGGTGGCGGCGATCTCGCTTCCTAGGACTCCGTTGCCGACGACCACGACCCGGGAGGCCCCGAGCAGTTCACCGCGCAACGCCGTCGCCTCCGCCAGGGTGCGCAGCACCCGTACGCCGCCCACGTCGGGAAGAGCGCGTGGGCGCAGACCGGTCGCCAGCACGACGACGTCCGCGGCGAGTTCCCGCCCGGCCGAGGTACGGACGGTCCGGGTGGCGGCGTCGAGGGAGCGGGCCGCCTCGCCGAGCAGGAAGCCGGCGTCGAGGGCGTCGAGCGCCTCCTGGGCGCGCAGCCGCGCACGCTCGGCCGGCCAGTCCCCGGCCAGCACCTGCTTGGACAGCGGCGGCCGGTCGTACGGTGCGGTGTCCTCGTCGCCGAGGACGGTGATCCGCCCCGCGAACCCCTTGCGCCGCAGCGCCTCCACCGTGCTGAGACCGGCCGCGCCCGCGCCGACGACCAGGACGCTCCCGGGCGGGTTCACCTGGCCTCGTCGAGGTGGATGGCCAGCGCGGGGCACACCTCCGCGGACTCGCGCACGGCGGCATGCCGTTCCTGCGGCGGTTCGGCGTCGAGGAGGACGACGATGCCGTCGTCCTCGCGCTGGTCGAACACCTCCGGAGCGATCAGCACACACTGGCCGGCTCCGCAGCACTTCTCTTCGTCGACCGTGATCCTCATACGGGGTCCTGCTTCCTGGAGTGGGGGGAATTGCCGGGGTGGGGGGAGGTGACCGGAGCGGTGAGCAGGCCGGTGATCGCGTCGCACAACGCGTCGGCCGTGTCCTGCCACGAGGTGGCGGGAGAGGTGACGATCCCGTCGGCCCGCGCGCGCTCCCGTTCCGCGCAGGTGTGGGTGATCAGATGGCGGGCCATCGTGCCGCGCTGGGCGCGGACCTCGGCCGGCAGCGTGTCCAGGCAGCGGCCGAGGCCGTCGAGGGTCCGCCTCAGACAGGGCCGGGTGAGGGCCTCGTCGGTGACCAGTGCGCGCATCATCGGGTCCGTCATGACCTGGACGGCGAACCGCGCCTGCCACGAGGGGGAGCCGAGCGACGACAGGTACTCGGTGACCGGACGGACCAGACAGCCCACCCACGTCGTCACGTCCTGAGCGCCCTCGGCGGCGGCGACGTGCCGGGCCCGGATCAGCTCGACGTGTTCGCCGTGCCGGGTCATCAGGGCGCGGACCAGATCGTTCCTGGTGCCGAAGTGATAACTGACGGCCGTCACATTGCCCTGTCCGGCCGCCTCGGCGATCTGCCGGTTCGACACCGCGGACAGGCCCTGTTCCGCGAAGAGCCGTTCGGCCGCCGCCATGATCGCCTCGCGGGTTCCGGCGGCCCGGTCGGTGCGGGCCGCCGCCCGGCTCACCGGCGTACCCGCCGTGCGGGCGCTCCGGGGCCCTTGCGGGCATCGTGTGCGTCTCTCATGGCTGTCTCCTCGGTCTTCTCGGTACGGCGCCGAAGCCGAAGCCGGTGTCGGCCCCTGTGGGCCCAGCCAAGTGCATCCCTCTATTTAAATCAATCGACTGACTTAAAAGTGACGCATGATCGGCCGTAACGGACGGGTTCACCGGGCGGGGGCGGCCGGTCTCCCGGGCGGCTCTTCTAGGCTGGTCCCGTGACCCAGGAGACCCGGACGCTTCCCGCGCTCGCACCCGGTTCGGTGGAGACGCCGTTCGTCATCAAGGACTACGGCGAGGTCGTCTCCCACGACACGCTCTGGGACGCGCACTCCCACCCCTTCCACGAACTGCTCTGGAACGAGCGCGGCGCCTCCACGGCGGTGGTCGGCGAACGCGTCTGGACGATCACTCCGACACTCGGCCTCTGGATGCCCGCGGGCACGTTGCACACCGGTTCGGCGAGCGCCGGCACCTGGCTGCGCGCCAGCTTCTTCGGCTTCCGTACCACCGCGTCGATCTCCGACACCCCCGTCGCCGTCGAGATCACCCCGCTGCTGCGCCTGCTGCTGGAACGGCTCGGCGAACCCGGACTCGCCGCCGCCTCGCGGGCCGCGACCGAGGCGCTGGTGCTCGACGTGCTCACTCCGTCGCCCCGCGAACTGCTCGTACGCGTCCCGACCTCGGATCTGCTCCGCCCGATCGCCGACGCGGTGCGCGAGGACCCGGCCGACCAGCGGACCCTGACGGAGTGGGCGTCGGCCCTGGGCGTCAGCGCCCGCACGGTCACCCGGGCGTTCACCGCCGAGACGGGCACGAGCTTCGTGCGCTGGGTGGCGGCGGTCCGAGCCCAGCACGCGATCGGCCTGCTGGCCCGCGGGTGGGACGTGGAGAGCGTGGCCGAACAGGTCGGCTACCGCTCGGCGAGCGCGTTCGGCGTCGCCTTCCGGCGTACGACCGGACTCACCCCGGGGACGTTCCGGTCGGAGTGACTCCTGAACGCCGGGCCATGGGCGGATCAGCTGCCGTGGTCGACCCGCCCCGAGGGGCGGGGGTAGGGGTTCCGCATGTCCCGATCGCTACAGCGCATGTCTCAAACGCTTGATTGCGACAGTCAGGGCGACTCTCATAAAGTGCCAAGGCAAGCCTTACCTAAGCCCTTGACGCACGCATCGCGCTACGTTCCACGACGGCAGCCCACGCCCGGACGCGCGAGAAGCGGCACCCCGACATCCGGAAAGCCGGGTACACACCCATGTCTTCACACCGCCTCCGCCTGCTCATCGTGGCCGCCGCCCTCGTCGGCGTCTCCGCCTGCGGCGGGACCACCGACGCCGGGAACAAGGACGACGAGAGCCGTTCCGGCGGCGCGTTCCCCCTGACCGTCGAGCACGCCCTGGGCAAGACCACCATCCCGGCCAAGCCGAAGCGCGTCGCCACCGTCAACTGGGCCAACCACGAAGTGCCGCTCGCGCTCGGCGTCGTGCCCGTCGGCATGTCCGCGGCCAACTTCGGCGACGACAACGACGACGGCGTGCTGCCCTGGGTCGAGGAGAAGCTCGACGAGCTGAAGGCCGATACGCCGGTCCTCTTCGACGAGACCGACGGCATCGACTTCGAGGCCGTGGCGGACACGAAGCCGGACGTCATCCTGGCCGCGTACTCGGGTCTGACGAAGAAGGACTACGAGACCCTCAGCGAGATCGCCCCCGTGGTCGCCTACCCGGACGCCCCCTGGGCGACCCCGTGGCGCGAGATCATCCGGACGAACAGCAAGGCGATCGGACTGGCCGACGAGGGTGAGAAGCTGATCGAGAAGCTCGACGGGGACATAGCCAAGACCGCCGCCAAGTACCCGCAGCTCAAGGGCAAGTCGGCGATGTTCATGACGCACGTCGACCCCAACGACGTCAGCCAGGTCGGCTTCTACACCGCCCATGACACCCGCACCCAGTTCTTCCAGGACCTCGGGATGAAGATCCCCGGGTCCATCGCGAAGGCCTCCGAGGGCACGAAGAAGTTCGCTCTGACCAAGAGCGCCGAACAGATCGACGCGTTCGACGACGTCGACATCATCACCGGCTACGGCGACGACACCGGCGAACTGCTGAAGACGGTCACCGAGGACCCGCTGCTCTCGAAGATCCCGGCCGTCGAGCGCGGTTCCGTCTACCTCCTGCCCGGCACCAGCCCGCTGGCCACCGCCGCGAACCCGACGCCCCTGTCGATCGGTTACGTGCTGGACGACTACGCCGCCGCCCTCGCCAAGGCCGCGGACAAGGTCAAGTGACCACGCTCGACACCCGTACCCCGCCGGACGCCGTCACCGGGCGCCCGGCGGGCGTGCGCCTGCTGTGGGTCCTGCTCTCCGTGCTCGCCCTGGCCGCCGTCATGGTCGCGTCCGTCGCCTTCGGCTCCCGCGACGTGCCCTGGTCCGACGTCGTCGCGGCGCTCGGCGGCTCCGACGACACCCTGGGACAGGCGGCCGCGACCAAGCGCGTTCCCCGTACCGTCCTCGCCGTCGTCATCGGCGCGGCCCTCGGCCTCGCGGGCGGCGTGATGCAGGGCGTGACCCGAAACCCGCTGGCCGACCCCGGCATCCTCGGCGTCAACATGGGGGCCTCCCTCGCCGTCGTCACGGCGGTCGCGTTCTTCGGGCTCACCTCGCCGACCGGATACATCTGGGTCGCCATCGTCGGCGCGGCCCTGTCGGCCCTCTTCGTCTACACCGTCGGGACCCTCGGCAGGGGAGGGGCGACACCGCTCAAGCTGGCCCTCGCCGGGGCCGCCACCTCCGCCGCCTTCGCCTCGCTCGTCAGCGCGGTCATCCTGCCGCGCAACGACATCGCCGGAAGCTTCAAGCTCTGGCAGATCGGCGGCGTCGGCGGCGCGTCCTTCGAACGCATCGGCCAGGTCGCGCCGTTCCTCGCCGTCGGCTTCGCGGTCTGCCTGCTGTCGGCCCGCGCCCTCAACTCCCTGGCGCTGGGAGACGAGTTGGCCGCAGGACTCGGTGAACGTGTCGCCGTGGCACGGGCCGTGGCCGCCCTCGGCGCCGTACTGCTCTGCGGGGCCGCCACCGCCGTCGCCGGTCCGATCGGCTTCGTCGGCCTCGTCGTCCCGCACACCTGCCGGCTGCTCGTCGGCGTGGACCACCGCTGGCTCCTGCCGCTCTCCGCGGTGCTCGGCGCGGTCCTGCTCACCGCCGCCGACGTCGTCGGCCGGATCGTGGCGCGCCCCTCGGAGATCGACGTCGGCATCGTGACCGCCCTGGTCGGGGCCCCGTTCTTCATCTACATCGTCCGCCGACAGAAGGTACGTGCCCTGTGAGCGCCCCTGTCCTCACCCGGCCGGCGTCCGTCGAGGCCGCCACCCGCCGTCGCGTCCGCGCCGCCTCGCGCCGCCGCCTCGTCGCCCTGGTGCTGGTGGTCCTCGTCGTCGCCGCGTTCGCCGTGACCCTGATGGCGGGCCGCACGTTCTACCCGCCCGGCGACGTGTTCCGGGTGATCCTCGGCGAGCAGGTGCCGGGCGCGTCGTTCACGGTGGGCCGGCTGCGGCTGCCCCGCGCCGTCCTCGCCCTGGTCACCGGATTCAGTTTCGGGCTCGCGGGCGTCACCTTCCAGACGATGCTCCGCAACCCCCTCGCCAGCCCCGACATCATCGGCATCAGCTCCGGGGCGAGCGCCGCCGCGGCCATCGCCATCGTCACGCTGTCCCTCGGCGAGGTCCAGGTCTCCGTCCTCGCCATCGCCGCCGGCCTCGGCGTCGCCCTGCTGGTGTACTCGCTGGCGTTCAAGGGCGGCGTCGTCGGCACCCGGCTCATCCTGATCGGCATCGGGATCTCCGCGATGCTCGACAGCATCACCTCCTACGTCCTGTCCCGGGCCGCCGAATGGGATCTCCAGGAGGCGATGCGCTGGCTGACCGGCAGCCTCAACGGAGCCACCTGGGACCAGGTGCTGCCCGCGCTCGCCGCGGCGGCCGTCCTCACCCCGCTGCTGCTGGGCCAGGCCCGTAACCTCTCCGCGCTGCAACTCGGCGACGACACCGCCTCCGCCCTCGGCGTACGGGTCGAGCGCACCCGGATCACCGTGATCGTCGCCGCCGTCGGGCTGATCGCCTTCGCCACCGCGGCGGCCGGACCCATCGCGTTCGTGGCGTTCCTCTCCGGCCCCATCGCGGCCCGGATCGTCGGAGCGGGCGGCTCGCTGCTGGTGCCCGCCGGACTCGTCGGCTCGCTGCTGGTCCTCGTCGCCGACTTCTGCGGCCAGTTCGCCTTCGGCGAGCGCTATCCGGTCGGCGTCGTCACCGGCGTCCTCGGAGCCACCTACCTCGTCTACCTGATCATCCGCACCAACCGGGCGGGAGGCTCGCTATGACCACGCACCACCGACTGACCGCCGAAGGACTCACCCTCGGCTACGGCGAACGCACCGTCGTCGACTCCCTCGACCTGGCCGTACCGCCCGGCCGGATCACCGTGATCGTCGGCGCCAACGCCTGCGGCAAGTCGACGCTGCTGCGCTCCATGTCCCGGCTGCTCGCGCCCCGGGCCGGCCGCGTCGTCCTGGACGGCAAGGAGGTGCACCGGCTGCCCGCCAAGGAGCTGGCCCGCACCCTCGGCCTGCTGCCGCAGTCGCCCGTCGCGCCGGAGGGCATCACCGTCTCCGACCTCGTCGGCCGCGGCCGCCACCCGCACCAGTCCATCTTCTCCCGCTGGAACGAGAAGGACGACGCCGCCGTGGCCGCGGCTCTGGAGGCCACGCACACCGAACCGCTCGCCGAGCGCGCGGTGGACGAGCTCTCCGGCGGCCAGCGCCAGCGCGTGTGGATCGCCATGGCGCTGGCCCAGCAGACCGATCTGCTGCTGCTCGACGAGCCGACCACCTTCCTCGACGCCAGTCACCAGATCGAGGTCCTCGACCTGCTGACCGACCTCAACCGGTCACGCGGCACCACCATCGTGATGGTCCTGCACGACCTCAACCTCGCCGCCCGGTACGCCGATCACCTGATCGCCCTGGCCGACGGCGGACTGCACGCGTCCGGCACCCCCGCCGAGGTGCTGACGGAGGACACCGTACGGGCCGTGTTCGACCTCGACAGCCGCATCATCGAGGACCCCGTCTCGGGCCGGCCCCTGATGCTCCCGATCGGCCGTCACCACGTCCTGGACCGGGCCGAAGCACTGCCCGTCGCGAAGTCGACCGGCTGAGCGCCGGGGCGTGCGCCCCCCTGATCGGCTGACTGAGGTGTGCCACTGACATGTTTCGGCAGGTGACGGGGGACAGAGGGTGAGGTCTGGTGCCGGGTCCCGATCCGGCACGCCTTCATTCTCGAAGCGGTCATGGGGAGAAACCTCGGTGGAGAACACCTCGGTGCAGAACAAGGAAACCGTCCGGAGCTGTCCGTTCGACTACGCGCAGCAGTTGGAGTTCGACCCCCAGCTCAGGCAATTGCTGACCGAGGAGCCGGTGTCCCGCATCCGGATGGCGTACGGAGAGGGCGAGGCCTGGCTGGTCACCCGCTACGAGGACGTCCGCACGGTCACCACCGACCGGCGGTTCAGCCGCAGCGCCGTCCTCGGCCGTGACTTCCCCCGGATGACCCCGGAGCCGATCGTCCAGGCGGAGTCCATCAACCTCATGGACCCGCCCGCCAGCAGCCGGCTGCGCAGCCTGGTCGCCAAGAGCTTCACCCCCCGCCGCGTCGAGCAGATGCGCGGCGGGACCCAGCGGGTGGTGGACCGGCTGCTGGACGAGATGGCGGACGAGGGCTCACCGGCCGACTTCGTCGCCCGGGTCTCCTCGCCGCTGCCGCTGATCACCATCTGCGAGGCGCTCGACATCCCCGAGGCCGACCGCCCTTGGCTCCGGGCCCACGCCATGACGATGATGAACGTCGGGGCCGCGGGCAAGCAGGACGCGGTCCGCGCCAAGGCGGAGCTGCGCGGCTACTTCCAGGAGCTGACCGCCGACCGGCGCCGCTCCCCGGGCGACGACCTCATCAGCACCCTGGCCACCGCCCGGGACGGCGCCGAACTGCTCGACGACGACGAACTGGCCGTCATGGCGATGGTCCTGCTCATCACCGGCCAGGACACCACGACCTACCAGCTCGGCAACATCGCCTTCACCCTGCTCACCCGCCCGGAACTCCTGCGGTCCCTCCAGGCCGAACCGCAGCGGCTGCCCCGCACCCTGGAGGAGTTGCTGCGCCACATCCCCTTCCGCAAGGGCGTCGGCATCCCGCGCATCGCCCTGGAGGACGTGGAGCTCGGCGGCGTCCTCATCAAGGCCGGCGACGTGGTGCACGTGTCCTATCTGACGGCCAACCGGGACGCCGCCAAGTTCGACCGCCCCGACGAGCTGGACCCCGACCGCCCGTCCATCCCCCATATGACGTTCGGCTGGGGCGCCCACCACTGCCTGGGCGCGCCGCTGGCCACCATGGAACTGGAAGTGGCCTTCTCCACGCTGCTGACCCGCTTCCCGGCCCTGCGTCTGGACGTGCCGTCCGAGGACATCCAGTGGAACACGACGTCCATCTGGCGTTACCCGCTCGCCCTGCCCGTCACATGGTGACGAGAGCCTCCGCTCCAGAGAACGAGGAGAACCCATGGCGACCCTGTGCCGACCGGCCATCGCTGTGCCCGAGCACGTCATCACGATGCAGCAGACCCTGGACCTGGCCCGGGAGACCCACGCCGGGCACCCGCAGCGCGACCTCGTCCTGCGGCTCATCCAGAACACCGGCGTCCAGACCCGGCACCTCGTGCAGCCCATCGAGGAGACCCTGAAGCACCCCGGATTCGAGCTCCGCAACCGGGTGTACGAGGCCGAGGCCAAGACCCGGGTCCCCGAAGTCGTCCGCGCGGCCCTCGCCAACGCCGAGACCGACCCCTCCGAGATCGACCTGATCGTCTACGTCTCCTGCACGGGCTTCATGATGCCCTCGCTGACCGCGTGGATCATCAACACCATGGGCTTCAGGGCCGAGACCCGCCAACTGCCCATCGCCCAGCTCGGCTGCGCGGCGGGCGGCGCGGCCATCAACCGCGCGCACGACTTCTGCCTGGCCTACCCCGACGCCAACGTCCTCATCGTCTCCTGCGAGTTCTGCTCGCTGTGCTACCAGCCCACCGACATCGGCGTCGGCTCGCTGCTCTCCAACGGACTCTTCGGGGACGCCCTCTCCGCGGCCGTCGTACGGGGGCAGGGCGGCACCGGCATGCGGCTGGAGCGCAACGGCTCCCACCTGGTGCCCGACACCGAGGACTGGATCTCCTACGCGGTCCGCGACACCGGGTTCCACTTCCTGCTGGACAAGCGGGTCCCGGGCACCATGGAGATGCTCGCCCCGGTGCTCCAGGACCTGGTCGACCTGCACGGCTGGTCCGTCCCGAACATGGACTTCTTCATCGTCCACGCGGGCGGGCCGCGCATCCTGGACGACCTCTGCCACTTCCTGAAGCTGCCGCCCGAGATGTTCCGCTACAGCAGGGCCACCCTCACCGAACGCGGCAACATCGCCAGCTCCGTCGTCTTCGACGCGCTGGCGCGGCTCTTCGACGACGGCGGCGCCGCCGAGTCCGCGCAGGGGCTCATCGCCGGTTTCGGGCCCGGCATCACCGCCGAGGTGGCCGTGGGCAGCTGGGCGAGTCAGGACCCTCGGGCCACCGCCGAGCGTGACCTCGAAGAGCTGGAGCTGACCGCGGGCGTTGCGCTGTCCGGCTGAACCCGCTAAGGCGACCGGCGGACGGGGACGAAGGAACGGGTGTTCGCAGTTCGCGGATGCACTCGCACCGCGAACGGATCCCCACCCCGAGGAGAATGCATGCGCCTGCCCGCCCGATGGGCCACGGCCGCCCTGCTGCTGGTCGCTCCGCTGATCGCCGCACCGATTCCGGCCTCGGCCGACACCGGACCGGAAGGGGTCCTGGTGGAGCAGTCCACCCGGGCCGTACCCGGGCAGTACATCGTCACTCTGGAGCCCGAACTCTCGCCGGAGACCTTCCTGCGGGAGTTCGGGCTCAGCCCGTTGTTCACGTACGGAAATGTCTTGCACGGCTTCGCAGCCACGCTCACCGCCACCGAGCTCGAAGCGGTACGGACCGTCCCCGGCGTCCTCGCCGTCGAGGAGAACGCCGAGGTGACCGTCCCCGCGCCCACCGCCGCGAACCTGCTGCGGGCCCCCGCGGCCGGCTGGGGCACCGACCGCATCGATCAGCGCGCCCTGCCGCTGGACGACACTTTCACCACCACGGCCACCGGCAAGGGTGTGAAGGCGTACGTCGTCGACACCGGGATCGACGCCGCGCACAGCGAGTTCGGCGGCCGGGTCGTGAACGGGTACGACGCCGTCGGGGACGGCCGGGGCGGCATGGACTGCAACGGACACGGCACGCATGTCGCGGGCACGGTCGGCGGCGCGACCTCCGGCGTCGCCAAGGACGCCTCGCTGGTCAACGTACGCGTCCTGAACTGCGAGGGCCGGGGCACCTGGGCCGGCATCCTCGCCGGGTTCGACTGGGTGGCCAAGGACGCCGCGCGTACCAAGGCCCCCGCCGTGCTGAACGCCTCGCTCGGCGGCGCCCGCTCCACCGCGGTCGACGCGGCGGTCGAGGCCGTCGCCGACGCGGGCGTGCTGCCCGTCGTGGCCGCCGGCAACGACGACCGGGACGCCTGCGACGTGTCTCCGGCGGCCGCGGACGGCGTGGTCACGGTCGGCGCGAGCGACCGGCAGGACCGCGAGACCTCGTTCAGCAACTGGGGCTCCTGTCTGGAGCTGTACGCCCCCGGCGCCGACATCGTCTCCGCCCGCCTCGGCGGCGGCACCGTCTCGCTGAACGGCACCTCCATGGCCAGCCCGCACGTCGCGGGCGTCGCCGCGCTCCACAAGCAGGAGAACCCCTCGGCCTCGCCCGCCGCCGTCGCCCGGTGGCTGACGGACACGGCCACCGAGGACGTGCTCTCCGGCCTCGGCCAGGGCTCGCCCGACCGGCTGCTGTACACCGGCGGCCTCTGACGGTCCGTCGGACGGACGGACCGGCGGCCCGTTCGCGGGGCCGGGGAGCGGTGACCGCGCGGCGGAATCCGCTCCCCGGCCCGGCCGTTCGGCTGTTGCCGGAACGGTGGACGGTCTCTCATTTCTCTGCAACTCTCTGACGGCACAACGCAAAACAGGCCGCAGCATGCGCAGAAATCCGTGTTCCCTGGCTGCGGTCACAGAGCCGCGCCCTCGACGCGCCCTGCGCCGAGGCCGAAGATCGGGGAGCTATGAGAGCCCAACGCTGGAGATGGCGGGCGATATCCGTCTTGGTCACGACCAGTCTTCTGATGATCGGCTGGCCGTCGCTCACCGCCTCGGCGGCCGACGGCCCCAACCTCGCCGCGGGCCGGGCCGCGGCCGCGAGCAGCGCCCACGCCGAGTACGGCGCGTCCAACATCACCGACGGCAACCGGTCCACGTACTGGGAGAGCGCCGGAGACGGACTGCCCCAGTGGGTCCAGGCGGACCTGGGCGCGGGCACCCGCGTCGACGAGGTGAAGCTGACCCTTCCGGCGGGCTGGGAGACCCGCACCCAGACCCTGTCCCTCCAGGGCAGCGCGGACGGCACCAGCTTCGCGACCCTGAAGAACTCCGCGACGTACACCTTCGCCCCGGGCGCCGGGAACGAGGTCACCATCGCGTTCCCGGCCACCCTGACCCGGTTCGTCCGCGTCGACATCACCGCCAACACCGGCTGGCCGGCGGCCCAGCTCTCCGAACTGGAGGTCCGGGGCGCGGGTGAGTCCTCGGCCGACCTCGCCGCGGGCAAGACCCTCACCGCCAGCAGCAGCAACGGCGCGCAGACCCCGGCCAACGCCAACGACGCCAACCGCGACAGCTACTGGGCGAGCCGCGACGACCGGTTCCCGCAGTGGATCCAGGCGGACCTGGGCGCATCGCTCGGCGTGGACCGGGTGGTCCTGCGGCTGCCCGACGGCTGGGCCGCGCGCAGTCAGACCCTGAAGCTCCAGGCCAGCGCCAACGGCACGGACTTCACCGACCTCACCGCGTCCAGGGGCCACCGCTTCGACGCGGCGGGCGGACAGTCGGCGACGATCACCTTCGACGCCACTACCACCCGCTACGTCCGCGTCCTGTTCACCGCCAACACCGCGGCACAGGCGGCCCAGTTGGCCGAGCTGGAGATCTACGGGCCCACCACCGGCGACACGCAGGCCCCGACCGCACCGACCGGACTCGCGTTCACCGAACCCGACACCGGGCAGATCCGGCTGACCTGGAAGGCGTCGACGGACGACAAGGCCGTCACCGGCTACGACATCTACGCCGACGGCGCCCTCCTCACCAGCGTCGCGGGCGACGTCACCACGTACACCGACACCCGCCCGGCCGGGCAGGACGTCAGCTACTTCGTCCGCGCCAAGGACGCGGCGGGCAACGTCTCGGGCAACAGCAACACCGTCACCCGCAGCGGCGACACCGGCGACACCCAGGCCCCCACCGCACCCTCCGCGCTGGCGTACACCGAACCGTCGAGCGGCTCGGTCAAGCTGACCTGGCAGGCGTCCACCGACAACAAGGGCGTGACCGGCTACGACGTCTACGCCAACAACGTGCTGCGCGGCAGTGTCGCGGGCGATGTGCTGACGTACACCGACAGCCGGTCGGCGTCCACGACGGTCAGTTACGTCGTACGGGCGAGGGACGCGGCGGGCAACGTCTCCGGCGACAGCAACACCGTCACCCGCAACGGGCAGAGCGGCTCGGCGTCCAACCTCGCCGTGAACAAGCCGATCACCGCCTCCTCCGTGGTCCACACCTTCGTCGCGGAGAACGCCAACGACAACAGCACCTCCACCTACTGGGAGGGCGCGGGCGGCAGTTACCCGAACACCCTCACCGTGAAGCTCGGCTCCAACGCCGACACCGAGAACATCGTCGTCAAGCTCAACCCCGACAGCAGCTGGGGTCCGCGCACCCAGCGGATCGAGGTCCTCGGCCGCGAACAGAACTCCTCGTCCTTCAACTCCCTCTCCGCCGCCAAGGATTACGACTTCAGCCCCGCGTCCGGCAACACGGTGACCATCCCGGTCACCGCACGCGTCGCCGACATCCAGCTGAAGTTCACCGCCAACAGCGGCTCCGGGGCCGGCCAGGTGGCGGAGTTCCAGGTGCTGGGCGCTCCGGCGGCCAACCCGGACCTCCAGGTCACCGGCATCACCGCCGACCCCGCCGCACCGGTCGAGACGGACGAGGTCACCCTGACCGCGACCGTCCGCAACGCCGGAGCGCTCGCCGCCCCGGCGAGCGAGGTCGAGTTCCGCCTCGGCTCCAGCAAGGTCGCCACGGCCTCCGTCGGGGCACTGGCGTCGGGCGCCTCCACCGAGGTCAGCGCCTCCATCGGGGCCCGGAACGCGGGCAGTTACGCACTGAGCGCGGTCGCCGACCCGGCGGACGAGGTCATCGAGCAGAACGAGACCAACAACACCTACACCAGCGCCGCACCGCTCGTCGTGAAGCCGGTCTCCAGCTCCGACCTGGTGGCCGCCGCGGTCACCACCTCGCCCTCGGCCGCGTCCGCCGGCGACACGGTCACCTTCTCCGTCGCGCTCAAGAACCAGGGCACGGTGGCCTCGGCGGGCGGCAGCCACGGCATCACGCTGACCCTCGTCGACAGTAAGGGCGCCACGGTGAAGACGCTCACCGGCGCCCACAACGGGGCCATCGCGGCGGGAGCCACCGCCGCACCGGTCTCGCTCGGCACCTGGACCGCGGCCAACGGCTCGTACACCGTACGGACCGTGATCGCGGACGACGCCAACGAACTCCCGGTCAAGCGCGAGAACAACACCTCCGCCCAGGCGCTCTTCGTCGGACGCGGCGCCAACATGCCGTACGACATGTACGAGGCGGAGGACGGTACGACCGGTGGCGGCGCCCAGGTCGTCGGCCCGAACCGGACCGTCGGCGATATCGCGGGCGAGGCCTCGGGACGCAAGGCCGTCACGCTCAACAACACCGGAAACTACGTGGAGTTCACCACCAGGGCCTCGACCAACACCCTGGTGACCCGGTTCTCCATCCCCGACGCCCCGGGCGGCGACGGCATCGACTCCACGCTGAACGTCTATGTGGACGGCGTCTTCCTCAAGGCGATCGACCTCACCTCCAAGTACGCCTGGCTGTACGGGAACGAGACCGCCCCCGGCAACTCCCCGGGCTCCGGGGCGCCCCGTCACATCTACGACGAGGCGAACGTGATGCTGGGCAAGACCGTCCCGGCGGGATCGAAGATCCGGCTCCAGAAGGACAGCGCCAACACCTCCACGTACGCGATCGACTTCATCAACCTGGAGCAGGTCGCACCGGTCGCCAACCCGGACCCCGCCACGTACACCGTGCCGGCCGGGTTCACCCACCAGGACGTCCAGAACGCCCTGGACAAGGTCCGCATGGACACCACCGGCACCCTCGTGGGCGTCTACCTGCCGGCGGGGGAGTACAGCACGGCGAGCAAGTTCCAGGTGTACGGCAAGGCCGTCCAGGTGGTCGGTGCCGGGCCCTGGTACACCCGGTTCAACGCCCCCGCCACACAGGACAACACCGACATCGGCTTCCGGGCCGAGGCCAGTGCCAAGGGGTCGTCGTTCGCGAACTTCGCGTACTTCGGCAACTACACGTCCCGGATCGACGGGCCGGGCAAGGTGTTCGACTTCTCCAATGTGTCGGACATCGTGATCGACAACATCTGGAACGAGCACATGGTGTGCCTCTACTGGGGCGCCAACACCGACGACGTCACCATCAAGAACTCCCGGATCCGCAACATGTTCGCCGACGGCGTCAACATGACCAACGGGTCCACCGACAACCTCGTGACCAACAACGAGGCGCGGGCCACCGGTGACGACAGCTTCGCGCTCTTCTCGGCGATCGACGCCGGCGGCGCGGACATGAAGAACAACGTCTACGAGAACCTGACCTCGATCCTCACCTGGCGCGCGGCGGGAGTCGCCGTCTACGGCGGCTACGACAACACCTTCCGCAACATCCACATCGCCGACACCCTGGTGTACTCCGGGATCACGGTCAGTTCGCTGGACTTCGGCTACCCGATGAACGGCTTCGGGACCGAACCGACGAGGCTGGAGAACATCTCGATCGTGCGCGCGGGCGGTCACTTCTGGGGAACGCAGACCTTCCCCGGCATCTGGCTGTTCTCGGCGTCCAAGGTGTTCCAGGGCATTCGCATCGACAACGTCGACATCGTCGATCCCACCTACAGCGGGATCATGTTCCAGACGAACTACGTCGGCGGACAGCCGCAGTTCCCGATCAAGGACACCGTGCTCACCGACGTCTCCATCTCCGGAGCGCGCAAGAGCGGTGACGCCTTCGACGCCAAGTCCGGCTTCGGACTGTGGGCCAACGAGATGCCGGAGGCGGGGCAGGGTCCCGCCGTCGGCGAGGTGACCTTCAACGGTCTGAAGCTCAGCGACAACGCCCAGGACGTCAGGAACACCACCTCCACCTTCAAGATCATCACCAACCCGTAGGTCGAGGGAGAGGCCGCCGGAGAGGCCGCACGCATCGGCAAGGGGACGCTTCCCGATGGCTGGGAAGCGTCCCTTATGTGCGCAATCCTTGCGTTGATAAGTCAATTGTTTGCAGTGCTTACGCTAGTCTTGCGGCATGACGCGACGACTTGCTCAGGTTGCCAAGAAGGTTGGGGTCAGCGAGGCCACGGTGAGCCGGGTGCTCAACGGCAAGCCCGGGGTGTCCCGGACCACCCGGCAGTCCGTGCTGACGGCCCTGGACGTCCTCGGCTACGAGCGGCCCACCCAACTGCGCGGCGAGCGCGCCCGGCTCGTCGGTCTCGTCCTGCCCGAACTGCAGAACCCGATCTTCCCCGCCTTCGCCGAGGTGATCGGCGGCGCCCTCGCCCAGCAGGGCCTGACCCCCGTGCTGTGCACCCAGACCAAGGGCGGAGTCTCCGAAGCGGACTACGTGGACCTCCTGCTCCAGCAACAGGTCTCCGGAGTGGTCTTCGCCGGCGGCCTGTTCGCCCAGGCCGACGAGGCCCATGAGCACTACCACCGGCTCGCCGAGCGCCGCATCCCCGTCGTCCTGATCAACGCCCCCATAGAAGGACTGGACTTCCCCTGCGTCTCCTGCGACGACGCGGTCGCGATCGAGCGCGCCTGGCGCCACCTCGCCTCCCTCGGACACGAGCGCATCGGCGTGGTCATGGGCCCCTCCGACCATGTGCCCTCGCGCCGCAAGCTCGCCGCGGCCCGATCCGTCGCGTCGGCCACCGGCGGGGAGCTGGCCGAGGCGCATGTCGAGCGCTCGATGTTCTCCCTGGAGGGCGGCCAGGCGGCGGCCTCCCGACTTCTTGAGCGGGGCGTCACCGGCATCATCTGCGCCAGCGACCCCCTGGCGCTCGGGGCCGTGCGGGCGGCCCGCAGGCGCGGCCTCGGAGTGCCGTCGGACGTCTCGGTCGTCGGCTACGACGACTCGGCGTTCATGAACTGCACCGAACCCCCGCTCACCACGATCCGCCAGCCCATCGAGGCCATGGGCCGGGCCGCCGTCGAACTGCTCTGCGCGGGCATCCAGGGCGGCTCGGTCCCGCCCGACGAGCTGCTGTTCGAGCCGGAGCTGGTGGTGCGCGGCTCCACCGCTAAGGCGCCCCGCTGAGCCCGTGGATCGCGGCGCCGCCACGGCTGCGGCACAGTGGGCACATGGACGACCTCAACGCACTCGCCGAGGAACATCTGACCGCGGCCCGCGCCTCCGCGCACGGCCGCAGTGCCCACCTGCTGCTCCAGGAGCCCCCCTTGCGGCAGACGGTGATCGCCCTCACCGAGGGGACGGCACTCGACGAGCACAACGCGCCGCCCGCCGCCTCGCTCCTCGTGCTGCGCGGCAGCGTCCGCCTGACCGCCGCCTCCGGCGACGCCGAACTGCCCGCCGGAACCCTGCACCCGATCCCGCAGGAACGGCACGGGCTGCTGGCGCTCCAGGACGCCGTGGTCCTGCTCACGGCCGTCAACGACTGACCCTCCGGGGCGCCGGAGGGTCCCCGGCCGGGAGGGGTGTGCATCGGCCGCGACGTGGCAGGAGAGGATCGAGCGGGGTAGGCGGGTCCGGGAACGGACCGGCCACACCGCCCACAGCGTCCGCCCACGTCCCCGGAGTACCAGCTTGCCCACCCAGACCGCGTCCGCCGCGGAAAGCGCCACCCCCACCGCCGGACGCGCCGCACCCCGCCGCTGGCGCACCGCCCTGCGCCGCACCCCGGTCTCGCTGTGGAACGACGACGTCACCGACTGGGCCGCCGCCCTGACGTACTACGCCATCCTCTCCCTGCTCCCGGCGCTCCTGGTCACAGTGTCCGTGATCGGCCTGGCCAACCCCGACGCGACCAGTGCCCTGATCGCCGACATCACCGCCTTCGCCCCGGCGGAGTCCGGCGAGGCGCTGCGCCGCCCGCTGGAGGCGGCGACCGAGCAGCGCACCGCCGTCTGGGTGCTCGTGGCGACCGGCAGCGTGAGCGCCGTGTGGTCCGCGTGCAGCTATCTGGCGGTGTTCCGGCGGGCGATGCACGCCATGCACCAGGTGCGGGACACCCGCCCGGCGCTGCGCAAGGCCCACATCATCGTCGTCTCGGCGATCGGTCTGCTCGTCCTGCTGATGACCAGTGCCCTCGCGCTGGTCCTGACCGGCCCGCTGGCCCGCTGGCTCGGCCGTCGCATCGGCCTGCCGCACGGGGGCGAGACCCTGTGGGCGGTCCTGAAATGGCCGGTGCTGCTCTGCCTCGTCGCCTGTCTGATCCTGGTGCTCTTCCGCACCGGCCCGCGCTCCGCGCGCGGCATCCGCAGGGGCCTGCCCGGCGGCGTCCTGGCCGCCTTCCTGTGGCTGGCCTCCTCGGCGGGATTCGCGCTGTACGCGACCCGCATCGGCAGCTACAGCAGGCTGTACGGATCGCTCGCCGGGCTGGTCGTCTTCCTCATCTGGGTCTGGTTCGCCAATCTGTCCCTGCTGGCCGGCGCCCAGTTCAACGTCGAGCTGGAGCGGCGCGAGCCGGAGCGGGAACGGGAATCCGGCACCGCGGCGGACGAGCCCGTCACGGCCGCCGCGGACGAGTCCGCCGGGGCGGCTTCGGACGAGTCGGTCGTGGCGGCTCCGGACGAGCCCGTCACGGCCGCAGAACGATCCTGACCGGGTCGCCCTCCTTGGTCTCCATCCGCCGCACCGCCGACGCCACATCGTCCAGCGGCAGCACATCGGTGATCGACCGGGAGAAGTCCAGCCGACCGCCCTCGGCGAGCCGGACGAGCTGCGGCACATGGTGGCCCTCCGAGCCGTAGTGGCCCAGGATCCGGTGCTGGAGATAACTGAACAGCGTGCCGTCGGGCACGGTCAGCGGCTGGTCGGTCAGCCCCACCAGCACCAGCCGCCCCTTCGGCGCCAGCGCCGTCAGCGCCTGCTCGCGGACCGGAGGCACCCCGGCGAAGTCGAACGCCGCCGCCAGGCCCGCACCGCCCGTCGCCCCGAGCACCTTCTCGCGGAACAGCGGATCGGCGGGATCCAGCGCGAGGTCGGCCCCGAACTCCAGGGCCCGCCGCCGGGCCGCCGGGGCGGGGTCCACCGCGACGACCGGGTGCGCGCCCACCGCCCGCAGCAGCTGCACGGCGTGCGCGCCGAGACCGCCCACCCCCCAGACGCCCACGGCCTCCGCCGCCCGTACGTCACCGGTGGCGGTCACCGCCGCCCACGGCGTCGAGACCGCGTCCGGGATGATCGCGGCCTGTTCGAAGGGCAGCGAGTCGGACAGGGCGACGAGCGTGGACGCGCCGGCGAGGGCGTACTCGGCCCAGCCGCCGTCGTAGTCGACCCCCCGGGTGTACGTCCGGCCCCGGCGCTCCTCGCCGGCCTGGAGGACCACCCGGTCACCGACCGCCCAGCCCTCGACGTCCGGCCCCGGCTCCGCCACGGTCCCGGCCACCTCGTGGCCCAGCGTGACCGTGTCCCCCTCCAGATACATCGGGCTCAGGGTGCCGTCGACGAGATGCACATCCGAGAGACACACCCCCGCCGCCCCGACCTTCACCAGCACCTCGCCGGGGCCGGGCGTCGGCCTGTCCACCTCCTCCACGGTGAGCGTGCGGCTGGGGAGGTGCAGACGCGCGGCGCGCATGCGTTCCATGACGGGTCCTTACGGTTCGGATCGGCGAGCTATCGCAAGTCGCCTTGCTTTGAAACGTAAGCCCGGCCTCTCCTTAAAGCAAGTAGCCCTGCGATATGGTTCGCGGGTGACCACCGAGAAGAGCCCCGCGCCGCTGCGCCGCCGGGGCGAACGCATGCGACAGGCCGTACTGGCGGCGACCGTCGACCTGCTCACGTCGGAAGGGCTCACCGGCACCACGGTCGCGGCGGTCGCCCGGGCGGCGGGGGTGCACGAGACCTCGGTGTACCGACGGTGGAAGACCCGCGAGAACCTGCTGCTCGACGCCCTCGGCTCGCACGCCGACGACGCGCTGCCCGCGCCCGACACGGGGGACGTGCGCCAGGACCTGACCCAGCTGATGTCGGCGGTCTCGGACTATCTCGCCTCGCCGCAGGGCGCGGCCCTGCTCCAGCTCGGCGCCTCGCCCGACGCGGGGTCCGTCGAGGCGGAGCGGCTGCCGTACTGGGACGCCCGGCTGGAGCGCGGCGAGGACATCGTGCGGCGCGGGGTCGAGCGCGGCGAGCTGGCCCCGGACACCGACCCCCGGCTGGTGGCCGAGACCCTGGCCGGGCCGCTGTTCGCGCGGGTCCTGCTGACCGGGGCGCCGCTGGACCGGGGGCTCGCGCGCCGGATCGTGGACCTGACGCTGGACGGCGCGCGCCCCCGCAACGGGTGACGCGCCCATGGGTGACGCGCCAACGGGTGGTACGCCATCGGGGGAAGCGCCCCTGCCCCTGACCGGCGGGACGTCCTCCGGGCGCGGCCGGGTCAGGCCTTGTCGCGGTATCCGGCGACGATCGGCATCGTCTCGCGCAGCACCCGCACACCGTCGTTGTCCGCGTCGCCCAGCCGGTGACCCTTCCAGGTCTGCGTCGCGCTGGAGAACCGGCTGATCCGCCGGCAGTGGTCCCCGCACGCGGAGCGGTACGCCATGATCGTGTAGCGCTTGCCGTCCTCGGTGATCCAGCCGGTGTTGTACGGGCGGTTCCGGCTCACGCTCATCGAGCCGTCCGCGTTGCCCGCCAGCGTCGTGCGGTCATGGGCGAGGCCCAGGTTGTGGCCGATCTCGTGGCTCGCCGAATCCAGGTCGATCCCGTCGACGTCGACGACCGCGTAGGCGAACTCGTCCGTCGAGGCGTCGAGCGCCGGTGTGTAGTCCGCCGTGCCGCCGCCCCGCTGCGGCCGGTCCACGACGAGCGTGACCAGGTCGGCGCCGTACCGCGCGCGCTGTTCGTGCACCTGCCGTCCGAACCCCGCCGTGTGGTCCTTGAGGGTGGCGTGCACTGTACGGAACTCCTCCGAGCCCTCGTAGTCGGTCGCCGTGTACGGGTGGACGACGCGGATGATGCCGCAGAGCCCGCCCGCCGCCAGGGACCGGTTCATCCGCGTCGCGATCCGCTGGGCCGAGGCGGGTACCCGGTGCTCGCCGCCGACCCGCTTCGCGGCCTTCGGTGTGTGGACGATCAGTACGTCGACCACCGGACACCGCGCCGTCCTCGCCGCTCCCGCCGCCGCACGTGCCGTGACCCCTGCCGTGGCCGGCGCGTCCGCCGAGGCCGCACAGAGCGACGCGACGACGCCGACGGCCAGAGCTGCCTTCAAGAAGGTCGCGCGCATGGGGAGTTGACTCCGTCCGGAGGGGGCCGGCATGGGGCTGCCCGATGACTGAGGGTGCCTCATTTCTAACATTCGGTGACGGGTGCCGCCCATCGTGGCCGAAACCGGCTGACGGACGTTTGTTCCCTGGCCAGAGGGGTGTGGGGGCGACGAGGTGGGCAGGTACACGTGTACGAACTCGCACGAATGGAACGGCAGTCGGCGGCAGAGGGGCGTGTGTGACGTGACGGAACAGAGCGAATGGCGGTTCTCCGACGACCGGGGTCAGCAGTCGACGGCCCCCCGGCCGCCGGAGCGGGTGCTGGCCTATGTTCAGGCCGGGGCCACCCTGTGGGACCTCGGAATCCGGCCGGTGGGCATATTCGGCTCCGACCACGACGGGCCGGACCCCGACACGGCGAAGACCGGGACCCTGCCGCTGGACGAGGTCGAGTACGTCGGTGCGGGGGCCGCCCTCGACGTCGAGCGGCTGCTGAGCACCGGACCGGAGCTCGTGGTGGCCGTCAGCTACGGCGGCGGTCATGTCTATGGGCTGGCCCCCGAGACCGCCAAGCCGCTGGAGGAGCGGGTTCCGGTGGTCGTCCTCGACGTCAGCCAGGCCCGTACGTTCGGTGAGATCGGCGACCGGTTCGCCGCGCTGGCCCGCTCGCTCGGCGCCACGGAACGGCCGGGCGCGGACCGGGAGCTGGACGCCGCCCGGGAGCGGCTGCGCTCCGTCGTCGCCGCCACGTCCGGCGACGCGCCCCGGGTGCTCGCCCTCTCCCCGGCCGGCCCGGACCAGGCGCATGTCGCCCGCCCCAGGATGTGGCCCGAGCTACGCGTACTCACCGAACTGGGCGTCCAGGTCGTGGAGCCGGCCGAGGGCCCGGGGGCCAACTGGTCCACGCAGAACCGCTCCGACACCTTCGCGCTGCGCCCCGAGGTGATCCTGACCGACATCCGCGCCCACGCCGCCCCGCTGGAGGAACTGCGGGGGAGCGAGGGCGCGCCGACGCCC
Source organism: Streptomyces sp. SID14515 (assembly GCF_010548505.1). Taxonomy (NCBI): domain Bacteria; kingdom Bacillati; phylum Actinomycetota; class Actinomycetes; order Kitasatosporales; family Streptomycetaceae; genus Streptomyces; species Streptomyces sp. SID14515. Next base: position 69,444 of record NZ_JAAGMH010000130.1, on the reverse strand, counting down.
GTCGTCCCGTGGAACCCCGAGCCCCTCTACGGGCCCCGCGACCACGCCCGGTTCCTGGGCCTGGTCGCGGACGCCCTGGAGGCGGCGCGGGCGAGCTGAGCCCCGGGTTCTACGGGGCGGGGACGAGGCCGTCGGCGACCAGTCCGGCGAGCACCGCCTCGCCCAGCGCCTGGACGGCGGAGGCCGGACGGACCATCACGGTGAACTCCTTGATGCGTCCGTCCTCGGCCAGGTGCAGGAGGTCGATGCCGTGGATCTCCTTGCCGCCGACCGTGGCCCGGAAGAGCAGGACCGCCGACGGGGCCTCGGACCCGTCGGCGCTCGTCTGCGAGGCGCCCGCGAACTCACCGACGTACCGGAAGTCCTCGAAGGTGCGCAGCAGGACGCCGAAGAGGCCCAGCACCGCCGGCCGGCCCTCGAACGGGGTGAACTTCACCGGGCTGTAGAGCCGGATGTCCTCGGTGAACAGATCGTCCAGGGCGCCGAGGTCGCGGCTGTCGACGGCGGCGCGGAAGCGGTCCACTGCGGTGGTCATAGATCCTCCTCGATGAGGTGCGCCCTCGCTGAGGCGCGTTGCATAGTCATGAAAGTGACTAGTCAGTTTCATGACTATCATGAGGCTCGGTGTTCCGGACAGGGTGGAGAGGGAGGCGATCCGATGGCGTTGCGCCACGCGGTGCTGGCGGCGCTGCTCGACGAGGAGCTGAGCGGTTACCAGGTCACGAAGGCGTTCGCGGCGGGCGTCGCGAACTTCTGGCACGCCCTGCCGCAGCAGGTCTACGCGGAGCTGGCCAGGCTGGAGAAGGAGGGTCTGGTCGCGGGGCGCGAGGTCGTCCAGGAGGCGCGTCCCAACAAGCGGCTGTTCCGCGTCACCGGCGAGGGGCTGGCCGAGCTGGAGAGCTTCGCGTCCACCGCCGCCAAGCCCGCGTTCCTGCGGGAGGACCTGCTGGTCCAGGTCCAGGCGGCCGACCACCTCGACGCCGATGTGCTGATCGAGCGCCTCACCGAGCGGTACGCGTTCGCCGAGGCCAAGGCCGCACTGTTCGAGGAGCAGTTGCGCAGGATGCGCGACGGTCTGGACGAGGCGGAGTTCCTGCTCCGCGGCGCGCGTGTCGGCCCGTATCTCACCTGCCGACGTGGGCGGGACTTCGAGCGCGCCAACCGTGACTGGTGCCGGGATGTGATGGAGGTTCTCCGGGTGCGGCGGGAGGTTCCCGCCGACTCCTGACCGTCGCCGTCCGACCGCCGACCACCGCCGCCCAAGTTTCCCAAAAATATTCTGCAAAAATACTTTGGGAAAGTGTGCTTCCCGTTCTACGCTGCGGTCATGGACAGCGAAGGCGGTCGTCGCGTACTCGATCCGGCACAGGACGGGGCCGCCCTCAAGGCCCTCACCCACCCCCTGCGCCTCACCCTGCTCGGGCTGCTGCGGCAGCACGGCCCGGCCACCGCCAGCGAGCTCGCGGTCAGGACGGGGGAGTCCTCGGCCTCCACCAGCTACCACCTGCGGGTGCTCGCCAAGTACGCGTTCGTCGTCGAGGCCGACCACCGCGACAGCCGGGAGCGGCGCTGGAAGTCCGTGCACGACATGACCTCGTGGAGCAACGAGGCGATGCGCCGCAGCCCCGGCGGCAGCACGCTCCTCAGTGTCCTGCACCGCCGTCAGATCGAGCACCTCCAGCGGTCGCTGGACCGCCACGAGGCGGACCTGGAGAGCGGCCGGCTGGGCCGGGAGTGGCAGGAGCCGTCGGGCGTCAACGATTTCATGCCCCGGCTGACCCCCGAATCGCTCGCCGAGCTGTGGGGGGTGTTCCGGGCGAAGACGGACGAGCTGACCGCCCGCGACGCCGAAGACCCCCGCGCCGAACAGGTCGTACTGTTCGCCGCCGGACTCCCGCTGGCCCCGGACCCGGTGGCCGGTCAGGACCGCGCGGACGCCCCCGCCGAATCCGGGGCGACGGACGCCGCGGGCCCGGACGCCACCGCTGCCAAAGACGCCTCATGACCGGCGGACCGGCCACCGCCACCGCCGCCACCGGTCACGGCCTGGACGGCGCGACCACGCGCCGCCGGTTCGTCACGGTCTCCTTCCTCTTCTGGTTTCCCATCGGCATGTCCATCGCGACGGGAGTCCTCCTCTTCACCGAACGGGGCGTGGGCCTCGCCGCCGTCGCCGCCTTCTACGCCGTCCACTCCCTCACGGCCGCCGCGATGGAGCTGCCCACCGGCGGACTGTCCGACGTCATCGGGCGACGCCCCGCCCTGGCCGTCGCCGGGCTGCTCAACCTCGCCGCCTTCACCCTCATCGGCCTCGGCGCGGCGGCCTGGGCCATCGTGCTCGGCATGGGGCTGATGGGCCTCGCCCGCGCGCTGTCCAGCGGGCCCGCCGAGGCCTGGTACGTCGACACCGTCCACGCCCACGCGGGCCCCGACGCCGACCTGCGTACGGGCCTGGCGCGCGGCGGCTCCGCCACCTCGGCCGCCCTCGCGCTCGGCACCCTGCTCGGCGGCGGGCTGCCCTGGCTGCTCGGCCTCGCCCCCGGCGCGGGGGAGTGGCTGGCCGACACGACCGGTGGCCTGGTCATCCCGCTCTCCGTGCCCGCCCTGCTCGGCGCGCTGATCGAGGTCGTCTTCGTGCTCTACGTGCTCAGCGCTCTGCCCGAACCGCCCCGGCCCCGGACCACGCTGCGCCGGGTCGTGGGCGGAGTGCCCGCGGCCATCGCCGCCGGTCTCCGGCTCGGCGCCCGGGACGCCCTGATCCGGCGGATCCTGCTGACCGCGAGCGCCGCCGGAGCCGCGCTCGCGGCCCTCGAACTGCTCACCCCCGGCCGGGCCGCCGCCGTCATGGGAACGGCCGAGTCCGGGGCCCTGGTCTTCGCCGGGCTCGCCTGCGCCGGATACCTCTGCCACGCCCTGGGCAGTCAACTCGCCCCGTTCGTCGCCCGGTTCACCGGCGGCAGTGAGCGTGCGGTGCTCGCGAGCCTCGGGCTGGTGGCGCTGGGCCTGACCCTGCTCGGCCTCACCGCGCACTCGATGAGCACGCTCGCCACGGCGGTCGCCGTCACCGGCTACGGGCTGGTGTACCTCGGCCTCGGAGCCGCAGGCCCCAACGAGAACGACCTGCTGCACCGCCGGGTCGACGCTTCGGGCCGCGCCACCGCCCTCTCCGTCCAGTCGCTCTCCCTGCAACTGGTCGCCGCCGGCGCCGGACTGGCCGCCGGCACCCTGCCCACGGGCCCGCTGCCCTGGCTGCTGGCCGCCGCTGTCGTGATGGCCGGAGCCCTGCTCTGGGTCCGCCGCGCCGCTCCCGCGAAGCCGCTCCCGGGTGCTGTACCGCACACGGAGACGGAAGCTTCCGCAGCGGTGTCGGCCCGCCCGTAGAAGCCCCGTCCGGGGACCCCTGTCCGGCACACTTGTGGAAACGCTGTCCGGCAGACCCCTTGACACCGCTGGTTCACCGCTCGTAACTTGCGTGCAACATCGTACTAACGCGCGTTACTAAAGCGCGTAACCAGGAACGGTCCGCCATCGGCGGGACGCAGAGGGTAGGCAAAGTGGCCAGCAGCAGCGCGCGTCGCGTGACGATGAGCGATGTCGCCACGCGTGCGGGGGTCTCGCGCACCACGGTCTCGTTCGTCCTCAACGGGCGGGCGGATGCCGCGATCCCGGAGGAGACCCGGGCCCGGATCCGCGCGGCCATCGCGGAGCTGGGCTACCGGCCCAACGCCGGGGCGCGGGCGCTCGCCGCCAAGCGCAGCGAGTGGTACGGGCTGATCACCGAGATCGTCACCGCCCCCTTCGCGGTCGACGTGATCAAGGGGGCGCAGGACCGGGCCTGGGCGGACGGGAAGTTCCTGCTCATCACGGCGGGCGACAGCGACCCCGCCATGGAGGCCGCCGCCTTCGACAAGCTCCTGGAGCAGCGGGCCGAGGGGCTGCTGTACGCCACCACCTGGCACCGGGCCGTCACCCTGCCGCCCGCCGCCCGCGAGGTCCCGGTCGTCCTGGTCAACTGCTTCGACGCCCGGGGCGCCCTGCCCTCGGTGGTCCCCGACGAGGTCGCGGGCGGCCGCACCGCGACCCGGCGGCTCATCGAGGCGGGCCACCGGCGGATCGGGTTCATCAACCTGGACGCGGGCATTCCGGCGGCCGTCGGACGCCGCCAGGGCTACGAGCAGGCGCTGCGCGAGGCCGGTCTTCCGATCGACGAGGGCCTCATCGCCCCGGGGCACGCCACCGCCGACGCCGGATACGCCGCCGCCCGCGCCCTGCTGGACCGCTCCGACCGGCCGACCGCGCTGTTCTGCGGCAACGACCGCACGGCCATGGGCGCCTACGACGCCATCAAGGAACGCGGACTGCGTATCCCGGACGACATCGCCGTCATCGGCTTCGACAACCAGGAACTCATCGCCGCCTACCTGCGGCCCGGCCTCACCACGGTCGCCCTGCCGTTCGAAGTCATGGGGGCGAAAGGCGTCGACATGCTCGGCGCTCTCACAGCGGGCGAGCCGCTCGACACCACACAGGTGACGGTCGACTGCCCGCTGATCGAACGCTCGTCGGTCTGACTGCGAATCAGCCCGACGGGAATCCTCACCCGTCTTCGGTCCATGTGAAGAGAGAGAAGAGACCTCATTATGTCATCGTCGATACGTGCCCGGCGTGTCCGGCGTGCCCGGAGAGCGGCCCTGCTCGCCACCGCCGCCACGGCCCTGCTGCTCTCCGGCTGCAGCGGCGCCGGGGCGTCCGGTGCGGCGGACACCTCCGGCAAGCAGCTCCTCACCATTCCCCGTGAGGACTTCGCCACCTTCACCCGCAACTTCAACCCGTTCGCCCCCGGCCAGGTGGTCGCCCCGCTCACCAGCCAGGCCGTCTACGAGGCGATGCTCGTCTACAACCCCGCCGACGGGAAGACCACCCCGTGGCTGGCGACCTCCTGGGAGACCGCTCCCGACGGGAAGACCGTCACCTTCACCCTGCGCCCCGGCGTCAAGTGGTCCGACGGCAAGCCGCTGACCGCCGAGGACGTGGCGTACACCTTCGCCCTCCAGAAGAAGCTGCTCGGCGGCTACGAGTACCTGGAGTCGGCGCGGGCGGAAGGGGCCGGGAAGGTCGTCTTCACGCTCAACAAGCCCTACTCGCCGGGCGTCTTCGAACTCGGCAAGCAGGTCATCGTGCCCAAGCACGTGTGGGAGAAGGTGAAGGACCCGGCGAAGGACACCAACCCGAACCCGGTCGGCACCGGCCCGTACACCCAGGTCGCCGCCTTCCAGAGCCAGTCCTACGAGCTGCGGAAGAACCCCGAGTACTGGCAGCCGGACAAGCAGGCCGTCGAAGGCATCCGGGTCCTCGGCTTCTCCGGCAACGACAGCGCCAACCTCGCCTTCGTCAACGGGGAGGCGGACTGGACCCAGTCCTTCATCCCCGACATCGACAAGAGCTTCGTCGCCAAGAACCCCGAGCACAACAAGTACTGGTACCCGCGCACCGGTTCGCTGGTCGAGTGGACGATGAACACCACCAGGGCCCCCTTCGACGACACGGCGGTGCGCAAGGCCCTCAGCCAGGCCGTCGACCGGGAGAGCGTCACGAAGGTCGGCATGAACGGCTACACCGAACCGGCCGACTGCACCGGCCTGTCCGGCGGTTACGACACATGGCGCGACAAGTCCCTGGCGAAATCCTGCACCTGGACGAAGCACGACGCGGTCGCCGCGGGCAAGGCGCTGGACGCGGCCGGATACAAGAAGGGCGAGGACGGCAAGCGCACCCTCAAGAACGGCAAGCCGTTCGCCTTCGACATCTCGGTCGGCTCCGCCTCCTCCGACTGGCTCTCCGTCGCCAACATCATCAAGCAGAACCTCGCGGAGATCGGCGTCACCGCCACCGTGAAGTCGCCCGACTGGGCGGCGGTCGTGAGCGGTTACGAGACCGGTGACTACGACACCGGCATCGTCTGGAGCGACAACGGGGCCACCCCGTACCAGTTCTACCGCAACACCCTGTCCACCGAGTCGGTCAAGCCCGTCGGCACCCGGGCGCTGAACAACTACCACCGCTTCGGGACGAAGAAGGCCGACGCGCTCCTCGACACCTTCGCCGCCTCCTCCGACGCGGCGGGCCAGCGCGAGCAGATCGACGCCCTCCAGCGGCTCTTCGACGAGCAGGCGCCCGTGGTGCCGCTCTTCCCGGGCCCGGAGTGGGGCTCGTACACCGACACCCGGTTCACCGGCTGGCCCACCGAGGACAACCCCTACGCCACGCTCACCAACCGCGGCGACACGACCGTCCTCGTCCTGACGAGCCTGAAGCCCGTCAAGCGCTGACCCACCCCCGTCACCCGGCGTCCCCACCCCGTCGCACCTTCCGGCGGGGACGCCGGCCCCTCACAGCCACACAGAGAGGGACCCCGTGCGTTACCTCCTGCGCAACCTGGGCTTCTACCTGCTGGCCTTCTGGGCCTCCATCACCCTCAACTTCCTGCTCCCGCGCTTCATGCCGGGCGACCCCGTCTCCCGGATGTTCGCCCGCTCGCAGAGCCAGATGCAGCCGGAACAGATCGAACAGATCCGCCGGCTCTTCGGCCTGGATGACCGCCCGATGTGGCGGCAGTACATCGACTACATCGGTGACGTCTGCACCGGAAACATGGGCATCTCCCTGTCCCGCTTCCCGACCCCCGTCTCCGAGGTCATCGCCTCCCAGATCGGCTGGACCCTGCTCCTCGGAGGCACCGCGCTGGTCATCGCCGTCGTCATCGGCAACCTCCTCGGCATCCTCGCCGCCTGGCGGCGAGGCGGCGTCCTGGACTCGGTCTTCCCGCCGCTGCTCGTCTTCGCCGGGTCGTTCCCGTACTTCTGGCTCGCCATGGGCGCGCTCTACCTGTTCGGCATGGTGCTCGGCTGGTTCCCGCTGCGGCACGCCTTCGACGTCGGGCTGAGCCCCGAGCTGTCCTGGACGTTCATCTCCAACGCCTCCTCCCATCTCGTGCTCCCCGCCCTCACCATCGTCCTGGTGTCGGTCGGCGGCTGGATGCTCGGCATGCGCAACACGATGATCGCCACCGCGGCCGAGGACTACATCACCATGGCCGAGGCCAAGGGCCTCTCCACCGGACGGATCATGTTCCGCTACGCCGCCCGCAACGCCATGCTCCCCTCGGTCACCAACTTCGGCATGGCGCTCGGCTTCGTCGTCGGCGGCGCACTGCTCACCGAGGTCGTCTTCGCCTACCCCGGCGTCGGCTTCCAACTGCTCGCGGCGGTCCAGGGGCTGGACTACCCACTGATGCAGGGGATCTTCCTCACCATCACCGCCGCCGTGCTGGTCGCCAACTTCCTCGTCGACCTCGTCTACGTCCGACTCGACCCGCGCGTGCGCGTCCGCTGAGCGGCTGAGAAGGAGAAGACCCCATGAGTGTCCTCGACACCCGCACAGCCTCCGGGGAACGCGCCGCCGCCGCCCCGCCCGCGCCGAGGCGCGGCCGGGCCGGACTGCTCCGCGCCCTGCTCGCCAACCGAAAGGCCCTCTTCGGCGCCGCCGTCCTCGCGGTGTTCGTGCTGCTCGCGGTCCTGGCCCCGGTGATCGCCCCCGGCGACCCGTCCAGGATCAACAGCACCGGTGCCTCGGAGCCCTCCGCCGCCCACCCGCTCGGCACCACCGCCAAGGGGCAGGACGTCCTCGCCCTGACTCTCTGGGGCGCCCGCAGCTCCCTGCTCGTCGGCTTCTCGGTCGGGCTCGCCGCCACCGCGCTCGCCGTGCTCGTCGGCATGGCGGCCGCCTACTTCGGCCGCATCACCGACGACCTGCTGTCGCTGATCACCAATGTGTTCCTGCTGGTGCCCGGCGTACCGCTGCTGGTGATCCTCGCCGCGTTCATGCCGCCCGGCACCACCACCGTCATCCTGGTCCTGGTGATCACCGGCTGGGCGGGCTCCGCCCGGGTGCTCCGCGCCCAGGCCAAGTCGATCCGGGGCAAGGACTTCGTCGCCGCCTCCGTCGTCTCGGGCGAACGCCCGCTGCGGATCATGTTCCGGGAGATCCTCCCCAACATGGCCTCGGTCGTCATGACGACCCTGCTCGGCTGTGTCATCTTCGGCATCGGCGCCCAGGCCGGTCTGGAGTTCCTCGGCCTCGGCGACGCCTCCGTCGTCAGCTGGGGCACCAACCTCTACTGGGCCGGCAACGACGGCGCCCTGATGACCGGCGCCTGGTGGGTCTTCGTCCCCTCCGGCCTCTGCATCGCCCTGGTCGCCTTCGCCCTCGCGATGGCCAACTACGCGGTCGACGAGATCACCAACCCCCGGCTGCGCGCCCGCCGCCCCAAGACCCCGGCCGCCACCGAAGCACCGGTCGACACCGGGCCCCCGGCGGTCACCGAGGACCCGGCCGGCGCCCGGAAGGAGAGCTGAACCATGACCTCGTCCTTCGACGGACCCGTACTGGACGTGACGAACCTGCGGGTCGCGTACGGCGGCGACGGCCGCAGCGTCCTCGGCGCCGACGACATCTCCTTCTCCATCGGACCCGGTGAGGTCTTCGGCCTCGCCGGAGAGTCCGGCTGCGGCAAGTCGACCGTCGCCAACGCGATCATGCGCCTGCTGAAGCCGCCCGCCGCCATCACCGGTTCCGTGACCTTCAAGGGCCGCGACGTCCTCGCCATGGACCCCCGCGAACTGCGCGCCTTCCGGTGGCGCGAGATCGCCATGGTCTTCCAGTCCGCGATGAACTCCCTCAACCCGGTCCTCACCGTCGGCGAGCAGATCGGTGACATCTTCACCACCCACGAGAAGCTCAAGAAGCGCCACGCCAGGGCCCGTTCCGGCGAGCTCCTCGAACTCGTCGGCATCGACCCCGCCCGGCTGAAGTCCTACCCCCACCAGCTCTCCGGCGGTATGCGCCAGCGCGTCGTCATCGCGATGGCCGTCGCCCTGAAGCCCTCGCTCCTCATCATGGACGAGCCGACCACCGCTCTGGACGTCGTCGTCCAGCAGGAGATCATGGCGCAGATCGGCGACCTCCGGCGCGAGCTGGGCTTCTCCGTCCTGTTCATCACCCACGACATGTCGCTGATGATCGAGCTCTCCCACCGCATGGGCGTGATGTACGGCGGACGCCTCGTCGAACTCGCCCCCGCCAAGGCCCTGTTCGCCGAGCCCCTGCACCCGTACACCCAGGCCCTGATGGGCGCCTTCCCGCCGCTCACCGGCCCCCGCGTCCACCTCTCGGGACTCTCCGACGCGCCCAGGACCGCCGACAACTGCGGTTTCCACGCCGTCTGCCCCGAGGACCGGTCCGACTGCTCGCACCGCATCCCCGATCTGCGCGAGGTGGCCGAGGGCCGCTTCGTCGCCCGTACCGCCGGAGGCCCGCGATGACGCCCCAGGCACCCGCCACCACCACCCGTACGCCGGTGATGAGCGTGCGCGGTCTCACCAAGGACTTCACCTCCGGAGGGCTCTTCTCCCGGGCGCGCCACCGGGCGCTGAACGCCGTCGACCTCGACATCCCGTACGGGCGGATCGTCGCCCTCGTGGGCGAGTCCGGCAGCGGGAAGTCCACCCTGGCGCGCTGCCTGACCCGCCTGGAGCAGCCGACCCGGGGCGAGATCCGCCTCGACGGCCAGGATGTGCTGAAGACCCAGAAGCGCGGCGCGTCCCGGGCCTACCGGGGCGCTGTCCAGATGGTCTTCCAGGACCCCTTCGGATCCCTCAACCCCGTCCACCGCGTCGAGCACTTCCTGCGCCGCCCCCTGCTGCTGCACGGAAAGCCGGCGGAGGAGAGCGATCTGCGCGAGCTGATGACCACCGTCGGACTCGACGCCGACATGCTCCAGTCCTACCCGCACGAACTCTCCGGAGGGCAGCGCCAGCGCGTCGCCGTGGCCCGGGCCCTGGCCGTCGACCCGCGCCTGGTCCTCGCCGACGAACCGACCTCCATGCTCGACGTCTCCGTACGCGTCGGCATCCTCAACCTGATGCGCCGGCTGCGCGACGAGCGCTCCATCTCCATGCTCCACATCACCCACGACCTGGCCTCGGCCCGCTACGTCGCCGACACGACCCAGGTGCTGTTCGCCGGGGAACTGGTCGAGGGCGGCGACTCGCTCGCCCTGATGGACCGGCCCGCCCACCCCTACACTCAGCTCCTGCTCTCCGCCGTCCCCGACCCGGAGCGCACCGAGCCCTACGACCCGGTCCGGCGGGCCGCCCTGCGCGCCGCCGTCCTCACCCCCGAGTCCTGCCCGTACGCCGACGAGGGCGCCTGCAGCCGCACCACCCCCGTACGCCATGTCATCGGCGAGGACGACGGCGAACCGCACTGGGTGCGCTGCCACCTCTACGCCCCCGCCACCCCCACCGCGCGCCGCGTCCTGACGGCGCCGGTCCCGGAAACCGAGAACGGCTGACCATGACCCACGACCTCACCCTGCCCCGCGCCCGCCACCAGGACGCGCCGCAGGGCCTGGCCGAGCGTGCCGTGCTCGACCCGCACCGGCCCCGCTTCCACTTCACCGCCCCCGGCGGCTGGCTCAACGACCCCAACGGGCTGGCCCACCGCGACGGCGTCTACCACCTCTTCTACCAGTACAACCCGCTCGCCGCCGCCCACCACCGCATCCACTGGGGCCACGCCACCAGCCGCGACCTCGTCACCTGGACCGACGGACCCGTGGCCCTGGTGCCCGGCGCCGAGGGCCCGGACCGCGACGGCTGCTGGTCCGGCGTCCTCGTCGACGACGCCGGCACCCCCACACTCGTCTACTCCGGCCGGCACGGCGACCGTGAACTCCCCTGCGTGGCCACCGGATCGCCCGATCTGCGCACCTGGCGCAAGGACCCGGCCAACCCGGTCATCGCCGCCCCGCCGCCGGGCGACCTCACCGCCTTCCGCGACCACTGCGTCTGGCGCGAGGACGGTCGCTGGCGGCATCTGGTCGGCTCCGGCGTCCGGGGCCTGGGCGGCACGGCCTTCCTGTACGAGTCCGAGGATCTGCGCAGCTGGCGGTACGTCGGACCGCTGCTGACCGGCGACGCGTCCACCGGCAGCGCCGCCGACCCCGACTGGACCGGCACGATGTGGGAGTGCGTCGACCTGTTCCGCGTCGACGGCGCCGACATCCTCGCCTTCTCCGCCTGGGACGAGGGCACCACCCACCACCCCCTGTACTGGACCGGCCGCTACGAGGGCGACACCTTCACCCCGGACCGGCTGCACCGGCTCGACTACGGCGGGCGCTACTTCTACGCGCCGCAGTCCACCCGCGACGACCGGGGCCGCCGCATCATGTTCGGCTGGCTCCAGGAGGGCCGCGACGAGGACGCCACGGCGCGGGCCGGCTGGTGCGGGGTGATGTCGCTGCCCCGCGTCGTCACACGCGCCGCCGACGGGAGCCTCGCCCAGGCCCCGGTCCCCGAACTGGCCCGGCTGCGCCGCGAGTCGGTCCATGCCGGCGCGTTCCCCGTCGCCGACGGCACGTACGCCTCACTCGACGCCGTACGCGGCGACCAGCTCGACATCGAGGCCACCCTGCGCCTCGCCCCCGGCACCGCCGCCCGCGTCACCGTCCGAGCCTCGGGCGACGGGTCCGAGCGCACGGTCGTCGAAGTGGCCCGGGCGCAGGACGGCACCGGCACCCTGCGCCTGCACCGCGAGGCCAGCAGTCTCGACCCCACCGTCGACACCGAACCCCGTTACGGAGAGCTGCCGTTGAACGACAGCGGCGAGGTCGACCTGCGCATCCTCGTCGACCACTCGGCGCTGGAGGTCTTCGCCGGGGGCCGGGCCCTGACCGCCCGGATCTACCCCACCCTGCCCGACGCCCTCGGAGTGGGCATCGAGGCGGTCGGCGAGATCGCCGTGGCACGGTTCGACGCCTGGCAGATGGCCGCGATCTTCGACGGACCGCGCCCGCTCTGGCCCTGAACGGCCCTCAACCCACCCCTCTGAGGAGACGACGATGTCCATCTCTCGGCGCGCGCTCATCTCGACGACAGGACTGACCCTGCTGACCCCGCTGCCCCTCATCGGCCGAGCCGTGGCCGCGGCACGGACCGGCGCACCCGCACCGGACCCGACGCCTGTCCCCATCCCCGACCCGCTGGCCCTGACCGGCAGTTGGACCCGGAGCGCCGACGGCGGCCGGCGGGCGGCCGCCACGGCGGACCGGCCCGCTCTCGCTCTGAGCGAGCAGCGCGTCGAAGCCGTCGCCCGCTACGCGGCCCAGGTCACCGTCGACCCCGGCGCGACCGCGGCGCTCGTCGTGCGCGCGGCCCCCGACGGCACCGGCGGGTACGCGGCAGCCCTTGAGCCGAGGACCGGCCGCGTCAGGCTGCACGACCTCGCCACCGGCCGCGACCTCGCCCCACCGGCCCACGCAGACCTCCGCACCGGCACCGCCCACCGGCTCGCCCTCGCCATGGACGGCCCCCTGCTCACCGTCGAACTCGACGGCGCCCAGGTCCTCACCGCCCGCGACACCGCCCACACCCGCGGCGTCGTCGGCCTGCGCGTCACCGGCGCCACCGCCCTCTTCGGGCCGCCCGGCCTCACCGGAGTCGTTACCACGACCGCCACCGGCTGGCGCACCCAGGGCGGAACCTGGGACGCCACCGCCCTCGGCTGGCACGTGCGGCCCGAGCCGGGCGACGGCTGCCGGGCCGTCGCGGAGACCTCGGCGTACGACACCGAGTACCGCGCCGACCTCCAGATCCACGACCCCGGCACCACGGCGACGCTCCTCCTGCGGACCGACGCCACGGGCGCCACCGGCTACGGCGTGCAGGTCCAACCGCACCTGAAACGACTGCGGTTGTACCGTATCGACGGCGACGTCACGCTCGGCACCCACGAGACCGCCATCGAGCCGGGGCGGGTCTACCGCCTGCTCGTCCGCGCCGACGGGCCCGAGCTGCGGGTCCGCTGGCAGAGCGACTTCATCGCCCCCGACGGCTACGCCCCGGTGATCACCGCCACCGACACCGCCCACGCCTCCGGCCGCTTCGGCGTCGCGGTCTCGGGCGGCACGGCCTCCTTCGAGAACCTCGCCCTGACCGACCTGGTCACGGACCTCGACGGCTGGGCCACCGCCTCCGGCACCTGGACCCCCGACCTGCGCGGCATCCGCGCCGAGGGCTCCACCGCCCTGCGCACCGCCCCCTTCGCCTCCGGAGACATCCTGCTGAGCGCCGACCTCCGTCCGGCGGGCGCCACCACCGTGGGCCTGATCGTGCGCGCGGACGCCCGGGGGAGCGGTGGCTACGAGGCCCGGCTCGACGCCACCGGCGTACGCCTGTTGGACCGCGCGGCCGGCACCGTACTCGCTCAAGCTCCCTTCCCCGTACGCCCGTACACGGCCGGGGCCACGTACCGGACCGAGGTGCGGGCGCTCGGCCGGGACATCGCCGTGACCGTGGACGGCGTCCCCGTCCTGGAGGCCACCGTCACCCGCACCACGGGCGCGACGACCGCCCTGACGTCGACCGGCGGAACCGCGCACTTCCAGGAGGTCCGCGCCCGCACCCCGCAGAACTGGTTCACCGGCCCCCACCGCCCGGCCCAGCACTACACCCAGCTCGCCTCGCACACCAGCGACCCCAACGGGCTGGTCTTCCACGAGGGCGAATACCACCTCTTCCACCAGGACTCCGGCGAGTGGGCGCACGCCGTCTCCACCGACCTCCTGCACTGGCGTCAGCTGCCTGTCGCGCTGCCCGTCTCCGACCACGGCCACACCTGGTCCGGGTCGTGCGTGGCGGACACCGACGACACCAGCGGGCTCTTCGGCGGCGGCAGCGGACTGATCGCCTACTACACCAGCTACCACCCGGACCGGCCCGGCGGAAACCAGAGCGTGCGCATCGCGTTCAGCAAGGACCGGGGGCGCTCCTGGGAGTGGCACGGGCCGGACCCCGTCGTCCAGAACCCCGGCGGTCCGGACGGCGATTGGGACTTCCGCGACCCGAAGGTCGTCCGCGACGAGAAGCACGGCCAGTGGGTGATGGCGGTCTCCGGCGGCGACCACGTCCGCTTCTTCACCTCCACCGACCTCCTCACCTGGGCCCACCGCTCCTCCTTCGGCTACGGCGACTGGGTGACCGGCGGCGTCTGGGAGTGCCCGGACTTCTTCCCGCTGCCCCTCGACGGCGACGACGCGCAGCCGCGCTGGGTCCTGGCGATCTCCACGGGCGCCGTCCGCCGCACCGACGGGTCGGCCGCCGAATACTTCCTCGGCGACTGGGACGGCACGACCTTCACCACCACCAACACCCCCGGCACCCCGCTGCGCGCCGAGGCGGGCCGCGACTACTACGCCGCCATGACCTTCGCCGGCCTGCCGGACGGCAGGCGCGTGCAGCTCGCCTGGCTCAGCAACTGGGACTACCCCTTCAGCGCCCCCACCGGGGAGTGGAACGGCCAGCTCGGGCTGCCTCGCGAACTGACCTTGTCCGGCACCGGACTTGTCCAGCGACCGGCCGCCGAGACCCGCGCCCTGCGCCGGGACCGCACCCGTATCGAGGACGTCACCGTGAGCCCGGGCTCACCCGACCCCCTCGCCGGGATGCGCGGCCGCTCCTACGAGATCGAGGCGGAGATCGCCCTGCCCGCCTCCGGCGCGGCCACCGAGTTCGGCCTCCGGCTCCGCACGAACGGGGCCCGCCACACCACGATCGGCTACGACACCGGGGCGGGGGAACTCTTCGTGGACCGGACGGCGAGCGGCCCGGCGGACTTCACCGAACACTTCGCGGGCCGCAGCTCCACACCCCTGCCGCTCACCACGGTCGACGGTGAACGGCGCCTGCGCGTGCACCTGTTCATGGACACCAGCGCCGTCGAGGTCTTCGGCGGCGACGGCCGGGCCACCCTCACCAGCCTGCTCCTGCCGGAACCGGACGCGCAGGGCATGTCCTTCTACGCCACCGGGGGCGCCGCCCGGATCGTCACCCTCGACGTGCACCGGCTGGCGGACGTCTTCCGTGTCACCGACCAGGACCCGGACCACCCGGAGCCCGCCGCGGGGGAGTTCCGCAACAGCGGCCTCGGCACCCTGACCGTTCTTCCGGCCGGCCGCTGGACCACCACCGGCGCGGGCAGGACAGGACAGTTCGACCGTGACTCCACCGCGCTGTCCAGCACCGAGTACGCGGATTTCGAGCTGACCACGTTGGTCCGGTTCGGCGGCCCCGGCCCGGCGGAGGGCGGTGCGGGTTCGTTCCTGCTGCGGGCCTCCGCCGACGCGGCGGACGGCTACGCGGTCAACCTGGACCCGAACCTGCGCACCGTCCGGCTCTTCCGCAGGGACGGCGGGCGGAGCACGGTCCTCGCCGAGGCGCCCCTGCTCGTCCGCACCGGGAGCACGCTGCCGCTGCGGATCCGCGCCCGCTCCACCCGTATCGAGGTGCTGGTAGGCGACCGTACGGTCATCGACGCCGCCGACGGAGCCCATGGACGGGGCAGGATCGGGCTGAATGTGTTCGGAGGCCGCGCCGCCTACCAGGACACCCATGTCACGGCAGTTTAGGAGAACCGACCCCCATGCTCGACCACAGCGAACTGCTGGTCATCGGTGAATGCGTCGCCGACATCGTCCGGCTGCCGGACGAGGCCGACCGGGTCCACCCGGGCGGCAGCCCCGCCAACGTCGCGTACGGCCTGGCCCGCCTCGGCCACCGCGCCGTCCTGCTCACCCAGCTCGGCCCGGACGAGAACGGGCGGCTCATCCGCGAACACCTCGTCTCCGGCGGGGTCGACGTCCGCACCGACGGCTCCACCGCTCCCACCCCGTCGGCCGCCGTCACCCTGGACGGGGCCGGGCAGGCCGGTTACGCCTTCGACGTCTCCTGGACCCTCGCCCCGGTCGCCGTCGGACCCGCCCCGGTCCATGTGCACACCGGGTCGATCGGCGCGGTGGTGGAGCCCGGGTCCGCAACGGTCCTGGACCTCGTGCGCGCCGCCCGGGCCACCGCGACCGTCAGCTACGACCCCAACGTCCGGCCCGGCCTCATGGGCGACCACGCGGCGGCCGTGCGCCGGGTCGAGGAGTACGTCGCTCTGAGCGACCTGGTCAAGGCGAGCGACGAGGACCTGGAGTGGCTGTATCCGGGGGAGGAGCCGGAACAGGTCGCGGCCCGCTGGCTGGGGCGCGGGCCCGCCGTCGTGCTCGTCACCCGGGGCGGCGACGGGGCCCTGGCCGTGCTGCCCGGCGGCCGGGTCACGGTGGCGGCGCCGGCGGTCGAGGTCGCCGACACCGTGGGCGCGGGCGACGCGTTCATGTCCGGGACGCTCCACGCCCTCGCCGGGCACGGCCTCCTCGGCCCGGACGCGCGCGAGCGGCTGCGCGCCGTGGACCGGGACACGGTGGTCGGCGTCCTGCGTCACGCGGTGGCCTCCGCCGCCGTGACCGTCTCCCGGGCAGGGGCCAACCCGCCCGGCCCGGACGAGCTCCGGAAAGCCCTCACTCGTAACTGACGCCTCGTCATGACCCGTTCGGCGCAGTCGAACGCACCCTCGTGAGACGTTCCGCCGTTCGTCAACCCGATGCAGTACGACAACGGGATCGGGGCAACGGGTGGCGAGGAGACGGACGGCCGACAGCGGTACGGAACCGGGGACGCGGGCGGGCGTCTTAGCGGCCGGGACGCGCACGGCGGTGCTGGAGGGCGTGGCGGGCTGGGTGCCGGGGGAACCGGTCGGCAACGACCGGCTGCCCGCCGACTGGGACGTGGACGACGCCTGGGTCCGCCGTCGCACCGGCATCGGCAGCCGGCACCGCGCCGGCGAGGGCGTCGCCACCGGGGACCTCGCCTACGAGGCGGCCGCCCGGCTGCTGGCGCGCGCCCCGGCGGCGGGCGAGGTGGACGCGGTGGTCCTCGCCACCGCCACCCCCGACCACCTCTGTCCGGGCACCGCCCCCGCGCTCGCGGCCCGGCTCGGACTCGGCACCGTACCGGCGCTCGACCTCGCCGCCGTGTGCAGCGGCTTCGTCTACGGACTCGCCGTCTGCCACGGTCTGGTCGCATCGGGCCTCTACGGGCGGGTCCTGCTGGTCGGCGCCGACGTCTACTCGACCTGGCTCGACCCGGCCGACCGCTCGGCGGGCGTCGTCTTCGGCGACGGGGCGGGCGCCGCCCTGGTGGCGGCCGGGCACTCCGGCGACCCCGGGGAACTGCTCGCGTTCGACCTGGGCAGCGACGGTACGGGCTACGAGCTGATCACCGTCCCGGGCGGCGGGGCCCGCGCACGGGCGAGCGGAAAGCCGCCGGGCCTGGGCGACGGGTTCTTCCGGATGCAGGGCGGCACCGTCTACCAGCACGCCGTCGAGCGGATGACCGGCTCCTGCCGGACGCTCCTGGACCGGGTCGGCTGGGACCCGGCCGAGGTCGACCGCTTCGTGCCGCACCAGGCCAACGCCCGGATCCTGCGCGCCGTCGCGGAGCGGGTCGGCATCGCGCCGCAGCGCTGCGTCACCCATCTGGAGCGGGTCGGCAACACCGGCGCCGCCTCCATCCCGCTGGCCCTGGCCGACGCGGCGGACGAGGGCCGCCTCCGCGCCGGCGACCGGGTGCTGCTCACCGCCTTCGGGGGCGGACTGACCTGGGGTTCGGCGGCACTTCGCTGGCCGGGGACCCCGCAGACCATTTCCACGGATTCTACGGAAGGAACACAGCATGTCGCTCCCCGCTGATCAGGGCACCGAGGCCGGAGCCGGCACCGCCATCGCGGTGACGGGGGTCGGCCTGGTGACACCCGCAGGGGCGGACGAGCACAGCTTCTGGGAGGGGCTGTGCTCCGGGCACTCCACCGCCCGGCGGTGCGAGGAACTCGCCGGTCTGCCGGTGGACTTCGCCTGCCCGGTGGACGGCATCGACCTGGACGCGGCGGTGGGCGGCCGCTCGGTGTGGCGGATGGCCCGGTTCGTGAAGCTGGCCCTGGTGGCCGCCCGGCAGGCCGTCGCCGACGCCGGCCTCGACCCGGCGCGGTGGGACGGCAGCCGGGTCGGGGTGGTCCTCGGCGTGGGCGTCGGCGGGGTCTCCGTACTGGTCGACAACGCCGCCAGGCTGGCGGCCTCGGGGCCCGAGGCGGTCTCCCCGCTGCTCGTCCCGATGATGATCCCCAACGCGGCGGCGGGCGAGGTCGCCATCGCGCTCAAGGCGGGCGGCCCGAGCCTCGCCCCCGCCACCGCCTGCGCCTCCGGGGCCACCGCCGTCGCCGTCGCCCGCGATCTGCTGCTCGGCGGCAGCTGCGACGTGGTGGTGGCGGGCGGCGCGGAATCGGTGCTCACCCCGCTGGTGGTCACCGCCTTCGCCCGGATGGGCGCGCTGTCCACCCGCACCGGCGACCCGGCGGCCGCGTCCCGCCCGTTCGCCGCCGACCGCGACGGCTTCGTCATCGGCGAGGGCGCGGCGATGCTCGTCCTGGAGCGCGAGGCCGGGGCCCGCGCCCGGGGCGGCCGTCCACGCGCCCTGCTCACCGGGGCCGGGTCCAGCACGGACGCCCACCACCCCACCGCCCCGGCCCCCGACGGACACGGCGCCCAGCGGGCGGTCCAGGCGGCGCTCGACCAGGCGGGCTGGACGCCGCGC
This sequence comes from Streptomyces sp. SID14515, assembly GCF_010548505.1. Lineage (NCBI taxonomy): Bacteria > Bacillati > Actinomycetota > Actinomycetes > Kitasatosporales > Streptomycetaceae > Streptomyces > Streptomyces sp. SID14515. The sequence continues at coordinate 50,857 of NZ_JAAGMH010000130.1, read as the reverse complement.
GACGTCGACCACATCAACGCCCACGGCACCTCCACACCCCTCAACGACGCCATGGAGACCACCCTCATCTCCCGGCTCTTCCCGCACCGGCCGCCGGTGACCGCGCCCAAGGGCGTCGTCGGACACACCCTGGCGGCGGCGGGCGCGATCGAGGCGGTGGCGACCGTCCTGACGCTGGAACGTTCCGCCATTCCGCCGATCGCCAACCTGGACGCGCTGCCCGACGCCTTCCCGCTCGACTGCGTGACCAAGGAGCCCCGTCAGCAGCGGGTCGAGCGGGCGCTGAGCCACTCCTTCGGCTTCGGCGGCCACAACGTCGCCCTCGCCTTCCAACGCGCCTGATAAACGGGGGCATTTCGGGACGGCGGGGGGTGTCCTCGCCGTTCCTTGATCGTTACTGTGTTGTGACCGTCATGATGAACGACGCGGCCCCGCCGTCCACGAACGAACTGCTCACCGCAGTGCTCTTCGGACCGAACTTCCGTCAGGAACACGGCTTCTGGCGGCGGCTGCTCACAACAGAACCGTTTCGCCGCCCCGGTGGCGGCACCCCCGACGAACGACTCGCCCTCTCCTACCACCGGATGCGCATCCTCAACAACGCGCTCGACAGCGGCGCGAGGCTCGCCGCCGACCCCCGGGCGCTGGCCGCCCTGCACGAATGGCTCGGCCCCGTCGACCCGGCGCTGACCACCGTGGCGGGCATCCACTACAACCTCTTCCTCGGCAGCCTCCTCGACCACGACGCGGGCACGCTGCGCGACTTGTCGGACTTCCTCGCCCTGCGGCGCGTGGGCACCTTCCTCTGTACGGAGGTGGCGCACGGCAACGACGCGGCGTCCGTCGAGACCACCGCGACGTACGACCCCGAACGCGACGGCTTCGTCCTGCACACCCCGCACGCCGGTGCACAGAAGTTCATGCCCAACACCAGCCCCGCCGGAGGCCCCAAGTCCGGTGTGGTGGCAGCCCGGTTGCTCGCCGACGGCGCCGACCGCGGAGTCTTCCTCTTCCTCACCCCGCTCACCGACGCCCACCGCGCCCTGCCCGGCGTCCGGGTGCGCCGGCTGCCCGCCCGGATGGGTTCCCCGGTCGACCACTGTCTGACCTCCTTCGACCGCTGCTTCGTCCCGCGTGACGCGCTGCTCGCCGGACAGCAGGGACGGATCGGCGACGACGGCCGCTTCCACAGCGAAATCCCCAACCGCAGAAGGCGGTTCCTCACCTCCATCGGCCGGGTCACCCCCGGCAAGCTCTCCATGAGCGCCTGCGCGGTCGGCTCCGCCCGGGTCACCCTGGCCATCGCCGTCCGCTACGCCGGTCACCGGATGATCTCCGGATCGCGCGCCGCGCAGCGGGTCCCGGTGTACGCGCACCGCACCCACCACGGGCCGCTGGCCGGGGCGATGGCCACCGTCTACGCGATGAGCCTGCTGCACCGCAGGGCCCTGGACCGCTGGGAGTCGGCCCCGGAGGCCGACCGGGACGAGGCGGAGCGCCTGGTGGCCGTCGCCAAGGGGTGGATCACCTGGCAGGCGCGCGGCGTCATCGTCGAATGCCGTGAACGGTGCGGCGCCCAGGGGCTCCTGGAGAACAACGGCATGACCGAACTGTTCACCGGCATCGAGGGCGCGATCACCGCCGAGGGCGACAACCTCGCCGTGCACGCCAAGGCCGCCGCCGAGATGCTGTTCAGCGCCACCGCCCGGGAAGCGGCCGCCGACGACGGCCCCGGCGAGCTCGACGATCCCGCCTTCCTCGGCCGGCTCGTCGCGGCCGTGGAGGACCTCTGGTTCGCCCGCGCCCGGACGCGGATGAGCGCCGCCCCGCCCGGCGACCCGCTCGGCCGCTGGAACGCCGCCTCCCCGGCCGCGCTGCGCGGCGTCGAGGCGTACGCCTACCGGCAGGCGGACGAAGCGTACGCCGAGGCCGTCGCCGCGCTGCCCGAGGGCGAGGCGCGCGAGCGGCTGACCGAGCTGCGCAGGCTCTTCGCGCTCCAGTGGATCGCCCGCAACAGCGGCGACCTGCTCGCCTCCGGACGGCTGACCGCCGATCAGGTCACCTTTCTGCCCGACACGGTGGAGGAGGCGGTCGCCGCCGTGGCCGCGCACACCCCCGCCCTGGTCGGCTCCTTCGCGCTTCCCGAGCGCCTGATGTCGGACTGGCCGATCGCCGGACCCGGATACGCGGATGTCTACGACGACCCCGAGGGGCCCTGGCACCGGGGCCGCAGGGCGGGAATCCGGGGCCGCGCGGCGGAGTTCGAGCGGCCCGTCTGCGGCAGCCGGAGGCGTCCGCTGCGCGAGAAGGTGGCCGCGCTCGGCACCCGCGGCGTCCTGCTGGCGTACTGGGGAACCACCTCGATGCTCTCCCGATGGTTCGAGAAGCCGCAGGTGAGCGTAGACGAATCGGTTCGCCCCAAGGCGTAACCGGAAGATCGTCATCCAGTTACTTCGGGCGGTGGGTCGCTGCGTTCGACCACCCGCCGCACAGGAAATGCCCGAGCCGGCGCCATGCCGACGAAATGCCGATGAGAGGAATCGCCATGAAGACCATCCACCCCAAGATCACCGAGGTACTCACCGGGACGTTCAAGGTGCCCGCCGCCGAGATCCTGCCGGAGTCCACGATGGACAGCCTGGAGATGGACTCCCTCGCGGTCGCCGAGTTCGCCGTCATCATCAAGGAGACGCTGGGCGTCGACGCCGACTCGGAGAAGCTGTACAAGGACGCCACGCTGGCCGACATCTCCGCGTACATCGACGCGGCCGTCGGCAGCGCGGCGGCCGAGGCCACGGTGCCGGTGAGCAACACCCGATGAAGCGACCCGCCGTCGCCGTCACGGGGCTGGGCATGATCACCCCGGTCGGCCACACCACCGACACCACCTGGGACGGAGTCTGCGCCGGGGAGTCACCCGCCCGCACCGTCCCCGAACTGCACGGCTGCGCCGTCGACTTCGCCTGCACGGTCTCCGGCATCGACCTCGACGACGCGGTCGGCGGCCGGACCGCTTTCCGGATGGGCCGGTACGTCAAGTTCGCCGTCCTGGCCGCCCGGGAGGCGGTCGCCGACGCCGGGCTCGACCCCGAGCACTGGGACGGAGCCCGGGTCGCCGTCGTGGTCGGCACCAGCAGCGGAGGGTCCGCCGGACTCACCGAACAGGCCGTCGCCCTGGAGCGGCGCGGCCCCGAGGCCACCTCGCCCTCGGGCATCCTGCTGACCATCCCGAACATGCCCGCGGCCGAGATCGCCATCCGGATGAAGGCCACCGGCCCCAGCCTCGCCCCGTGCACGGCCTGTTCGTCCGGGGTGACCGCCCTGTCGGTGGCCCGGGACATGCTGACGCTGGGCCACTGCGACATCGCCATCGCCGGGGCCACCGAGTCGATCGTGTTCCCGGTCGCGATGACCGGCTTCGCCCGCTCCGGCGCGGCAGCGCTGCGGGACGGCGACCCCGCCCGCCTCTGCCGGCCCTTCGCCGCCGACCGGGCCGGGATCGTCATGGGCGAGGGCGCGGCGATCATGGTCCTGGAGCGGGCCGAGGACGCCCGGGCCAGAGGAGCCTCCCCCCGGGCGCTGATCGCCGGCACCGGCGCCACCACCGACGCCCACCACCCCACCAGCCCCCACCCCTCCGGGGACATCGCGCGGGCGGCCGTCGACGGTGCGCTGCACGACGCGGGCTGGCGGCCCGAAGACGTCGACCACGTCAACGCGCACGGGACGTCGACACCCCTCAACGACGCCACCGAAGCCGCGATCATCGGCCGGGCCTATCCGCACCGGCCGCCCGTCACCGCCCCCAAGGGCGTACTGGGCCACTGCATGGGGGCGGCCGGCGCCATCGAGGCGGGCCTGACGATCCTCACGCTCCAGCACGGGGTGGTCCCGCCGATCGCGAACCTGGACGCCCCCGCGCCCGGGTTCGACATCGACTGCGTCACCAAGACCCCGCGCGAGGTGCCCGTACGGCGGGCCGTCAGCCACTCCTTCGGCTTCGGCGGTCAGAACGCGGTGATCGCCCTCCAGGCTCCGTAACGGCGGAGTCCGCCGGGCCGGTGCGGCGGGCCGATCCCGCGCCGCACCGGCCCCGCGCCCAGCGGGCCGCCGCACCGCGTCTGATCTGCGGGAAGACGCGTGATAGCTTGCCGGGGCCAGTCGAACCCCAGCGACGGGGTCAGGGAATCCGGTGCGAAACCGGAACTGACGCGCAGCGGTGAGGGGGACGGGCGGGGCCACGGCCACTGGAGCACCCACGTGCTCTGGGAAGGCGTCCCGCCCGGACGAACCCGAGTCCGAAGACCTGCTGGCGCCCGCGCCCGCACCGTGGCGCGGGAACGTACGACGGGCTCCGCGGCTGGGCCCAGAGACACAGAGGTCCTTCGTGCTGTCCACGGCCACTCCCGCCCCGATACGTACCGCCGCCCTGCTCGCCGCGGGGCTCCTGCTGCTGACCGCCTGCGGCGAGGGCGGGAGCACCGGGGCCGCCGACGGGGAGAAGGCCGAGGGCTTCCCGCTCACCTTCAAGAACTGCGGGCGCACCGTCACCGTGAAGGCTCCGCCCCAGCGGGCCGTCTCCGTCGACCAGGGGTCGACCGAGATCCTGCTCTCGCTCGGGCTCGCCGACCGGCTCGCCGGTACCGCCACCTGGAGCGACCCGGTCATGAAGGGCCTGGAGAAGGCCAACGCCGGCGTCGAGCGCATATCGGAGAACCGGCCCTCCTCGGAGAAGGTCCTCGACAAGGAGCCCGACTTCCTCAGCGCCTCCTTCGCCTCGACCCTCGCCAAGGGCGGCGTCGCGCCCCGCGAACAGTTCGAGAAGCTCGGCGTCCCGACCTACATCTCGCCCGCCGACTGCGTCGGCAAGGACAACAGCGGCGGCGGCGACGGAGCCCGTACCGCACCGCTGACGATGGACAGCGTCTACACGGAAGTCCGCGAGCTGGCCCGGGTGTTCGGCGTCCCCGGGCGCGGTGACGCCCTGGTGAAGAAGCTCCGGGCCCGCGTGGCCAAGGCCACCGACGGCGTCGACGCCTCGGACGCCTCCCTCCTCTACTGGTTCTCCGACTCCAAGGCCCCTTATCTCGCGGGCTGTTGCGGCGCCCCCGGCGTCATCACCAAGGAGCTCGGCGCGAAGAACGTCTTCGACGACACCCACGACGAATGGCCCCAGATCAGCTGGGAGACCGTCGCCGACCGCAACCCCGACGTCCTGGTCATCGGCGACCTGAGCCGTATGATGCAGACCGCCGAGAGCGCCGAGAAGAAGATCGAGTTCCTGGAGTCCAACCCGGTCACGAAGACGATGGACGCCGTCAAGAACCGCCGTTACGTGCTGCTCAGCGGCCAGGCCATGAACCCCACCATCCGGACCGTCGAGGGCCTGGAGCGCGTCGCGGCCGGACTGCGCGACTTCGGGCTCACGGGGTGAGTGCCGCGAAGCGGAGGGCGGCGGAGCCCGCGCCGCCTGCGATCCCCGCGACGGAAGCGCGCCCGGCCGCCGCGCAACCCGTCGCCGCCGCCCCGCAGCCGGTCGCCGTGCCGTCCGGGCCGGTGTGGAGCGGCGGCCCGCTCGCCGTCCTCCTCTGGGTCGGCGGCGTCCTGCTCCTGCTGCTCTCCGTCGCGGTCGCCGTGACCATCGGGCCCGCCCGGATCTCGGTGCCCGACGTCTGGTCCGCCGTCGCGGCGCACCTCGGGTTCGGCGTCGGCGACCTCAGCCCGATCCGGGACGGCATCATCTGGAACCTCCGTATGCCCCGCACCCTCCTCGCCGCCGTGTGCGGCGCGGGGCTCGCGGTGTGCGGCACGGTGATGCAGTCCCTGCTGCGCAACCCGCTCGCCGACCCCTTCGTCCTCGGCGTCTCCTCCGGAGCCTCGACCGGGGCGGTCGTGGTAGTCGTCCTCGGGGTCGGCGGGGGAGCGGTGTCGCTGTCGGCCGGGGCGTTCGTCGGGGCCATCTGCTCGTTCGCCCTGGTGCTGCTGCTCAGCCACACCCTCGGCGGCTCCACCGACCGGGTCGTCCTCTCCGGCGTCGCCGCGATGCAGCTCTTCTCCGCCCTCACCTCCTTCGTCGTGATGACCTCCGCCGACGCCGAGCAGACCCGCGGGGTGCTGTTCTGGCTCCTCGGCTCGCTCAGCGGCGTCGGCTGGAGCGAGGTCGCCCTCTGCTCCGCCGTGCTCGCCGTCTGCCTGGTGGTCTGCCTGGCCCACGCCCGTACGCTCGACGCGTTCGCCTTCGGGCAGGACGCCGCCGCCGCGCTCGGCGTGAACGTCGCCCGCACCCGGATCGTGCTGCTCTGCACCACCGCCCTGCTGACCGCCGCCCTGGTCAGCGCGGCCGGGGCGATCGGCTTCGTCGGCCTGGTCCTGCCGCACGCGGCCCGCGCCCTCACCGGCTCCGGGCACCGGCGGCTCCTCCCGGTCACCGCGCTCGCCGGGGCGATCTTCCTGGTGTGGGTCGACACCCTCGCCCGGACCGTCCTGGACCCGCAGGAGGTACCGGTCGGCGTCGTCACCGCGCTGATCGGCGTCCCCGCCTTCGTCCTCGTCCTGTACCGCACCCGGAGCACGTCATGAGCCGCACCACGAACGGTTCCGGAGGCCTGCGCGCCGAGCGGGTCGGCCGGGAGGCGGGCGGCCGGCTCATCCTCGACGGCGTGGACATCGCCCCGCCGCCCGGCTCCACCGTCGGACTCATCGGCCCCAACGGCTCCGGCAAGTCCACCCTGCTGCGCATCCTCGCGGGCCTCCTCGCCCCGGCCACCGGTGTCGTCACCCTGGACGGGAACCCCCTCGCCGGCCTCGGCCGCCGCACCGTCGCCCGCCGGATCGCCGTCGTCGACCAGCACGCGGTCACTCAGGTCGACCTCAGCGTCCTGGACGTCGTACGCCTCGGCCGCATCCCGCACCGGCGCGCCTGGTCCGCCCCCGACCGCACCGACGAGGACGCCGTCGCCGAGGCACTGCGGCGCACCGGGCTCACGGACCGGGCCGGCCAGTCCTGGCACACCCTGTCCGGAGGCGAACGCCAACGCGTCCAGATCGCCCGGGCCCTGGCCCAGCAGCCCCGCGAACTCCTCCTGGACGAACCGACGAACCACCTCGACATCCAGCACCAGCTGGACCTGCTCGCCCTGGTCGCCGAACTCCCCGTCACCAGCGTCGTCGCGCTGCACGACCTCAACCTCGCCGCGATGTTCTGCGACCGGATCACCGTGATGAAGGCCGGCCGGGTCGTCGTGGGCGGCACCCCGGCCGAGGTCATCACCGGCGAACTCATCGAGGACGTCTACGGGGTCCGGGCGGTCGTCACCCCGGAAGGACCCGAAGGACGCCCCTCGGTACGGTTCCTGCCGCGCCGCTGAGCGCCGTACGGTCCTCCCGGTACGCCGCTGAGCGCGCACGGCGCCGGACAGCCCGCCGGGCGGACCCGTGTACGAGTCCGCCCGGCGGCCGAGGACGTGGGAGCGGCCGTATGGCCACCTGGGGGGCTGGTCAGCGGCGTCGCCCCTGGCCGAACTCGCCACCGGCGTCCTTGCCGGTGCCCATGTCCTTGCCGTCCGCGTAGTCGATCTTCTCCTTGCGGACCTCGGCGGAGACTTCCTTCTGCTCGGTGACCCGGTTGGTCTCCAGCCGGACCCGCTCCACCGGCACGGCCTCCTTGCGTACGGTGGCGCGCTCCGCGTGCAGGGTGACCTCGACGTCCTGCTCACCGAAGTCCGTCGTCCCGGTGGTCTTCTCACCGGGCTGGAGCGGTTCGCGGACCACGCGTACCTCTTCGTGGGACACGGGCACGGTCCGGGTGACCTCCTCGGTCACCACGTACTTGTGCAGCCGCGCCTTGCCGCTCTCGTACTCCTCCTTGCCGACGTGCAGCTGCTCCTCGGAGCGGATCATCTCTTCCTTGCCGCTCATGTCGGCCGCCCGGGACGTGCCCGCTCCGGCGCCCGCCAGCGGGCGTGCCGTGGTGGAGGCGTCCGTGTCGCGGTGCCTGCCCGTACCGCTGCCTGCTCCTGCCATGCCCGCAGCTCCTGTCGTTCCCGCGCCGGCCATCCCGGCGCTCGTCCCGGCCGTGGTCGCCTTCCCGGTCGCCTTGGCTCCGGGGGCCGTTCCGGTCCCACCTGCCGCGCCCGCGGCGCCCGCGGCGCCGGCCGCGCCCATCGCCCCGGTCCCGGCGGTGGTCGGCGCGTCCATGCCGGACGACCGGTTGTCGCCGAGGTTGCCGGACTTCCTGGTCAGGCCGTAGTGCCGGTACAGCTCCTCCTCCTCCGCGACGGAGAGGTGCGCGTCCGCGTCCACCCGCGGTGCGTCCTTGACGCTGTCCTTCGGATGGGCGACGTGCAGGTCGGAGCCCACTCGACGGGCTCCGGCGAGCGGGACGAAGCTCTCCTTCATGCCGAACAGGCCGGTCTTGACCGTGACCCAGTCGGGCTTGCCGGTGTCGTCGTCGACGTACACCCGGCCCACACTGCCGACCTTCTCGCCGTCGTTGTCGTACACGGTCAGACCGTCGAGTTCTCCGGAATCCGTGAAACCGTCAGCGGCTCCCATAACCGATTCCTCCTCTCGGGCACGCCCTGTGGTTGGCTCCACCGGAGGTGGCGCGTCCGGATTCCATCGCGCCTCACCCGCATGCACGCTGCAACCGCCCGCCTGCCCGGATCGAGGCCCCCGGACGCCCGGTGCGGGGCCTCGGCCCCGTGCGGCGGTGCCGGGCCGCCCCGGCACCCGTTAGGCCAATCGGGTGAGGGCGCGGCTCCGGCATATGATCGGCGGACCGTGGCGGCCGAACGGCGGACCACGGCGACCGGTCGGACGACGGACCACCGCCGACCTGCCGAACCCGCCGACCCGCCGAGCCACCAGGGGTGCGCCATCTCCTCCGTACGCGTCCGGCTGCCCGCGCAACGCGGCGAACTGCGCGCCCGGTCCGAGGACGGGCACCGCCTCCACCACCTCCTCTGGCGGCTGGGGCCCGGCGTCCGGGTCTGCAGCAGCGCGGTTCTCGGCGGCGGCATCGGCCCCCGGGCCTGGGTCCTCAACGCCCAGGTCCCCGGTGGCTACCCGCGCCTCGACCCGGACCGCCACCTCGCCGAGATCGCCGCGGCGGAGGGGCTCACCGGCCCGGGCGCCGGGCTGATGACCGCCGCCGACGTCGCCGCGTACACGACCGGCCACGACGGCGGTGTCGCGGCGACCGTCACGGCGGGTCTCGGCGTACGGGGCTGGGCGGCGGCCCCCGACGGCGCCCAGGCGCCCCCGTTCCGGCCGGGCACGGTCAACATCGTCGTCACGCTTCCCGTCGCGCTCTCCGACGCCGCCCTCGTCAACGCCGTCGCCACCGCCACCGAGGCCAAGGTCCAGGCCCTCCTGGACGCCGGACTCGACTGCTCGGGCACCCCCACGGACGCCGTGTGCGTCGCCGCCCCCGAACCGGGGCCCGACGGCGGCGAACCCTTCGCCGGACCCCGCTCGACCTGGGGCGCGCGCATCGCCCGCGCCGTCCACAGCGCCGTACTGGCCGGGGCCCGCCCGGCGGCGTGACGGGACTCAGCCCACCGTCACCGGGTGCCGGACCACCGCGTCGAACAGATAGCCCTGGGTGTTGTGCGCGGTGGCCACCGGCTGCCTGCGCCCCGAACGGTCCGTCGCCCGCGCCAGCAGCACGGCCGGCCCCCGCTCCCTCGGCACCCAGTCGGCCGTCCAGCGCACCCAGCTCCCGGCCCGCGGCTCGTCCCGCAGCCGGGCCGCGCGCCAGTGCGCACCCCCGTCGGTGCTGACCTCCACGGCCCGCACGGGTGCCCCGCCCGACCAGGAACGCCCGGTCAGCAGCGCGCGCCGGTGGGCGCGGAACGAGGCTCCGGGGGCCAGTTCGAAGGCGCTCTTCAACGTCTGCCGGGCCAGCGGCGCGCTGCCCTCGGGCGGATGCCCGGGACCGAACAGCCGATAGAGGCCGGTGTTCCACGGCGTGAGCAGCGGCTCGGCGCTCACCTCGATGTCGCCGACCCACTTGATGTTGGCGATGCCCACCCACGACGGCACGATCAGCCGGACCGGGTAGCCGTGGTCGGGCGGCAGCGGCTCGCCGTTCATCTCGTACGCGAGCAGGACGTCGTCCAGCGCCTTCGCCACGGGCAGCGGACGGCGCACCCGCCCCAGGTTCACCCCGTCGGTGACGACCTCCGCGTCCAGGCCGCGCGGCAGGACGTCCACCGCGTGCCGCCCGACTCCCGCCCGGCGCAGCACGTCCGCCAGCCGCACCCCGCGCCAGCGCGCCGTCCCGATCGCCCCGAGCGTCCACGCGGTGCCGCTGACCGTCTGGCCCTGCTGGGAAGTGAAGTAGCTGCGCCCGTTGCCCGCGCACTCCACGAACGCGGTCCGCGTCACCGAGGGCAGGGCCCGCAGATCCGCGAAGGTGAAGTCCACCGAGCCGCCCCGCAGCCCGTCGCCCCAGACCGTCAGTTTCCAGTCGGCCCGGTCGATGCGCGGGGTGGCGGTGTGGTTGCGTACGAAGAACCGGTCGGCGGGGGTGAGCAGGCCGGTGCCCCGCAGGGCGTCGAAGTTCGTCTCCGCGTTGGTGCCGCGCAGCGTGAACAGCTCCGGGGGCAGCGGCTTGACCACCCCGGGCAGCCCGTCGGCCGCCTGCGCCGGTGCGGCGACCGAGGCGAGCGGCACGGCCGCGGAGGCGGCCGCGACCAGCTTCAGCAGATCGCGGCGCTCGATCCCGGCGGAGCGCGCCCGGCCCCGGGACCACTGCCGCATCCGTATCCGGTCGTAGGCGTCCTCGGTCGGCACCGGGCTCATGGAAACTCCTCGCAGGTCAGGTCAGGTCAGGTCAGATCGGGTCAGGGGTGACGTGGGGATGGGGGCGGGGGGCGGGGGGGCGGTGCGAGGCTGTGTGCGCGGCGCGAGCAACTCCCGTACGAGCGTGCCCACCTGCTCCGTCTCGATGAGGAAGCCGTCGTGCCCGCAGGGCGAGACGATGGTGCGCGGCGCGTCCGCCCCCGGCAGCAGCGCCGCCAGGCGCTCCTGCTGCGCCAGTGGGTACAGCCGGTCCGAGTCCACCCCCGCGACCAGGGCGGGCATGTCCGCCCGCCGCAGCGCACGGGCGATCCCGCCCCGGCCGCGGCCGACGTCGTGCCCGTTCATCGCCTCGGTGAGCGTCACATAGCTCCCCGCGTCGAACCGGCGCACCAGCTTGTCCGCGTGATGGTCGAGATAGGACTCCACCCGGTAGCGGCCGCCGTGCGCGGGCTCCTCCCCGGGCTGGGCCCGGCCGCCGAAGCGGGCGTCCAGCTCGGGTTCGCCGCGGTAGGTGATGTGGGCGATCCGGCGCGCCTGCCCGAGGCCCCGGTGCGGGCCCTCGCCCGGGGGCGCCCGGTGGTAGTCGCCGCCCCGCCACCCCGGGTCGGAGCGGATCGCGCCGATCTGCACCGAACCCCAGGCGATCTGATCGGCGGACGAGGCGGCCGGGGCGGCCAGCACGAGCAGCGAACCGGTCCGCTCGGGTCTGCTCACCGCCCACTCCAGGGCGCGCATACCGCCCATCGACCCGCCGAGGACGGCCGCCCACCGGTCGATGCCCAGCACATCGGCGAGCGCCGCCTCCGCCGCCACCTGGTCCCGCACGCTCAGATACGGGAAGAGGGACCCCCACGGCGTGCCGTCCGGGCCGGGGGAGGAAGGGCCGGTGCTGCCCTGGCAGCCGCCCAGGACGTTGGGCGCGACGACGAACCAGCGGTCGGTGTCGAGCGCCCGGCCCGGACCGACCAGCGCGTCCCACCAGCCGGGTGTCGGATGGCCCGGCCCCGCGGGCCCGGCGACATGGCTGTCGCCCGTCAACGCGTGCAGGACCAGTACGGCGTTGGAGCCGTCCGCCGCCCGCTGCCCCCAGGTCTCGTAGGCCAGGCGCACCCCCGGCAGCCGGACTCCGGACTCCAGGGGCAGCGGATCCTCGATCGCCGCCCAGCGACGACGACCGGGCGGGTCCCCCTCGCGCCGGCCGCCGGAGGCCGGCGCGAGGGGGAGTGCGCGGTGCGCGGCCGTCCGGTTCAGGACGCCGCCTTCGCGGCCCGGAACCCCGCCTCCAGATCGGCCTTGAGGTCGTCCACGTTCTCCAGCCCCACCGAGAGCCGCACCAGACCGGGCGTGGCGCCGGTGGCGATGAGCTGCTCCTCGGTGAGCTGACTGTGGGTGGTGGAGGCCGGGTGGATGATCAGGCTGCGTACATCACCGATGTTGGCGAGGTGGCTGAACAGCCCGACGGCGTCCACGAACTGTCGGCCCGCCTCCGCCCCGCCCGTCAGCTCGAAGGCCAGCACGGCCCCGGCCCCGCGCGGCAGATAGCGCTGCCCGGCCTCGTACCAGCGGTTCGACTCCAGCCCCGCGTAGTGCACGGCCGACACCTCGTCGCGCCGCTCCAGCCAACGGGCGAGCTCCAGCGCGTTGGAGGTGTGCCGCTCCAGCCGGAGGCTGAGCGTCTCGATGCCCTGGAGCAGCAGGAACGCCGAGTGCGGCGCGAGGGCGGGGCCCAGGTCGCGCAGCAGCTGCACCCGGAGCTTCACCGCGAACGCGCTCGGGCCCAGATCGGGCCAGTAGCGCAGTCCGTGGTAGCTCGGGTCGGGCTCCTGGAAGTCGGGGAAGCGTTCGGCGTGCGCCCCGAAGTCGAACGTGCCGGCGTCCACGACCACGCCGCCGATCGTCGTACCGTGCCCGCCGAGGAACTTGGTCGCCGAGTGGACCACGATGTCCGCGCCATGCTCGATCGGCCGCAGCAGGAAGGGCGTCGGCACGGTGTTGTCGACGATCAGCGGCACCCCGGCCTGGTGCGCGGTGTCCGCGACGGCCCGGACGTCCAGCACGTCGCCGCGCGGATTGCCGAGCGTCTCGGCGAAGAACGCCTTCGTGTCGGGCCGGACGGCGGCCCGCCACGACTCCAGGTCCTCCGGGTCCTCGACGAACGTCACCTCGATGCCGAAGCGGGGAAGCGTGTGGCGGAAGAGGTTGTAGGTGCCGCCGTACAGCGACGGGGAGGAGACGATGTGGTCCCCGGCCCCGGCCAGCGTCAGGATCGCCAGCGTCTCGGCGGCCTGCCCCGAGGCCAGCGCGACGGCGGCGACCCCGCCCTCCAGAGCGGCGATGCGCTGCTCCAGGACGTCCTGGGTGGGGTTGTGGATGCGGGTGTAGATGTTGCCCGGCTCGGCCAGCGAGAACACGTCGGCCGCGTGCTGCGTGTCGCGGAAGACGAAGGACGTCGACTGGTAGATCGGCACCGCGCGGGCACCGGTCGTCGGGTCCGGGGCGGCGCCGGAATGGATCTGCTTGGTCTCGAACGACCAGGCGGCGCCGGGGTCCTGCCGGTTCTGGTCCTCGGGGGTGTGGCCTGCGGTGACGGAGTCGAGGGGCTGGCTCATGTGGTACCTCGCACGGGGGCGGTGACGGGCTGAATACGGACCGTAGGCCGCACTCCGCGCCCTCGGAAGCGTGTCGCCCGCTTGGCCACGAACCCGCAACGACCCTTCATGCCCCGCAATACGGCGGCAACGGAGACGCCATGCCCGGCCCCGGAACCGCCGCTCGCCGCCACCGCCAGGACAGGCGGTGACGGCGAGCGTCGACGGGGCGTCGACGGGGCGTCGACGGGGCGTTGACGGGGCCGGGGTCGGCTCAGCGGGCTGCCGGGACCTCGGCGATCGAGCGGCCCGCCCACTCGGGCGCCGGTTCGACGAGCGCGGTCAGCCGTTCCCGTACGGAATCCGGGAACGGGGCGGTGCGGCCGACCCGTTGGTCCACATGGAGCGCCAGCAGCTCGCTGGTCGCCACCGGGGCGGCCTCCGGCTCCGGTACGGCGTCCGGCGCGTCGACCACGTACAGCTCGTGGCAGAAGCGCGCCTTCTTCGCGTCCGCCCCCAACAGGCGGGTGCGGACGGCGAGATGGGCACCCTCGGCCACGTCGCGGAGATAGCGCAGATGCGACTCGACGGTGTAGAGCGAGCAGCCGGTGCTCTCCCGGTAGCCGGCGTGCAGACCCGTCTCGATCATCATCGCGTCGGTGGCGTACCCGAAGACGAGGACGTAGAACGCCTCGCTCATATGCCCGTTGTAGTCGATCCACTCGGGCCGCACGGTCCGGTGGATCAGGGGGAGTTCCGTGGCGTCGTCGGTCACGGTCGTCTCCTCGACGCCGGTGTCCTCGTGGCCGGTGCCTTCGGGGTTGGTGTGCCCGGGGTTGGTGTGCTCGTTCATCGGGTCGCCTCCTCGGCGGACCGGGGCAGTCGGCCCGTGGCCCGCAGGACGTCGATGACGCCGCGGTCCCGCTCGGCCACCAGGTCGGCGATGCTCCGGCCGTCCGCGGCTTCCTCGCAGCCGGCCACCACCGCCTCGTACAGGGCACGGTCCAGTTCGGGTGCTTCGAGCCGGGTCCAGGGCGACTTCAGCGACGGGCCGAAGTGGTCGAGCATATGGGCCATCCCGCCCTCGCCGCCTGCGAGCGCGAACGTGAGCATCGGGCCCATCACGGCCCAGCGCAGCCCCGGCCCCTCGGTGATCGACGCGTCTATCTCCTGTACGGTCGCCTCTCCGTTGGCGACCATGTGCAGGGCCTCGCGCCACAGGGCCTCCTGGAGCCGGTTGGCTATGAAGCCCGGCACCTCGCGGTCCATGGTGATCACGGACTTGCCCGCGACGGCGTAGAAGCGCGACGCCCAGTCGACCGCGGCGGGCGCGGTCCGGTCACCGCCGACGACCTCGACCAGGGGGATGAGGTAGGGCGGGTTGAAGGGGTGCCCGACGACGAGCCGCCCGGGGTCGGCTGCCTCCGTCTGCATGTCCGTCATCGGATAGCCGGAGGTCGACGAGGCGATCACCGTACCGGCGGGCGCGGCGGCGTCCAGCCGGGCCAGCAGATCGCGCTTCAGGTCCAGCTTTTCCGGGGCGCTCTCCTGGACGAACTGGGCTTCGGCCACGGCCTCTTCGAGGGTCGCGGTGACGGTCAGCCGGTCCTGCGACGCTCCGTCGGCCAGGCCGAGCTGTTCCAGCGCGGGCCAGGCGGCGGCGACGAGCCGACGCAGCCGGACGGCGGCGTCCGGAGCCGGGTCCCAGGCGGTGACGTCGTAACCGCGGGCGAGGAAATGGGCCGCCCAGCCACCGCCGATCACCCCGGCCCCGACGCACGCCACTCGGCGTACGTCCTCCGGGGCGCAGGGGGCGGCGGGGCAGTCGGCGGCGGCAGGGGAGGGGGTGACAGTCACGGGCGACACTCCGGAATGAAGGTGGGGGAAGGGTGGGGGCTGCGGGGGGATGTGGGGGAGGGGGAGCGAGGGGTGAGGCGATGTGGTCAGGCGCGCGGGCGCAGGCCGAGCTTCTCGCGTGCCTCGTCGGGCGTGGCGACGCGGGAACCCAGCGATTCGGTGATCCGCACGGCGCGCTCCACCAACTGGCCGTTGGTGGCCTTGACGCCCTTGCCCAGATAGAGGTTGTCCTCCAGTCCGACCCGGACGTGTCCGCCGAGCAGGATCGACTGGGCGACCCAGGGCATCTGCATCCGGCCGAGCGCGAAGCTCGCCCACTGGGCGCCCTGCGGAAGCATGTTGACCATCGCCTGGAGGACGCCCGGGTCGGCGGGCGCGCCCCACGGGATGCCCATGCAGAGCTGGAAGACCGTGGGGTCGTCGAGCAGCCCCTCGGCGAGGAGCTGCTTGGCGAACCACAGCTGCCCGGTGTCGAAGATCTCCAGCTCGGGCCGGACCCCGAGTTCCTGGATGCGCTTCGCGCCGGTCCGCAGCATGTCGGGGGTGGAGACATAGAGGTTGCTGCCGTCACCGAAGTTGAGCGAACCGCAGTCCAGGGTGCAGATGTCCGGCAGCAGATCCTCGACGTGCGGCAGCCGGTCGAGACCGCCGACCAGGTCGGTGCCCGGCAGCTGCCGGAGCGGGGCCTCCGGGTCGATGACGAGGTCACCGCCCATCCCGGCGGTCAGGTTGATGACCACATCGGTGCCGGTCTCCCTGATCCGCTCGACGACCTCCCGGTAGAGGCGGGGATCGCGGGAGGGCGCGCCGGTCTCGGGCTCGCGGACGTGGATGTGGACCACGGCCGCCCCGGCGCCGGCGGCCTCGACGGCGGAGGCGGCGATCTGCTCGGGCGTCACCGGGACATGGGGGCTGCGGCCGACGGTGTCGCCGGCTCCGGTGAGGGCGCAGGTGATGATGACGTCCTGGTTCACGGGCATACGAAAACGTCTCCTCTCGGGAGTTGGGGAAGCTCGGGGAACTAGGGGTACGAGGGGTGCGAGGCGTCAGCTGGTGGGGTCGGGCGCGGTCAGGCAGGCGTCCACGTGGGCGGTCAGCGCGTCGTGCATGGACTGTGCGCCGGTGCCCGGGAGGCCGGGCTCGGTGGCCAGGACCTGGGAGGCCAGTCCGTCGATCAGCGCGGTGAGGGCGAGGGCCGCGCCGTCCACGTCGACCGGACGGAACACGCCCTGCTCGACGCCGCGACGGATCACGTCGGCGACCGTCCCGCGCCACTGGCGGTAGTACTCCACATGGAGCCGTCCGACCGTGGTGGACCGGGCGGCCTCGGCCCAGAGGTCGAGCCAGACGCACCACTGCCGCCGTTGCTGTTCGGTGCGGGGCGTCTGGAGCTCGATCAGCAGGCGCAGTTCGTCCCCGGCATGACGGGTACCGGCCGTGGCGTCGGCACGGCGACGGGTGTCCTCGTCCATGCACCAGCGGACCGCCGCTTCGAGCAGCTCGTCACGGCCGGGGAAGTGGTAGTGGATCGCGGCCGTGCTGGTGTGGCAGGCCGCGGCGATGTCCGCGACCCGCACGGCATGGAACCCGCGCTCGGCGATCAGCCGGACGGTCTCGCGCACGATCTGCAGGGGCCTGCCGCCTTCGGGCGAGGGCGAGGCCGGGCGGGTGGCCGACGGGGAACGCACGGGCGAAACCGCTGATGCCTCTGATGCCACACCCGCCGTCGCGCTGCCCGCCGCACCGCCCGTCGTGCCGATCAGCAGGCCGACGTCCACGCCGCCGATGTCCGCGATCCGGGCCAGTTCGGCGGCGGTGAAGCGACGTGTCCCGTTCAGGGAACGGGACAGCTTCGACGGATCGATGACGATCCGCCGCGCGAACTCGCGCGCGCTCACACCCGCCTCGTCGATCACCTGTCGGACCCGTGCGGCCACCTCGTCCTGCTGCATGGTCGACCACCGTAGCCCTGTGTTGAGAAAACCTCAACACAGGCAGAGGCTGACCTGGAAAAGAAGGGGCGTTGCGGTTCTGACTGATGCATCAGTCAGAACCGCAACGCCCCTTCCGCGGCTCGCGATGGCCAGGTCACTCCTGGGTGAGCATCCCGTTCCGCAGCTTGCCCAGCATCCGGCTCAGCAGCCGGGACACATGCATCTGCGAGATCCCGAGCTCCGCGCCTATCTGCGCCTGGGTCATCTCCTGCCCGAAGCGCATGTCGATGATCCGACGCTCCCGTTCGTCCAGTTCGCCCAGCAGGGGCGCGAGGGCGTGGAGGTTCTCCACGGTCTCCATGGCGGGGTCCGGCTCGCCCAGCACATCGGCGAAGGTTCGCCCGGAACTCTGGCCGGGCCCGGCCTCCGCGGTGTCGGTCGGCATGTCGAGGGAGCCCGCCGTATAGCCGTTGGAGGCGACGATTCCCTCCGTGACCTCGGACTCCTCGATCCCCAGGTCCTTCGCCAGCTCCCGCACCGTGGGGTCCCGGTCGAGGTCGCCCGCCAGGGACTCCTTCGCCTTCGCGAGGTCGACCCGCAGCTCCTGGAGGCGTCGCGGCACGTGCACCGCCCAGCTCGTGTCACGGAAGAACCGTTTGATCTCCCCGACGATGTACGGCACGGCGAACGATGTGAACTCGACCTCGCGCGAGAGGTCGAAGCGGTCGATCGCCTTGATCAGTCCGATGGTGCCGACCTGGACGATGTCCTCCATGTCGCCGCTGCCCCGGTTGCGGAAGCGGTTGGCGGCGAAGCGCACGAGGGAGAGGTTCATCTCGATGAGGGTGTTGCGCGCGTACTGGTACTCGTGCGTGCCCTCCTCCAGGACCTGGAGGCGGTCGAAGAAGAGACGCGAGAGCCGGCGCGCGTCCATCGGGGCGATCTTCCCGGCATCCTCGATCCACGGAAGCTCCTCGGCGCCGCCTGCCCGCTCCGTACCGGCCGCCTGCGCGGTTTGCGCGTTGTGCACGGTCATGTCGCTTCACGCTCCCTGGTTCCTGGTTTCGTGGGCCCTGAGGTCTGTTCGCCTGCCCAGGGGTACGACTCTCATGCGTGAAGGAGGGAGTTGATCTGGCCACACGGTGCGAGTTGGCCGAAAACAGGCAGGGTTCGGCTCTGAAGCGCCGTCAGGGAGAGGTGCGAGCCACCGGCAGGCACAGAAACCGCCCCACCGGTACGGGGGAGCCCGGTGGGGCGGTCGCCACCAGAGTGCCACAGGCAGGCGGTCGTTGGGACCGGACAGGCGCGTATTGGCCTACGGATGAGTCGATTTCGCTGCTGGTCCACGCGGGCGCGCACCCTCGCCCGAGCGGGCGCGCACCAGGCGCATCCACGCGCCCCATTGATTGCGGTGTCATGAACAGACGTCCCACGCGGAATACGGGTCGGATCCATCGACTTTCCGCTGTCGGCGGGCGTGTCGCTCCCGGCGCCGAGCGCCCGCCGCCGAGGAACCGCGCGACGCGAAGGACGGAACGAGGAAGACCATGCCCCAGAACCACACCGGGCCCCGGGCCCACACCCCATCCCGGCTCCACCCGCTGGACAACCCCGCCCGCTCCTCGCTCACCGGTCCGCACGCCCACTTCGCCGAGAGCCGTGGGCGGGTCCTGCGCTACCCCGTCGACGTCACCCCCTGGATCGGGCTCCCGGACGCCCCGGACGCCCAGGACTGGGCCGATGTCGCGGCGCTCGCCGGACCGGGCGGCTCGGTCGCCCTGGCCGCGTTCCAGGCGCAGCCGCCGGAGGACTGGGAGATCATCTTCCGGGCCGAGGGCGTTCAGCTGGTGGACACGTCGGTGGCGGCCGCACCCGACCCGGAGGCGGTCCTGCTGGGCCCGCAGGACGTGCCGGAGATGCTGGACCTGGTGGAACGCACCCGCCCGGGCCCCTTCCTGCCGCGCACGGTCGAGCTGGGCACCTATCTCGGCATCCGCCGGGGCGGCGCGCTGGTGGCGATGGCGGGGGAGCGGCTGCACCCGCCCGGCTGGACCGAGATCAGCGGCGTCTGCACGGACGAGTCCGTACGGGGGCAGGGGCTGGCGAGCCGACTGGTCCTGGCGGTCGCACACGGCATCCGAGAGCGCGGCGAGACGCCGTTCCTGCATGCGTCCGCCTCGAACACCGGGGCCGTACGGCTCTACGAGTCCCTCGGCTTCCGGCTCCGCCGGCGTACGGAATTCATCTCCGCCCTCGTCCCCGCCACGCTTCCGTCGGCCGACGGGAACCGCAGGCCCTCGCTGCGCTGACCGGGCCGCCGGAACCGGCCGCCGGTACCCGTACGACGGGACCTGCGGCACCCCGGCAGGAGGACGGAGGTCCCGGGCCGGAAGTCCCGAACGGGACCTTCGGCACCCCCTCAGGGTCCTAAGCCCTCCTGTGCGAACGCCCGCGCCCCGGTCAACTGGAAGGGACCGGCCGAAACTGCGGGCGGCGCCGAGACACCAGCGGGAGGACAGGCCGTGCCCATGAGGTTGCTGGACATGGCACTGAGGCAGGTTCCGAAACAGGCGCGGAAGCAGAGAGGGGTACGGCACCGGAGCGGTGCCGTACCCGGCCCTGACGCGGGCGCCGCGTCGGTGTCCCGGAGCCGGATCGGCAACTGGACGCTGGTCGGCGGTCTCACGCTGCTGACGTTGCTGGTCGTGTTCCTCGACATCAGGACGGGCAACGACCTGCGGGTCGTACCGCTGCTCGTGGTCGTCCCGGCGCTGGCCTCCGTCTACTGCAGCCTCCGCCAGACCATCTGGGTCGCGGTGTGGATCACCGCGGTCGTCGTCGGCTTCCGGGCCGGCGCGGACGGCACCTTCTGGGACTTCGTCTTCGGCATCGGCTTCGCCGTACTGGCCTGCGCCCTCGGGGTCGCCGCCTGCGCGGCGCGCATCCGGCACGCCACGGAGATGGCCCGGCTGCGCTCCGCCGCCGTCACCCTGCAACGCCAGATCCTGCGACCGCTGCCCGTCGCGACCGGCCACGTCCTCGCGCACGGCCTCTACGAGCCGATCGAGGAGGACCGCTTCGTAGGCGGCGACATCTACGAGGTCGTCGAGTCGCCCCACGGGACCCGCGTGATCATCGGTGACGTCCAGGGCAAGGGCCTCGCGGCCATCGGCGCCGGATTCGCGGCCATCGCCGCGTTCCGCGAGGCGGCCATCCGCGAACCCACGCTCACCGGGGTGGTGGAGGCGCTGGAGGACGCCGTCGTCCGGCACAACGTGTTCTCCGCCCAGACCGGTGAGGCCGAACGCTTCGTGACCGCGCTGGTGCTCGGGTTCGACGGGAGCGGCCGGGTGGAGGCCGTGAACTGCGGCCACCTGCCGCCGCGCCTGCTGCACGACGGCCGGGCCTCGGCCGTCACGCTCCACCGGACGTACGTCCCCCTCGGCCTCGCCGGACTCAGCCGGGAGGCCCGGACGACCGAGTCCTTCGACTTCCCGCCGGGCGCGACACTCCTCGTCGTCACCGACGGGGTGACCGAGGCCCGCGACACCGCCGGTGACTTCTACCCGCTGGACGAGCGGGTCGGGGCCTGGGCCGGGCACGGTCCGCGCGAACTGCTCGACGCGCTCCACGTCGACCTGGAGGACTTCTCCGGAGGCGTCCGGCGCGACGACGTCGCCGCGCTCGCCCTGAGCCACGCCCCCGTCGACGGCGGCCGTCGGCCCGAGACCGCCGGCGAGGACGCCCTGCGCGTAGCGGCGGTCTGACAGCCCTCAGCACCAGCCACCCTGGATGTCCCCACGAGACTTATGTCGCGTGGGGACATTGTCAGGTGTACGGTGCATCTATGACTCCGGAACGGAAGATCCCGGAACGACGCAGCCGCAAGGCGCGCCGCACCCGCGACACCCTGGCGCAGGCCGCGTTCGAGCTGGTGCTCGACCGGGGGCTGCGGAACGTGACGGTCGAGGAGATTGCGGAGGCCGCGGACGTCGACCGCCGTACGTTCAGCCGGTACTTCACGAGCAAGGAGGCCGCCGCCCTCGACTCCCTGCGGGGCGACGGCGACCGCATCAACGCGGCCCTGCGCGCCCGGCCGGCCCCGGAACCACCGCTCCTCGCCTACCGGCGCGCCGTCCTCGACTGGCTCGCCGACCCCGGCGCGGAGCCCTGGCACCGCCGCCCCCGGATCTTCGACCTGCTGGTCGTCGCCGAGGAGGAGCCGACCCTCTACGCGGCCTTCCACCACATCCGGGTGGACGCCCAGGAGGACTCGGTAGCCATCGTCGCGGACCGGCTCGGCGTCGATCCGCGGCAGGACATCCGGCCCGCCGTGACCGTCGCCGCGGGAGCGGGCGCCCTGCTCGCCGCCCAGGCCGCCTGGGTGCGCGGAGGCCGCCCGGACGCCCTGCCCGACCTGGTCACCGAGGCCTTCGACGCGCTCTCCGCCGACCTGCTCGGCGCACCGGGCCCCGCTCCGGAACAGCACCGCACCACAGCAGAAGTAGCAGAAGCAGAAGCAGCTACCGCAGCAGCAGAAACAGAGGCAAGCTCATGAGCACCCCCACCGACCACAGCGCCACCCCCGCGGCCGCGACCGCCGCCTCGGACGAGTTCGCGGGCCGCACCGCCCTCGTCACCGGCGGCGCCTCCGGCATCGGTCTCGCCCTGGCCCGGCGGCTCGCCTCCGGCGGCGCGGCGGTCGTCGTCGCCGACTACGACGAGGAGAACGCGCGCAAGGCCGCGGCCGAGCTGGAGAGCACCGGAGCCAGGGCCGCCGCCGTCGCGATGGACGTCACCGACCCGGCCTCCGTCGAAGCGGGCGTGCGGTTCGCGGTGGACACCTTCGGCGCCCTCCACCTGGCCGTGAACAACGCCGGCATCGCCGGCCCCAGCAGCCCCACCGGCGAGTACCCGGTCGAGGACTGGAACCGCGTCGTCGCCACCAACCTCAGCGGCGTTTTTTACTCGATGCGCTACGAACTGCCCGCCATCGTCGCGGCGGGCGGCGGCGCGATCGTCAACATGTCCTCCATCCTCGGCACCAACGGTTTCGCGGGGTCGCCCGCCTACGTCGCGGCCAAGCACGGCGTCGTCGGCCTCACCAAGACCGCGGCGCTCGAATACGCCGGGCAGAACGTCCGGGTCAACGCGGTCGGCCCCGGCTTTATCGACACCCCGCTCCTGCGGAACACCGACCCGGGGGCCCGCGAGCACCTGATCTCCCTCCACCCGGCCGGACGGCTCGGCACCGCCGAGGAGGTCGCCGAACTCGCCGCCTTCCTGCTCTCCGACAAGGCCTCCTTCATCCACGGCAGCTACCACCTGGTGGACGGCGGCTACTCCGCCCCGTGACCGAGGGCCCCGAGTGGCGGACGGGGGACACCGGGGCGAGAAAGAGAACGAAGAGAACACGGGGCACGGGGCGAAGAAGAGAACGAAGAGAAGCAAGAAAGAAGAGGCGAGGAGACCCCATGAAAGCCGTTCAGTACCGAGCCGTCGGCGCCGCCCCCGAGGTGGTCACCGTCCCGGACCCCGAGCCCGGCCCCGGCCAGGTCCTGCTGAAGGGCACCGCCGCCGGCGTCTGCCACTCCGATATCGCCGTGATGAGCTGGCCCGCCGACCAGATCCCCTTCCCGCTGCCCCTCACCCTGGGCCACGAGGGCGTCGGCACGGTCGCCGCCCTCGGTGACGGCGTCGACGGCTTCGCGGTCGGCGACTCCGTCGCGCTGTACGGGCCATGGGGCTGCGGCACCTGTGTGAACTGCGCCGAGGGCAAGGAGAACTACTGCCTGCGCGCCAAGGAGCTCGGCATCATGCCGCCCGGACTCGGCGCACCCGGCGCGATGGCCGAGTACATGATCGTCGACGACCCCCGCCATCTGATCCCGATCGGCGACCTCGACCCGGTCAAGACGGTGCCCCTCACCGACGCCGGACTCACCCCGTACCACGCGATCGTGCGCTCCCGGGCGAAGCTGGTGCCCGGTTCCACCGCCGTCGTCATCGGCACCGGCGGTCTCGGCCACGTCGCGATCCAGCTGCTGCGCGCCATGACGGCCGCCCGGGTGATCGCCCTCGACGTCACCGAGGACAAGCTCGCCCTGGCCAGGACCGTCGGCGCGCACGAAGCCGTTCTCTCCGACGAGAAGGCGGCCGCCCGCGTCATGGAACTGACCGGCGGACTCGGCGCCCATGTGGTCCTCGACTTCGTCGGAGCGCCGCCCACCGTGCGGACCGCCGGGGCCGTGGCCCGCGTGGACGGCGACGTCACCATCGTCGGCATCGGCGGCGGCGCGCTCCCGGTCGGCTTCGGGACGCTTCCGTACGGAACCAACGTCAGCGCCCCCTACTGGGGCTCGCGCAAGGAACTCGCCGAGGTCCTCGACCTGGCCCACGCCGGGGCGGTGGACGTCCATGTGGAGACGTACTCCCTCGACGAGGCCCCGCTCGCCTACGAGCGCCTCCACGACGGCAGGATCAACGGCCGGGCCGTCATCCTCCCCAGCGGCTGACCCCGCCCCGGCCCCCCTTCGGTCCCGCCGCCCCGGTCCTCCTCCGGTCCCGCCCGCCCGGCCGTCCCGGAGCCTGCCCCAACCCAGGCTCCGGGACGGCCGGGACGGGCGGAAATTCTCGGCGTGGCCGGCCGGCCGCCGCTAAACTGGCCCGCATGGGTTCGTACCGCTTCTACTTCTTCCGCTGATTCCCGGCCCGGACGGCCGCCGCGCGCCGCACCACGCGTCCCACTGAGACGCCCGGTGACGGTGCCGATGCCGGCATCGATGTCGCCCCGCGCGCCCGCCGCCGTCCCCTCCGCCGTCCGGCATCCACGCCCCGCCACCGCGTCGCGCCCCCGTGCGCGCCGTCGCGGGCCGTCACCCAGGGAAAAGGCACCCATGCACCCCCAGCGCGACCGCGCTCAACTGGCCATGAAGGACGTCTCCAAGGCGTACGGGGACCGCTCCGTACTCGACCAGGTGACCCTCACCGTCCGGCCCGGTGAGAAGACCGCCGTCATCGGCGAGAACGGCTCCGGAAAGTCCACCCTGCTCCGGCTGCTGGCCGGAGCGGAACAACCGG
Source organism: Streptomyces sp. SID14515 (assembly GCF_010548505.1). NCBI lineage: Bacteria > Bacillati > Actinomycetota > Actinomycetes > Kitasatosporales > Streptomycetaceae > Streptomyces > Streptomyces sp. SID14515. The sequence continues at coordinate 26,592 of NZ_JAAGMH010000130.1, read as the reverse complement.
ACACCGGAGAGATCACCGTCCGGTTCCCCGGTGGCACCGGCCACCTCGCCCAGACCCTCGCCCTCGACCCGGCCGACACCGTGCAGGACGCCGTCGACGCGGCCCTCGCCGAACTGCGCGACCTCGAACACCGCATCCGCGAGGCGGAGGCGGGCCTCTCGGAGCGGAAGCCCGGCGACCCGGGGCCCACCGACGCGGAACTCGCCGCGTACGGAGACCTCCTCACCGCCTACGAGGACCGCGACGGCTACCGGGCCGACGCCCGCACCGAAGCGGCTCTGCACGGACTCGGCCTCGCCCACCTCACCCGCGACCGGGCCCTCGCCACGCTCTCCGGCGGCGAGCGGTCCCGGCTGGCCCTCGCCTGCGTCCTGGCCGCCGCCCCCGAACTGCTGCTGCTCGACGAGCCGACCAACCACCTCGACGCCCGTGCCGTCGGCTGGCTGGAGGACCACCTGCGCGCCCACCGGGGCACCGTCGTGGCGGTCACCCACGACCGGGCGTTCCTGGAGCGTGTCACCTCGGTGATCCTGGAGGTCGACCGCGACCTGCGCACGGTCACCCGGTACGGGGACGGCTGGGACGGCTACCGCACCGCCAAGGCCGCCGCCCGCCGCCGCTGGGCCCAGGAGCACGAGGAGTACCTGGCGGAGCTGGCCCGTACCGAGGAGCTGGTCGAGGCGGCCGGCGCGCGGCTCGCCGCCACCGGAGGGGACCCGAAACAGGGCTTCGGCAAGCACCGCCGCTCGCACGAGGCCAAGCTGTCCGGCCAGGTCAGGTCCGCCCGGACCCGGCTGGACGCCCTGCGCAGGTCACCCGTGCCGCCCCCGCCCCGCCCCCTCGCCTTCACCGGCCGCCCGACCGTCACCACCGCCACCGGCGCGGCGGACTGCACCGGAACCGCCACCGCAACCGCGACCGCCACCGGCACCGCGGACTGCACCGGAACCGGAACCGGAGCCGACACCGCGACCGGAGCCGCTACCGGAACCGCAACCGGAGCCGCCACCGGTACGACGGACGGTGCGAGGCCTCTGGTGGAGCTGGACGACGTCTCCGTAGGGGACCGCCTCCGTCTCCCCTCCCTGCGCGTGGCAGCGGGAGCCCGCCTCCTGGTGACCGGCGAGAACGGAGCCGGGAAGACCACCCTGCTGCGGGTCCTCGCGGGCGACCTGGCCCCCGACACGGGCACGGTCACCCGCCGTGCCCGCATCGGCTACCTCCCGCAGGAACTGCCCGCCCGGCCGACCCGGCGCACCCTGCTCGCCACCTTCGCGGCGGGCCGCCCCGGCTTCCCCGACGAGTACGCCGACGAGCTCCTGGCCCTCGGGCTGTTCCGCCCCGAGGACCTCGACGTGCCCGTCGCGTCCCTCTCCGTCGGCCAGCAACGCAGGCTCGCCCTGGCCCGGCTGGTGACCCGGCCGGCCGATCTGCTGGTGCTGGACGAGCCGACGAACCACATCGCGCTGAGCCTGGTCGAGGAGCTGGAGCAGGCCCTCGACCAGTACCGGGGCGCGGTCGTCGTCGTCTCGCACGACCGCAGCTTCCGGTCCCGCTTCACCGGCGACGTCCTCGAACTGCGGGCCGGCCGCCAGGTGGGCACGGTTCCGGCACCGGCCCCGGCCCCGGCCTACGCGTCGGGGGAGGCGGCCGCCCCGCGCACCTGAGCGCGCAGCCGGTCGACGAAGACCCGCTGACCGGCGATCAGCCGCTCGGCGGCCTGCTCCGGCGTGCACCAGGCGAACCGGTCCATCTCCGGGAACTCCTGCTGCACGCCGGAACCGCGCGGCCACTCCATCGTGAACGTCCCCGGCACGACGGACGCCACGTCCAGCTCCGCCTCCAGGGCCCACACGGTCACCGTCTTGCCGCTGCGCTGCCGGGACTCGCCGAGCGCGATCCACTCACCCGGCGGCACCGGAACCCCGAGCTCCTCCGTGAACTCCCGGCGAGCAGCCGCCTCCGCGCTCTCCTCCGACCCGTATTCGCCCTTCGGCACCGACCAGGCGGCGGCCTCCCGAGCCGCCCAGAACGGCCCGCCCATGTGCCCGATCAGCACCTCGACATCCCGCTCGCCCCCGGCGTCCGTGACCCGGAAGAGAAGAAGCCCCGCACTGCGCCTGCCGGTCGACATGTCGTCAAGTTTGCTGCGGCGGAGTGCGGGGCGCCACGCGAGGCGTCACGTCTTGCGGTAGCCGTACGCCTCCGAGGCCGCCGCCTCCACCGCCGCGAGGTCGCCGCCCGCCGAGGCGGTCACCACGGCGGCCACCGCGCCCTCCACGAACGGCGCGTCCACCAGCCGTGTGTTCTCGGGCAGCTCATCGCCCTCGGCGAGCATGGCCTTCACCGTGAGGACCGCGCTGCCCAGATCCACCAGGACCGCCACGCCCGCGCCCCGGTCCACCGAGGCGGCTGCCCGGCCGATCAGCTCCGAGCTCGTCCCGAGCGCGCCGTTCGGCAGCCCACCGGCCGGGGCGACCGGCGCGGTCACCCCTCCGGCGGCGAGCCCACGGGCCAGCTCGGCGACCGACTCGGCGACCGGACCGCTGTGGGAGACCAGCACGATGCCCACCTGCGCCTCGTCGCTCATGCGCCCACTCCGTCCGCGGTCGCCGCCAGGGCCTCGACCAGCAGCGCCGCCGAGGTCGCGCCCGGGTCCTGATGCCCGATGCTGCGCTCGCCGAGATAGCTGGCCCGGCCCTTGCGCGCCTGCAACGGCACCGTCGCCTCCGCGCCCGCCCGAGCCGCGTTCGCCGCCCCGTCGAACGAGGTGGCGAGGGCCTCCGCCGCGGGCAGCAGCGCGTCGAGCATCGTCTTGTCCCCGGCCTGGGCGCCGCCCAGCTGCCCCACCGCGGCGACGCCCGCCGCGAACGCCTGCGCCAACTGCTCCGGCGTCACCTCGTCGGCGTCGCCGAGCGCCTTGCCCGTACGGCGCAGCAGCGTCCCGTACAGCGGACCGGACGCCCCGCCGACGGTGGAGATGAGCTGCCGTCCGGCCAGGGTGAGCACCGCACCGGGGGTGGCGGGCGCGTCCTTCTCCAGCACCGCCGTCACCGCCGTGAAGCCGCGCTGAAGATTGCTGCCGTGATCGGCGTCCCCGATCGCCGAGTCCAGCTCCGTCAGATGGTTCGCCTCACGCTCCACGGACGCCGCGACAGCGGTCATCCAGCGGCGGAAGAAGTCGGTGTCGAGCACATGATCTCCTGTTCCTCGGTCCCGCCGGGACCGATCGTCCCGGCGGCACGGGCAGTACGGCCGACCGGCCCCGTGCCGGGGTCGCGTACACGGTCACGGGATCCGGCCCGTGGTTCAGCAGCCCCAGCGGAGCGCGGCCGTCCGCACCGGCGCGTCCCACAGTCGCAGCAGCTCCTCGTCGACCTGGCACAGCGTCACCGAGCAGCCTGCCATGTCGAGCGACGTCACATAGTTCCCCACGAGCGTACGAGCCACCGGAACGCCCCGCTCGGACAGCACCCGGTGGACCTCGGCGTTGAACCCGTACAGCTCCAGCAAGGGTGTCGCCCCCATGCCGTTCACCAGCGCCAGCACCGGACCGGTGGGGCGCAGATCCTCCAGGATCGCGTTCACGGCGAAGTCGGCGATCTCCCCGGACGTCATCATCGGCCGCCGCTCACGCCCCGGCTCCCCATGGATCCCGATGCCCAACTCCAGCTCCCCGGTGGGCAGATCGAAGGTGGGGCTGCCCTTGGCCGGCGTGGTGACCGCGCCGAGCGCCACCCCGAAGCTGCGCGAGGCCCCGTTCACCTGCCGCGCGACCGCGGCCACCCGCTCCAGCGGAGCGCCCTCGTCCGCCAGCGCTCCGGCGATCTTCTCGACGAACAGCGTCGCTCCCGTACCGCGTCGCCCGGCGGTGAACGTACTGTCGCTCACGGCCACATCGTCGTCCACCACCACCTGGGCGACCTGGACCCCCTCGTCCTCGGCCAGCTCGGCGGCCATCTCGAAGTTGAGCACGTCACCGGTGTAGTTCTTGACGACGAACAGCACCCCCGCCCCACTGTCGACGGCCGCCGCCGCCCGCACCATCTGGTCCGGCACGGGGGAGGTGAAGACCTCCCCGGGACAGGCGGCCGACAGCATCCCGGGCCCGACGAACCCGGCGTGCAGCGGCTCATGCCCGGAACCGCCCCCGGAGACGAGCCCCACCTTCCCCGCCACGGGCGCGTCCTTCCGGGCGACGACCCGGTTCTCCACATCGACGGTCAGCTCGGGGTGCGCTGCTGCGATACCCCTCAGGGCATCGGCGACTACCGTCTCGGGAACGTTGATCAGCATTTTCATGTCTGCCTCCTCGTGAGCCAAGTAGCGGCGTCTCCCATGATCCCGCAGAAGCGTCATGTGGAGCGGCTTGCGACGCTTCGGCCTGTCGGGGAGGCGTGCGGGCGCACGAGGGCAGGGGTGAGCCGACCGCCGAGGGGTTAGGTATACCTAACTTCGTCGCGCAACACAACATCTGGGGTTGCGTGCATCGCCAACCCTCCAGATGTAGTGTTGTCGTTGCTGGTGGTTCGCGGGGCACGGTTGTGCCCCGCGAGGCAAGAGGGAACCCGGTGCAAATCCGGGACTGCCCCGCAGCGGTGAGCGGGAACGAACGCCGTCACAACGCACTGGGTCCGGGAAACGGGCCCGGGAAGCGACGGCCACTAGGCGTCCTGACGTACGTCAGAACAGGCCCGCGAGTCCGAAGACCTGCCACCGGCGCGTGCACCCGTATGCGGTGCACGCGCTTCGAGACCCCGAGGGAGGGTCGCGTGGCCGTCGTACGGAGCCGGGCCCGGCATGCCTTCATCGCCGCCCCGCTCTCCGCCTCACGTGCCGCCGCTCCCCTCCGGTCCTCGGACGACGGAGACAGGAACGAGCGAGAGGAGGCGGCGACCGTTGAGCGGTCTGATCTATTTTTCCAGCGTCTCGGAGAACACCAAACGCTTCGTGGAGAAGCTGGAGTTGCCTGCCACCCGCATCCCCCTGCACCCGCGTCGCGAGGGCATGCCCGAGGCCACCGAGCCGTACGTCCTGATCGTGCCGACCTACGGCGGCGGTGAACGCGCCGGCGCGGTCCCGAAACAGGTGATCCGCTTCCTGAACGTCGAGGCGAACAGAGCGCTGCTGCGCGGAGTGATCGCCTCCGGGAACACCAACTTCGGCGTGGACTACTGCCTGGCCGGCCGGGTCATCTCGGCGAAGTGCGGGGTCCCGGAGCTGTACCGATTCGAACTGCTGGGCACGGACCGCGATGTCCGTGCCGTGAGGGAAGGGCTGCGGAAGTTTTGGACACGACAGGAACCCTTGGCACGGCCGAGGGCATGAGCATCATCAGCACGACGATCACCGCGCCGCCCGCCGAGCGTGAATCGGTCGGCACCCGCCGGGACTACCACGCGCTCAACGCCATGCTGAACATGTACGACTGCGACGGCCGCATCCAGTTCGACCAGGACCGCGAGGCCGTCCGGCAGTACTTCCTCCAGCACGTCAACCCGAACACGGTGGAGTTCGGGTCGCTGAAGGAGAAGATCGACCACCTGATCGGCAACGACTACTACGAGGAGGCGCCGTTCCGGCGTTACGACTGGAGCTTCCTGGAGGGCCTGTACCGGCAGGCGTACGCCCACGAGCACCGGTTCCGTACCTTCCTCGGGGCGTTCAAGTACTACACCTCGTACACACTCAAGACGTTCGACGGCTCGCGCTTCCTGGAGCGGTACGAGGACCGCGTCGTCGCCACCGCGCTGTTCCTCGGCGCCGGGGACGAGAAGCTGGCCTCCGCGCTGGTGGACGAGATGATGACCGGCCGCTTCCAGCCCGCGACGCCGACCTTCCTCAACGCGGGCAAGGCGCAGCGCGGTGAGCTGGTCTCCTGCTTCCTGCTGCGGGTCGAGGACAACCTGGAGTCCATCGGACGCGGCATCAACTCCGCGCTCCAGCTCAGCAAGCGCGGCGGCGGAGTGGCGCTGCTGCTGACGAACCTCCGCGAGCAGGGCGCGCCGATCAAGAAGATCGAGAACCAGTCCTCCGGTGTCGTGCCCGTGATGAAACTGCTGGAGGACTCCTTCAGCTACGCCAACCAACTCGGCGCACGGCAGGGCGCGGGCGCGGTGTATCTGCACGCCCACCACCCCGACATCATGCGGTTCCTGGACACCAAGCGGGAGAACGCGGACGAGAAGATCCGCATCAAGACCCTCTCGCTCGGCGTGGTCGTGCCCGACATCACCTTCGAACTCGCCAAGCGCAACGAGGACATGCACCTGTTCTCGCCGTACGACGTCGAGCGCGAGTACGGAAAGCCGCTCTCCGACCTCTCGGTCAGCGAGCACTACGACGACCTGGTGGCCAACCCGCGGATCCGTAGGACCGTGCTGAGCGCGCGGGAGTTCTTCAAGACGATCGCGGAGCTCCAGTTCGAGTCCGGCTACCCGTACCTGCTGTTCGAGGACACGGTGAACCGGGCCAACCCGATCCCCGGCTGGATCAACATGTCCAACCTGTGCTCGGAGATCCTCCAGGTCAACACACCCAGCACCTACGACGCCGCGGCGAACTACGAGACCGTCGGCAAGGACATCTCCTGCAACCTCGGCTCGCTGAACATCGCCGCCGCCATGGGCTCCGGTGACCTCGGCGCGACGGTGGAAACCGCCGTACGCGGGCTGACCTCCGTCTCCGACCAGTCGGACATCGACGCCGTGCCCTCCGTGGCCCACGGCAACGAGCGCTCGCACGCCATCGGCCTGGGCCAGATGAACCTGCACGGCTACCTCGCCTCGCAGCGCATCCACTACGGCAGCGAGGAGGGCGTCGACTTCACGAACCTGTACTTCTACGCCGTCGCCTTCCACGCCCTGCGCGCCTCGAACCGGATCGCGATCGAACGCGGCACCGCCTTCGACGGGTTCGAGCACTCCGCGTACGCCGACGGCTCGTACTTCGACAAGTACACCGAGCGTGCCTGGGAGCCGGCCACCGACCGGGTCCGCACGCTCTTCGCCGAGGCCGGCGTTCAGCTGCCGACCCAGGACGACTGGCGGGAGCTGAAGGCGTCCGTCCGGGCGCACGGCATCTACAACCAGTACCTCCAGGCCGTCCCGCCCACCGGATCCATCAGCTACATCAACGACGCGACCGCCTCCATCCACCCCGTCGCAGCCAAGATCGAGATCCGCAAGGAAGGCCGCCTCGGCCGCGTCTACTACCCGGCCCCGCACCTGGACAACGACAACCTGGAGTACTTCCAGGACGCGTACGAGATCGGCTACGAGAAGATCATCGACACCTACGCGGCAGCCACCCAGCACGTCGACCAGGGCCTCAGCTGCACGCTGTTCTTCCGGGACACCGCGACCACCCGCGACCTCAACAAGGCGCAGATCCACGCCTGGCGCAAAGGCATCAAGACCCTCTACTACATCCGGCTGCGCCAGGAGGCCCTGGAAGGCACCGAGATCGAGAACTGCCTCTCCTGCACCCTGTGACCGCCCGCCGCACGCACCCGAAGGTACCCACGATGACCACCACCCCCGCCCCGGTGACCGACATCTCGGTCACCCCGCCGTCCTACCGCCACGACCCGGCTGCCCGGCTCCGCCCGATCAACTGGAACCGCGTCACCGACGAGAAGGACCTGGAGGTGTGGAACCGGCTCACCGCCAACTTCTGGCTGCCCGAGAAGGTCCCGCTCTCCGGCGACCTCTCCGCCTGGCAGCAGAAGCTCTCCGCCGGGGAACGCACCCTGACCATGCGGGTCTTCACCGGCCTGACCATGCTCGACACCCTGCAGGCCACCGTCGGCGAGATCGTGCAGATCCAGGACGCCCGCACCGAGCACGAGGAGGCGGTGTACACCAACATCGCCTTCATGCAGGCCGTGCACGCCCGCAGCTACTCCTCGGTCTTCTCCACCCTCTCCAACACCGGGGAGATCGACGACGCCTACCGCTGGGCGGTCGGCAACGACGTACTCCAGCAGCGCTGCAAGAAGGTCCTCGCGCACTACTACGGCGACGACCCGCTGAAGCGGAAGGTCGCCTCCACGCTCCTGTCCTCCCTCCTGCTGTACGCGGGCTTCTACCTGCCGCTGCACTTCTCCACGCACGCCCTGCTCACCAACACGGCCGACATGATCCGGCTGATCCTGCGCGACAAGGCCGTGCACGGCTACTACTCCGGCTACAAGTACCAGCGCGGTCTGGAGAAGCTGTCCCCGGCCGGACAGCAGGAGGTGCGGGCCTTCACCCACGAGCTGCTGGAGGAGCTGTACGAGCTGGAACTCCGGTACTCCGGTGAGCTGTACGAACCCCTCGGCCTGATGGACGACGTGGCCGTCTTCGTCCGCTACAACGCGAACAAGGCCCTGATGAACCTCGGCTACCCGGCCCGCTTCACGGCAAAGGAGACGGAGGTCAACCCGGAGATCCTGGCGGCGCTGTCGCCCGGCGCCGACGAGAACCACGACTTCTTCTCCGGGTCCGGGTCGTCGTACGTCATGGGCAAGGCGGAGGACACCGCCGACGACGACTGGGACTTTTGAGCGATGCCCATGTCAGCCACCGGCCACCTGCCCGCACCCCGGGCCGCCGACTCGGGGTCGCCGGGCCCCTGCGTGCTGCTGAAGCACGGCGAGGTCTTCCTCAAGGGCCGCAACCGGCACCTCTTCGTCGAGAGGCTGCACGACAACCTGCGCGTCGCACTGCGCGGCATCGGCGGCTCCACCTGGATCAAGACCGCCCAGAACGTGACCGTACTGGGCGGCGAGGTCCCCCGGGAGGCGTTGGTCGAGCGGGCGCGCAGGGTGATCGGCTTCAACTCGGTCGAGCCGGCCGTCCGCGTCCCCAGCGACCTGGAGGCCATCGTCGCCGCGGCCGTGGACGCCTTGAGCGGTCCCGAACGGCACGGGACCACCTTCGCCGTACGGACCAAGCGCCGGGACAAGCGGTTCCCCCTGACCTCGTCCCGCGTGGACGCCGAGGTCGGCGCCCGCGTCCTGGCGGCGGTGCCCGGCCTGCGGGTCGACCTGGCCCGGCCGGACGTCCGCCTGACCGTGGAGATCGACCGCAAGGAGACCTACGTCTCCTGGGAACGTCTCCCCGGCCTGAGCGGGCTGCCCGTCGGCAGCAGCGGGCGCGCCCTGGTGCTGCTCTCGGGCGGCTACGACTCGCCCGTCGCCGCCCACCGGGCCATGCGCCGCGGCCTGGCCTGCGACTTCGTCCACTTCAACGGGGCCCCATACACCAACCCGGCCTCCGTGTACAAGGCGTACGCACTGGCACGGGAACTGAACCGCTACCAGCCACCCGGCGACCTGCACGTCATCGCCCTCGGCAAGGCGCAGAAACAGCTCGCCGTGGCAGGGGCCGGCCGGCTCCAGGTCGTCGCACAGCGCCGCCTGATGGTGCGTACGGCTGCCGCCCTCGCCGCCCGCACCGGCGCCGAGGCACTGGTGACCGGCGACAGCCTCGGCCAGGTGGCCAGCCAGACGCTGGCCAACCTGGCCGCCGTGGACGAGGCGGCCGCGCTGCCCGTGCTGCGCCCGCTGCTCGCCTGGGAGAAGCAGGAGATCATCGACGAGGCCCGCTCCATCGGCACCGCCGACGTCTCCGTACTCCCCGACGAGGACTGCTGCAGCCTGCTGGCCCCGCCCCGGGTCACCACCCGCGCCGGGCTGCCCGAACTGCGCCTCGTCGAGCGGCGCCTCGACCTCGACGAGGTGGTCGAGGCGCTGCTCGATTCGGCTCGGGTGCTGAGGCCCGGCGCGGAGGAGGGGGAGGACGAGGTGACCGACTAGAAAGACGTCCAGGTGAAGGCCACCCGGTCACCGGCGCCTATCTTGAACTGGCAGCCACCGACCGGGGTGGGGGTGCCGTTGACCGCGATGTTCCAGTAGGCGGAACCGCCACCGCTCACGTTCTTGATCGTGTCGACGGAGAAGTCGTCGAAAGACGCGTACCACGCTCCGTCCCAGGCGAAGCCGTTCTTCTTGGCCGCGTCGTCCAGCGCGGCGGTCGGCGTGGGCACCCTCGACGGGTTCGCGCCGCCATTGGTGCCGTCGCACCGGTGGGTGCCGCCGGTCGCCGTGGTGACGTCGTGACCTCTGGTTCTGACCTTCCCCTTGAACAGCAGCCCGTCCGGACCCTGGACCGTGACCGTCACCTTGACGGCCTTGTTGGTGTTCGACGTGGGCTGTGCCTGTGCCTGCTCCTGTGCGAGCGCCACGGAAGGGGCGGCGAGGGCGAGGGCCAGGGCGACCGAGGTGATCGCGGAGCGGTGGGTGAGTGTCCGGCGCATGAAGTGCCTTCCCGATGGGATCTTCGGGTCTGCCGACACGAACCCGCCGACCCTCACCCGCGCACACCACGCGGCGTCCCTCAGGACAGCGCACGGAGGTGCCGGGCCGGGCTGGGGCTTCGTCCTGCAGACCATGACAGTGAGAAGCGGTGCACACCGCACCTCCGGGTACTCCGACTCACGGCGTGTGGAACGCCGTTCACGGTTGCAGGTCAGCGCCGGATTCCCACCGGCTTCCCCCAGCTGTGCGCGCATTCTTTTGTGGGCCCGGGCCGCGAGGTCCGGGCAGAACGCATCGTAGGGCCGGGGGAGGGCCGCTCGGGTGCGAATGCCGATTCAGGCGGCCGGCACCGGGCGCTGCTCGCGGCCGTCGTAGGAGGCGAGCGGCCTGATCAGCGAGTTGCGGGAGAGCTGTTCCGTGATGTGGGCGGTCCACCCGGTGATGCGGCTCATCACGAAGATCGGTGTGAAGACCGGGATGTCGAAGCCCATCAGGTGGTACGCGAGCCCGGCCGGATAGTCCAGGTTCGGGTGGATGCCCTTGCGGGTGACCATGGCGTGGCGCAGGGCCGCGTGCAGGGTGGCCATCCGGGTCACCTCCGGGTCGCCCGCTCGGGCGACCAGGCGGTCGAGGGCCTCCTGCATGATCGGGACCCGGGAGTCGCCGTGCTTGTAGACCCGGTGGCCGAAGCCCATGATCTTCCGCTGGGAGGCCAGCGCCTCGTCCAGCCACTCGCCGGCCCGCCGCGGGTCGCCGATCTCGTTGAGCATGTGCATCACGGCCTCGTTGGCCCCGCCGTGCAGCGGGCCCTTCAGCGCGCCGATCGCCGCCGTCACCGCGCTGTAGAGGTCGGAGAGGGTGGAGGTGACGACGCGTGCGGTGAACGTCGAGGCGTTGAAGCTGTGTTCCGCGTACAGCGTGAGGGAGATCTCGAAGCAGCGGACCACTTCCGGGTCGGGCACCGAACCGAAGCACATGTGGAAGAAGTTCTCCGCGTACCCCAGCTCCGGGTCCGGCGCGATCGGCGCGAGACCTCGGCGGCGGCGCTGGTCGGCGGCGACCACCGTGGGCAGCTTCGCCAGCAGGGCCAGGGACTTGGCCCGGTTGGCGGCTAGGGCTCCGTCGTCCTCCAGCGGATCCTCCGCGCCGAAGAAGCTGACGGCGGTGCGCAGCACGTCCATCGGATGACAGGTGCCGGGCAGCCGGGTCAGCAGCTCCAGCGTGCTGCGGTCCAGCGGACGCAGAGCGCGCTCGCGGGCCTGGAAGTCGTTGAGTTGCGCGTCGTCGGGCAGCTCGCCGTGCCACAGGAGGTACGCGACTTCCTCGAAGGCCCGGTGGGCGGCCAGGTCCTGGACCGCGTAGCCCCGGTAGGTCAGGGAGTTGGTCTCCTGGATGACGGTGGAGATCTCGGTGGTGTCGACGACGACACCGGCCAGACCGCGGCGGATGTCCGGTGCGGTGACGCTCATGGGGTGTGCCTCCGGATCGTTCATCAGAACAAGCCCTGGGGGAGGGCGGCGTCGTACGCGGCGACGGCCTCGGTGCCCACGGCCGGGAAGAGTCCGTCCAGGCCGGTGGTGGACAGTTCGGCGACGCGCTCGGCGGCGAGAAGGAAGCGATCCTGGGCGTCCGGGGCGACGATCCCCTCGGCGAGGGTGCGGAACTTGCCGGCGTAGGCGGGCCGGTCGAAGGGACGCGCACCGGCCGGATGGGCGTCGGCGACACCGAGTTCGTCCTCGACCACCGAGCCGTCCTCCAGGGTCACCACGATCCGGCCGCCGAAGGCCCGGCGCTCCGGGTCCGGGTCGTGGTAGCGGCGGGTCCACTCCGGGTCCTCGACCGTGGTGACCTTCCGCCAGAGCGCGACGGTCTCCGGACGGCCGGCGCGCTCGGGGGCGTAGGAGCGCTCGTGGTGCCAGCCCCCGTCCTCCAGGGCGACGGCCAGGATGTACGGCGCCGAGTGGTCCAGGGTCTCCCGGCTGGCGGTGGGGTCGTACTTCTGCGGATCGTTCGCACCGGAGCCGATGACGTTGTGGGTGTGGTGGCTGGTGTGCAGCACCACGGAGCGCACCTTCTCCAGCGGCCCGGTCTTCTCGCGCAGCCGCCGCGCCAGGTCGATCAGCGCCTGGGCCTGGTACTCCGCGGAGTGCTCCTTGGTGTACGTGTCCAGGATGGCGCGCCGCGGCTCGCCGGGCCCGGGCAGCCGGACGGTGTAGTCGGACCCCGGGCCGTCGAGCATCCACGCCAGGAACCCGTCCTCGCCCTCGTAGACCGGCGAAGGAGAGGTCTCCCCGCGCAGCGCCCGGTCCACGGCCTCGATCGCGGCCTTGCCGGCGAAGGCCGGGGCGTACGCCTTCCAGCTGGAGATCTCGCCCTTGCGGGACTGCCGGGTGGCCGTGGTCGTGTGCACCGCCTGCTGCACGGCCTGGTACACCGTCCCGGTCGGCAGCCGCAGCAGGGCGCCCAGGCCGCAGGCCGTCGCGGCGCTCAGGTGGGCGACGTGGTCGATGCGGTGCTCGTGCAGGCAGATGCCCTTCACCAGGGCGACATGCACCTCGTAGGCGGCGACGATCCCGCGCAGCAGGTCGGCGCCGGAGCGCCCGGTGTGCTGGGCGACCGCCAGCAGCGGCGGGATGTTGTCGCCGGGGTGCGAGTAGTCGGCGGCCAGATAGGTGTCGTGGAAGTCCAGCTCCCGTACGGCGGTGCCGTTGGCCCAGGCCGCCCACTCGGGCGAGACCCGGCCGGTGGAGCCGAAGACCGACGCGCCGGGCGTGGCGGCGGAGTGCGCGAGGGCCTGGGCGCGGGCGACGGCGACCGGGCGGCGCAGCAGGGAGGCGACCGCGACGGACGCGTTGTCGACGATCCGGTTGGCGGCCATGGCCGACGCCTCCGGGTCGAGCTCTCCGGCCTCCTGGGTGCCGGTGGCGACGACGGCCAGCTTCCAGGCGAGCTGCTCCTCGCGGGGCAGCCGGGCGGCGCTGGGGTGGACGCGTACCTGGTGGTCGATCACGGGACTCCTCGCAAAACGTGTTCGGTGCTGTCGGAGCTGACGTCAAGGACAGTGCCTGCTCCGGAGCCCCGCGACCACCTGTCGAATCTGTGGAGCCTCTACAGGAATGAGCTGCGAATCTGCGAATGTTGCGAAGAAGGCGGATGCTATGTTCGCAAGTACTTCCGCACCGGTACGCCGCCCCGTACGCGGCTTCCGTACGCCGCCCTCGTACCTCGCCCCCGTACGCCGCATCCGGAAGGCACCCGACCAGGAGGGACCAGGGACCACGTGGCCCGACGAGCGACCGAGCACAAGGTCTACGCGCACTCCAAGCTCCGCCGCCTCCGCCGCGAGCGGGGCATGAACCAGGTCGACATGGCCCGCGCCCTCGGCATCTCCGCCAGCTACGCCAACCAGATCGAGCTGGGACAGCGGCCGCTGACCGCGAGCGTGCTGCTCCGGATCGCGAAGGTCTTCGGAGTCGACGCGGAGTTCTTCTCCGAGGCCGCGGGCGACCGTCTCGCGGCCGATCTGCGCGCGGCCCTGGCCGACGAGGCGTGCGGGGTGACGGCGCCGGCCGTCGAGGAGATCGCCGAGGCGGCCCGCGACCACCCGGAGGTGGCCCGCGCGCTGGTGGCCCTGCACCTGCGCTACCGCGAAACCGCCGAACAGGCGGCCGCGCTCGCCTCGCCGGAAACGGGACGGACACTGCTGCCGCCGGCGGAGCCGCACGACGAGGTCCGTGACTTCTTCTACGCGCACCACAACCACTTCGGCCTCCTCGACACGGCGGCCGAGCGCACCTCCGAGGCCCTCGGCCTGCGTCCGGGCCGGGCCGCCGACCCCCTCACGACGCTGCTCGCCGAACGCCACGGCGTCCACGTCGTCCAGGCCGCACCGGGCCGCGCCGCCGACGCCCGCCGCTACGACCCCGACACCGGCCTCCTCTTTCTCTCCCCCTGGCTCAGCGACGGCCAGCGGGCCTTCCAACTCGCCACCCAACTGGCCTTCCTGGAACAGCGCCTGCTGATGGACCGACTCGCGGACAGCGCACCGGAGCTGACCTCGCCCGAGTCGGCCGCGCTGGCACGCATCGGCCTGGCGAACTACTTCGCCGGCGCCCTGCTCATGCCGTACACCGTTTTCCACGCCGCCGCGGAGTCCGTCCGCTACGACATCGAGCTGCTGTCCGCCCGCTTCGGCGTCGGCTTCGAGACGGTCTGCCACCGCCTGAGCACCCTGCAACGCACAGGGCACCGCGGAGTGCCGTTCTCCTTCCTCCGGGTCGACCGGGCCGGGAACATCTCCAAACGGCAGTCCGCGACCGACTTCCACTTCTCCCGCCTCGGCGGTACGTGTCCGCTGTGGACGGTCTACGAGGCGTTCTCCGCGCCGGGCCGGACCCTGACCCAGGTCGCCGAAATGCCGGACGGCAAGCGCTACTTCTGGGTCGCCCGTACGATCACCCGCGGCGGCTACAGCCACCACGCCCCGCGCGCCGAGTTCGCGGTCGCCCTCGGCTGCGAACTCCGCCACGCCCACCGCCTCGTCTACGCCGAGGGCGTGGCCCTCGACGACCCCAGGGCGGCGACCCCGATCGGCCTCGGCTGCCGCATCTGCGAGCGCCGCGACTGCGCACAGCGGGCCCGGCCCCCGGCGGGCGGCAGACTCGCCATCGATCCGGACCGGCGGACCTATGTGCCGTACCCGGTGGAAGGCGCCGGACTTCGCAGGGCCGAAGGTTCTTGAGGACCCACCCGCGACCGACCGGGGCGGCCTCGCCGGGGGAGCGGCCCGGAACTCAGCGGACCTCGGCCACCGTCGGGCCCGTCCGGCCCACGTCCTCAGCCATGGCCTCAAGAATGTTGCGCAGGCTGTTGTTGATGTGCGCGGCGGTGAGCTCGGCAGCGCGCCCCTCGTCCCCGTCGGCGATCGCACCGCAGATCAGCGCGTGCTCATCGGCGGAGCGCAGAAGCCTTTCCGGTGTACGACGGGCGATCCGGCGCAGTCTGCGGAGCTGGGTACGCAACGAGCGCACGGCACCGGCCAGGTGCGGATTCCCGGCGACCCGGTCGGTCTGCTCGTCGAGTCGCTGGGCCAGCGCGTAGTAGTCGTCGATCCGCGCCGACGTGGCTTCCTCGGCGAGCGCCGTGTGCCGCTCGCGGAACTCCCGCTCCAGCTCGCGGAAGCCGGTGCGATGCGGTGCACGCGCGCACAGGCGTGCCGCATAGGTCTCCAGCGCCTCACGGAGCTGGAAGAGGTGGCGGACGTCCTCCAGCGCGATCTCCATGACGAAGGCCCCGCGGCCGGGCACCATCCTGACCAGATGGTCTCCGGCCAGCTGGTGCAGCGCCTGGCGCAGGGGAGTGCGCGAGACTCCGAGGCGTTCGGCGAGCCGGATCTCGCTCAAGTGGGTGCCGGGTGGCAGTTCCCAGTCGACGATCTCCTTGCGGAGGCGTTCGTAGGCGCGTGTGCTCTGGTTCATGGGCTCCCCTGTGGGTGCGGCCGCCTCGCAGTCCGACCACATGTGTACCTGCCTGCCGGCGACATGGGACCGGGTGGCGGACCCTCTTCGCAAGTCAACCCTGGCGCTTCCTGTATACAGCCTGTATACAGGAAGCGCCCGAAGCCGCGCGCCCCCATCGGCACCCGGCCTCCCCCCCCCGGCTTGTGCACCCGCACCCCAGCACCGAGGAGCCCATCCCCATGCGCCCCACGACCAGCCTCCGCCGGATGATCGAGAGCGACGACATCCACCTCGCGCCCGGGGCGTACGACGGACTCACCGCGAGGCTGGTGGAGGAGAGCGGCAGCAAGCTGCTGTACGCGAGCGGGGGAGCCATCGCCCGTAGCCGCGGGGTGCCGGACATCGGGCTCCTGGGCCTCACCGAGGTCGCGGACCGGCTGGCGCAGATCGTGGAGGTGACCGGCCTGCCGGTCATCGTGGACGCCGACACCGGCTTCGGCAACGCCGTGAACGCCGTCCGCACGATCCGGCTCTTCGAGCGGCTGGGCGTGGCCGGGCTGCACATCGAGGACCAGACGTTCCCCAAGCGCTGCGGACACCTCGACGACAAGTCCCTGGTGAGCACGGAAGAGATGACGGCAAGGCTCCGGGCTGTCGTCGACGCGCGCCAGGACCCGGACTTCGTGGTGATCGCGCGTACCGACGCCATCGCGACCGAAGGTCTGGACAGCGCGATCGAGCGCTCGCACGCCTACCTGGAGGCGGGTGCGGACGTCATCTTCGTCGAAGCCCCCGAGAGCGTGGAGCAGATCGAAGAGATCGCCGCGCGCATCCCGCAGCCGAAACTGATCAACATGTTCCACGGCGGAAAGACTCCGCTGGTCCCCCGGGACCGCCTGCGTGAGCTGGGGTACCGCCTGATCATCGTCCCCTCGGATCTCCAGCGCAGTGTGATCACCGCCGTCCGGCAGACGCTGGAGGCGATCAACCGAGACGGCGACAGCTCCGCGGTGCGCGACCAACTGGCCTCGTTCGCCGAGCGCGAGCGCATCGTCCGCACCACGGAGTACCTCTCGATCGGAACCTGAACGGCCCGGAGGGCTGTGCCGAGCCGCTGCCGCACGAGGCGACACCTCTGCTCCGCGAGACCGCCGTCCTGGCCGTCGACGCGAAGGACTTCCTGACCTGAGACGGGCATCCGCTGACCAGGCTCCCCGATCCGGCGTAAGCGCGTTCGGTTAGGCTGGCCTTGCCTGGGCATAGGACCCGGGCGTGCGGGTTCGGGTTCGGCGCCTCGGGCGGGAACCCGGCGGACGGAACAGGCAGGGGCGGGGCTCAGGTGAGAGACGGTGACCGGGCTCGTGCGCGTCGTGCACCCGATGGGGCGGGAACGCTCATGCGGGTAACGGGAAACGCGGGTTTCGGGCCTGCGCCCGGGGCGGAGCGCCGTGGATAGGATCGCGCTCGCGGCCGGAGCCCTGTACGTCATCGTCCTGCTCCGCGCCGGAGGGACGTTCGCCGTCGGATGGCTCGCCGGTGCCGGCGCCCGGCGCAGCAGGTTCGCCGAACGGATCTCGTCGGCGAAGTTCCGGCGTGCCGAGCGGGCGATCCAGCGGTGGGGCGCGCCGATGGTGGCCGTCTCCTTCCTGACGGTCGGATTCCAGACCGCCGCCAACTTTCTCGCGGGCAGCATGCGCATGCCGTTGTCCCGCTACCTCCCCGCCCTGTTCGTGGGCGGAGCGGCCTGGGCGCTGATCTACGCGACCGCGGGGCTCGGCGTGCTCGAAGTGCTGGGAAGGCTCTTCGCCGAGCGGACGGCCTTCGGGGTGTCCGCCGTGGCAGCAGCCCTGCTCGCGGTGTGCGGAGTAGTGGTGTACCGCAGAAGGAGGGCGGTGCTGCCCTCCGGTGACACCGCGGCCGACGAATCGTGAACCCGTCGGAGTCTCCCGGCCCCCGGGCGGGGCGGGTCGCTCGGCCGCACCGCCGGTTGACGCGCACGACGGACACCGCTTTGCTGCTCCGGTGAACGATCTTCGAATCCAAGCGGTGGACGACGCCTCCGTCCGCGACTGGCAGTACGTCCATAACCTGATCATCCCCGGCGACGTGCTGTCGCTCGACGACGTCCGTGCCCGCACCGGCCGAAACCGTATGGAGGTCGCCTACCTCGGAGACGTCCTGATCGGATGCACCACCGTGCGCCCGCCCACCGAGGACAACGGCGCCACCGCGACGGTCATCGCGCGCGTTCTGCCCGAGCACCGCCGCCGCGGGTTCGGCACCCGGCTCTACGAACGTGCCCTGGGCCAGGCCCGTGCGCTGGACGCCCAGGTGATCGAGACGGTGGTGCTGGCGTCCAATCCGGACGGGCTGCGCTTCGCCGAACAGCACGGTTTCGTCGAGCTCGAACGCTACCTGCTGCGCGAGGGCGACACCGTGCACTGGATCGACCTGCGTCTGACCTGATCCGACCTGATCCGCCGGACACGCCCCGGGCGGCCGACCCGGTACCGCCGCGCCTGTTCCCCACCCACCCCGCGAGGAGTACGTACGTTGTCGTCACCGTCCGGTCTGGTCGCGGGTATGGAGCGCCATCAGGTCGCCGTCTATGTGGGTGCTCTGGCCGCCGGGGATCTGGTGGGCTGGGCCGTGCCGGGGGCGGGGCCGGGCCTGGAGCGCGCGATCAACCCGGTGCTGGCCGCGCTGCTGTACGTGACGTTCCTGCAGGTGCCCGCCGCTGAACTGGTGCGCTCGGTGCGGGCGGGCCGGTTCCTGGCGGCGACGCTGGTGGTGAACTTCGTCGTGGTGCCGCTGGTGGTCGCCGCGATGTTCACCTTCCTCCCGGACGACCGGGCGGTCCGCCTCGGCGTGCTGCTGGTCCTGCTGGCCCCGTGCATCGACTACGTGATCGTCTTCAGCGGGCTGGCCGGCGGCAGCAGCGAACGCCTGCTCGCCGCCACCCCGTTGCTGCTCCTCGCCCAGATGGTGCTGCTGCCGGTCTACCTGTTCCTGTTCATGGGCCCGGACCTGGCCGACGTCGTGGAGGCCGGACCGTTCGTCGAGGCGTTCGTCGTGCTGATCGTCGTTCCGCTCACGCTGGCCTGGCTCACCCAGGCGTGGGCCGCACGCCGCCCGGCCGGACAGCAGGCCGCGGACGCGGCGGGCACGACGATGGTGCCGCTGATGGCCGCCGTCCTGCTCACCGTGGTCGCCTCCCAGGTACCGAAGCTCGGCGACTCGGGCAGCCTGGGCGACGTGGGCCGTGTCGTGCCGTTCTACGTCGCGTTCCTGCTCGTGATGGCGTTCGCCGGGCTCGGCGTCGCCCGCCTGTTCCGCCTGGCCGCCCGCGACGGACGGGCGATCGTGTTCACCGGCGCGACCCGCAACTCCCTGGTCGTCCTGCCCCTCGCCCTGGCGCTGCCGGACGCGCTGGCCGTCGCCGCGGTGGTCGTGGTCACCCAGACCCTGGTCGAGGTCATCGGCATGGTGGTCTACGTCCGGGCCGTACCCCGGCTGCTGCCGCTCCGCGGCTGATCCGTCGCTTCCGCGTCCGGCCGCCAGGTCGAGGCGTAGCCGCAGCAGGGCCGGCCGGGACAGCGCGGTCAGCCGTTATGGCCGAACGGGCCGATTCGCGGCCTCGTGCACGTGGTCTCGACCTGGCGTAGTGGGCGAGCGCGGCCCAGGGAAGACCAGACAGTTCAGCGAGACGCGGGTGGCGGGCGGTGAGATCAGCCGCGGAGGGCTCGCCGTCGTTGAGGTCACCTCCGGTGGTCGCCGTTCCGGTTGTGCCGGAGACTCGGCCCTGTGGACGTTCAGGGCGAGGACCGGGCCGGCCGGCGGTCCCGGTTCGGGTTCCCCTACCGGCCGCGCGGACCGTTCCGGATCATCGTGTCGCGGCTCGCCCTCGCCTTCGGGCTCATCCTCCTCGGCACGGTGGTCGTCTACCTCGGCCGCAGCGGCTACCGCGACTCCACCGGACACCCTCTCGGTCTGCTGACGAGCTTCTACTACTCGGCCGTCACCCTGACCACGATCGGGTACGGGGACGTCGTCCCGGCCAGCGACTCGGCACGGATCGTGAACACCCTGGTGATCACCCCCCTGCGCCTCGGCTTCCTGCTGGTCCTGGTCGGCACCACGATCAGCGCGCTGACGGAGCGGACCCGGGCCGAATGGCGCGAGCAGACCTGGAGGAGCAAGGTGCGACAGCACATCGTGGTGGTCGGCTACGGCACCCAGGGCCGGGCCGCGGTGGCCACCCTGCGGGCACGGGGCACCCAGCCCCGGGAGATCGTGGTGGTCGACGTCGCCGCGTCCGCCGTCGGTGAGGCGAACCGGCACGGCCTCGTCGGTATCGTCGGCGACGGGACTCGCTCCGACGTGCTGGCTCGGGCGGAGCTGGGCAAGGCGGGGCACGTGCTGATCGCCACCGCGAGCGACGACACCGCCGTCCTCGCGGCTTTGACCGCCCGACGGATGAACGCCACCGCCGTCATCACCGCCTCCGTGGCCCGCGCGGAGAACGTCGCCCTGCTGCGCGAAGGCGGCGCGGACAACGTCATCACGTCCTCCGAGACGGCCGGACACCTGCTCGGCGTCGCATCGTTGAGCCCTTCGGTCGGCACGGTGCTGGAAGAGCTGCTCTCCGCCGGACTCGGACTGGAGGTCGCCGAACGCTCTCCGGAACCGGCGGAGGTCGGCCGCGATCCCCGGCAGATCGCCGAGTCGGTGCTGGCCGTGGTCCGCGACGGCAAGCCCCTGCGGTACAGCGACTCCCGGATCGGCACCGTCCGCGCCGACGACCGCCTGGTCATCGCCCGTGAGACACCCGCGTCCCGCCGACGGAAGTCAGGCCACGAGGAGACAGGCTGAGAGGCTTCCGGGCCGATACCGGAACGGAGCCGTACGGAGCAGGAAACCCGCCCGATCGGCCGACACCGGGCCCCGACCGGCAGCACTCCGCCTCCTGGGGGACAGCCATCTGTCCATGAGCGAGAACACCACAGGTGAGCAGTACCGGCTGACGGCCGGCGACTACGCGGCGACCGTCACCGAGGCGGGCGCGGGCCTGCGCGAGCTGAGCCACCGGGGCGAACCGCTCCTGCTCTCGTAGGGCCCCGACGAACCGGCCCCGGCGGCCTTCGGCCAACTGCTGATCCCCTGGCCCAACCGGGTCGACCGCGGCCGCTACACCTTCGACGGCACGGAGCACCAGCTCGACGTCTCCGAACCCGAGCTGGACTGCGCGATCCACGGACTCGTCCGGTGGACGACCTGGCGGCCGGTCCGGCAGGAACCGCACGCCGTCACCCTTGCCTACAGCCTGCACGGGTCGACGGGCTACCCGTTCCGTCTCGACCTTGAGGTCACGTACACCCTGGACGCCGGTACGGGCCTCACCGTCCGGCTCGTGACCCGCAACGCCGGCACGCGCCCCGCCCCGTACGCCCACGGCACACACCCCTACCTGACGGTCGGCGAACCGCTCGACGACTGCGTGCTGACCCTGCCCGGCCACCGCTACCAGCCGGTCGACGCGCGGATGCTCCCCTCCGGCCCGACGGTCGACGTCTCGGGCACGGAGTACGACTTCACCACCCCGCGCCGTATCGGGACGCAGGCCATCGACGTCGCCTTCACCGGTCTCGACCGCGACGCCGACGGGCGCGCCTGGGTCCGCCTGGAAGGCTCGCGGCGCGCCACCCGATTCTGGCTGGACGAGGCCCAGCCATGGCTGGAGGTCTACACGGCGGACCAGGTGCCGCCCGCCTCGCACCGCCGTGGCATCGGCGTCGAGCCGATGACGGGACCGCCGAACGCCCTGGGCAGCGGTACCGACCTGATCCGGCTGGCCCCGGGCGAGTCGTACGCGGGCGGCTGGGGCGTCCTCCACGGCTGACCCGACCCGGAAACTGCGCGACGGCCGCACCCGCGCCGTCCTCGCGCCGCTCGGCCGGACGGAGCGGTATCACCTGCCGGAGCGGCGATTGCGGGCGAGCGCCGGCCCGTCGTGGCCGCCAGGTGTCCAGTTCATTTTGTCCTCAAGCCACCCGATTGCTTCACGCCACCGTCCTTTCGTCCGGAAAGGTGGTGATGTGGCCAGGGCGAGCCCGCTCACGACGGAGGAAGCGACATGGTCCAGGGCTTTTCCAAGGAACCGGGCACCCATGGGCCGCTCACCGAGATCCCGGCTGAGGGTCAGCGGAAGATCACCCGCTGGGCGGCCGCGATCGCTCTGGGCGGCTTCCTGTTCGGCTTCGACACCGGGGTTGTGTCCGGCGCCCTGCTGTACATCAAGCAGGACTTCGACCTGAACTCCTTCGAGCAGGGCAGCGTGGTCAGCGTGCTGCTCATCGGCGCGGTGATCGGCGCCACCTCGGCCGGCCGGCTCTCCGACGGCCTCGGCCGGAGGAAGACCCTCGGCCTGATCGGCGTGGTGTTCATCATCGGCACGGCGATCGCGAGCACCGCGAACGGATACCCCGTCCTCATGGTGGGCCGTATCATCCTCGGCCTCGCGGTCGGAGCGGCATCGGCGACGGTTCCGGTCTACCTCTCCGAGATCTCACCGACGAAGATCCGCGGCCGCCTGCTCACGATGAACCAGCTGATGATCACCCTCGGCATCCTGATCGCGTACCTGGTCAACCTCGCCTTCTCCAGCAGCGAGATGTGGCGGGCCATGTTCGCCGTCGGCGCGGTCCCGGCCGCCCTCATGGTGGCGGCGACCCTGTGGTTCCTGCCCGAGTCGCCGCAGTGGCTCATCGCGCACGGCCAGGCGGAGAGGGCGCGCAAGGGGATCGCCTCGGTCGCCGACGAGGCCACGGCGGACGCCCTGGTCGCCCGGGCCCAGCACCGGATCGCCGAGGACCGCGAGCAGCAGAAGCGGAACGCCGAGTCCTCCGGCCGGACGGCCAGGAGGCTGCTCACGCCCGACCTGCGTCCGGCCCTCGTCGTCGGCCTCACCCTCGCAGCCGTACAGCAGTTCGGCGGCATCAACACGATCATCTACTACGCGCCGACCATCATCCAGCAGACGGGTCTGAACGCGTCGAACTCCATCCTCTACTCCGTGTTCATCGGCCTGATCAACCTGGTCATGACGCTCGTCGCGATCCGCCTGGTCGACCGGGCCGGCCGCCGCGTCATGGTGCTCGTCTCCCTGGCCCTCATGGCGGTCTCGATCTTCACGCTGGGGCTGGCGTTCGTGGTCGGCATGAACTCGGTGCTGACGCTGCTGTTCATGGTCATCTACATCGCCGCCTACGCCGGCGGCCTCGGCCCGGTGTTCTGGACACTGCTGGGCGAGATCTTCCCGCCGTCCGTCCGGGCGGAGGGATCCAGCGTGGCCACGGCGGTCAACTGGATCTCCAACTTCGTCGTCAGCCTCGCCTTCCTCCCCGTGGCCTCCGCCCTCGGCCAGGGCGAGACCTTCTGGATCTTCGCCGCGATCTGCGTGGCCGCGTTCTTCTTCGTCGGCCGCTACCTGCCCGAGACCAAGGGCCGCGACCCCGAACAGATCGAAGCGGCGCTGAACGCCCGCTTCGGGCGCGACCAGGGCACGCCGGACGACCCCTCGAATGCGGCCACCCCCCGGAAAGGACGGTCGTGATGACCGAAACCCTGCTCAGTCCGCCCGAGATGGAGCGGGCCGACGCCCTGGTGCTCTTCGGTATCTCCGGCGACCTCGCCAAGAAGATGCTGCTGCCCGCCCTGTACCGGCTCACCGAGTCCGGCAAGCTCACCGTGCCCGTCATCGGGGTGGCGGCCACCGACTGGGACGACGACGCCCTGCGCCGGCACGCGCGGGAGGCGGTCACCGCCGAGGGCACGGACATCGACGGGGAGGTCTTCGCCCGGTTCGCGGCGAATCTGTCCATCGTCACCGGGGACTTCGCCGACGCCGCCACCTTCACCCGGCTGCGCGAGGCCGTGGCCGGGCGCGGCTTCGTGACGTACTACCTGGCGATCCCGCCGTCGCTGTTCACCGAGGTCGCCGGCTCGCTGGCCGCCGAGGACCTGAACCGGAACGCCCGGCTGGTGGTGGAGAAGCCGTTCGGCCACGACCTCGACTCC
This sequence comes from Streptomyces sp. SID14515, assembly GCF_010548505.1. Lineage (NCBI taxonomy): Bacteria > Bacillati > Actinomycetota > Actinomycetes > Kitasatosporales > Streptomycetaceae > Streptomyces > Streptomyces sp. SID14515. The sequence continues at coordinate 2,754 of NZ_JAAGMH010000130.1, read as the reverse complement.
GCGCGAAAGCTCCAGGACGAACTCTCCGCCCACTTCGACAACGCCCATCTGCTGCGTGTCGACCACTTCCTCGGCAACCGCGCGGTCGAGAGCCTGATGGTCTCCCGGTTCGCCAACACGCTGCTCGCGCCGATCTGGCACCGCGCCTACGTGGACAATGTGCAGATCACCCTCGCCGAGGACTTCGACGTCGCCGACCGCGGCTCCTTCTACGACGCGGTGGGCTGTCTGCGCGACGTGGTCCAGAACCATATGCTCCAGGTCCTGGCCCTCCTCGTGATGGAACCGCCGAGCGCCACCAACGCCCAGGCGCAGGGGCTGGAGAAGTGGCGGGCCCTGCACGCGACCCGCACCATGGACCCCGCCGTGACCGTTCGCGGCCAGTACGACGGCTACCAGGACGTCGAGGGCGTCAAGCCCGGCTCCACCACGGAGACCTACTTCGCGACCCGTATGTTCGTCGACAACTGGCGCTGGGCCGACGTCCCCTTCTACCTCCGCAGTGGCAAGGCGCTGGCCGTCTCCGCCACCGAGGTCGTCGTCGAACTGCGCAAGCCTCCGCTGGAACTCTTCGGCGGCGACGGCGTCCAGACGCCGCCGAACACCATCCGCTTCCGCATCGACGGCGACACCGGCATCCGGGCGGACCTGATGCTGAACAAGCCCGGAAGCACCGACGGACCGCTGACCGTGCCCATCGGCGTCGACTTCGCGCAAGTGCTGGGGCGGCAGGAACTCCCGTACGAGAACATCCTGCACGGGGCCGTCGTCGGCGACCCCGAGTGCTTCGCCTTCTTCCCCGCCGTCCTGGAGTGCTGGCGCATCGTGGGCCCCGTCCTCGACCCGATCGAGCCGCCGTTGCCGTACGCGCCCGGAAGCTGGGGCCCGGAAGCGGGTGACCGCCTTCCCGGGCTGCGGAGCTGGCACGAGCTGGGCCCCCGCCTGTTCGACGACGCCCGCCCGGCCGGGGAGCGCGGACCCGGCGGCGAACCGGCCGGCTGAGCACCCCGCCGCGAACCGTCCCTGCCCGGGGCGTGGAGGGAGGACGATGTACGAGGCATGGTCGCGCGTCAAGGGCAATCTGTGGCCGGTGCTCCAGCAGTCCGCGGCGGCCGCGCTCTCCTGGTGGATCGCCGGGAACGTCTTCGACCACCACGTTCCGCTCTTCGCCCCGATCGCGACCCTCGTCGCCCTCAACACACCGGTCGGCGGGCGCGGCACCAACGCGGTACGGGTCATGTCCGGGGTCATCGCGGGCGTGGTCGTCGGGCAGGTGGCCTTCCGCTTCCTCGGCCACGGCGACGCGGCGGTCGGCGCCGCCGTGCTGTGCGCGCTCCTCGTGGCGCTCCTCATCGACGGCGAGCGCATCACGATGGCGCAGGCCGCCGTCGGCGCGGTGATCTCCGTCGCGGCCGGACAGCAGGCCGGTATCGACCGTGTACTGGACGCCCTGCTCGGAGCGGGAGTCGCGCTCGTGTTCAGCCAAGTCCTGTTCCCCCCGCACCCGTTCACCCTGCTGAGGCGGACCGAGGCCGCCACACTGAAGGGACTGGGCCGTGCGCTGGAGCTGGCGGCCCGGACGCTGGACGCTTCGGCCGATGAGCGGGAGGACCAGCCGTGGAAGGAACTGCGCCCGGTCTACACCCTGTTGAACGACCTCGGCCGTACCCGTGACGACGCGATCGCCGTCGCCCGCCGGACCCCGCGCTGGCGCGGCCGACGGGAGCCCATCCAGCAGGAGACCGCCGCCACGCGCTATCTGGACCTGCTCGGCAACAGCTGCCTCACCCTCATCCGGGGCGCCACGATCCTCGACCCCGGCCACAGGAAGGCGTTCGCCACCACGGTACGGGGGCTGTCCGGGGTCCTGGACACGTTGGCGGAGGCGCGCGGAAGCCATGCCGTGTTCCAGCACGCCGCCCGGCGCACCCTGGACATCGTCCGGGACGCCCCGGAACGCGGCTCGGCCGTGCCGGTCGCGGTGCGGGAGAGCGTACGGCTGGTCGCCACGGACATCCTGGTCTTCGCGGGCGCCGACCCGGTCGAGGCCGAGCGGGCGGTGCGCGACGGGTCCACCGACATCACCGTCGAACGCCGGGCACATCCCGGGGAGTAGCCGGACCGGCGCCGACGCGGACGACTCCGGCCGAAGACCGGTCGCCGGATACGACGCCTCGCGTTCAGTGAGAACACTCGACTTTCAGTGCGACGGGACACGGTCAACCGTACCCGGGCACCGGATGAGCTGGCTTGAATTATTCGAACGTTCGAGCGAATATCGAAGAGTGTGGACAGGTCAGCAGGTAGTCGAGGCGCGAGGTGCGGGAGCCGGTGCGGTGGTGTCGCCGCTCTCCGGCCTGCTGCCAGGAGGAGGTATTCGCCCTGGTACCGCAGTGGGTGCGGGCGGGGATCTGCCGCTGCTGCTGGCGCTGGCCGCTCTGGCGGCGGCGGAATCGGTGGCGTGGGCGGCGGTCGGGGTGCCGGAGCTGGGCGGGCTGGCGGCGGCACAGGCCGGTCTGGATCTGGCCACCGGTCTGGTGGTGAGCGACCCGGGGTCGCGCGCGGCCCAGGTGCTCGCCGTCCTGCTGGAGTCGGTGCCGGTGGTGCTCGTCGGCGCTTCAGTACGGGTGCCGGAGCGGGCGGTGCGACGGCTGCGGGCGGTGATGCGGCGCAGCGGAGCGGTGCTGCTGGCGGCGGGCCGGTGGCCCGGGGCGGATGTGCAGCTCAGGGTGGCGCCGGTGGGCTGGACCGGGG
>NZ_JAAGMH010000128.1:0-55584 GCF_010548505.1 Streptomyces sp. SID14515 | reverse complement strand
CTCGCGGATGGCGACCGCGACCCTGGCGGAGCGGTCGGCGGCGGCGCGGTGGCGCAGGACGGCTTCGGCGGCCTGCCAGGCGGCGTGCAGGGTGCGGGCCTCGACCAGCTCCTTGCGTCCGGCGGCGGCGCTCTTCTCGGCGGCGGTCAGGGCCAGCGAGGCGTGCCGGTAGGCCAGTTCGGCGGCGATCAGGGCGCGGCGGCCCCGGGCGGACTCGGCTTCGGTGACGGTGTGGGCGGCGGCGGTGACCCGCTCGGCCAGCTCGGCGGTGCGGCCGCGCTCCTCGGCGGCGCGGACGGTCAGGCGGCGGGCCAGGGTTCGGGTGCGGCGTTCCGCTCCGGCGTGGATGTCGCGGGCGCGGGCGCGGGTGTCGGTGGCCTCGACGATCCGGCCGAGCAGGTCCACCGAGCCCGCGGTGAAGTCGCGTTCGGCGGTCAGCTCGGCGCGGCGGCCCAGTTTGTTGCCGAAGCCGCTGACCAGGTCGGCGAGTCCGTCGGTGTCACGGGTGTCGGTGACGGCGCGGAGCAGCAGGTCGGTGAAGTCGGAGTCCTTCTTCACCGCGAAGAGTCCGGCCGCCTCGCCCTCGTCGGCGTTCATCTCGCGCTGGTAGCGGAAGAGTTCGGGGTCGAGGCCGAGGTCGCCGAGGTGTTCGTTCCAGCGGTCGTGGATCTCTTCCCAGTGCACGTCGAGGTGTGCGTAGAACTTGCCCGCGTCCATCAGCGCGTCGCGGAAGCCCTTCATGGTGCGCCGCCTGCCGCGCGCCCCGGAGACGCCCTCGGCGGTGCGGCCCACGGCGGAGGACTCGGCGACGGGCAGGCTGTCCAGGCTGAGCCCGGGGCCGGGGCGGAACGAATACCAGGCCTCGGCGAACTTACGGGGGTCGTTGGAGACCTGGCGGCCGCGCCACTCGCTGACCTTGCCGACGACGACGCACTCACCGGTGAGGGTGTGCTGCCATTCCAGGGCGACATGGCCGCAGTCGTCGGCGAGGAGGAACTTGCGCAGCACGCCGGAGCTGGCGCCGCCGAGGGTGTTGCGGTGACCGGGGAGCATCACCGAGAAGATCAGCTTGAGCAGGACGGACTTGCCGCCGCCGTTCTCCAGGAAGAGGACGCCCGCCGGAGCGGGGCGGCGCGGCGGGCCGACCGGCTCGTCCTCGAAGAACTCCGCCTGGGCGGGCGCGGGGTTGGGGACGGGTGCGCCGACGCCGCGCAGATCGAGGACGGTGTCGGCGTAGCGCGCACCGGCAGGCCCGATGGAGTAGAGGCGGACCCGGGACAACTCGTACATGGCGGCGGACTCTCGTCGTTCGGTGAGCGGGGGTGGAGCGGCGGGGTGTGCGGGCTGGTCGGGAACGGTCGGTCGGGTCAGGAGTGGAAGGGCAGACCCGCGTCGGCGGCCAGCTCCACGCTGTCGGGGTCGGGCGGCGGCAGCAGGGTGGCGGAGCCGTCGGTGACGGGGACGACGCCGAGCTCCAGCAGTTCGGCCATGGCGGCGCTGCCCGCCATGTCGCGGACCTGGAGCTGGTAGCGGGCGGTGGTGCGGTAGGCGCCGCCCGCGTCGTCGCCGGTGCGCTGGAGGAAGCCGGAGTCGGTGAGGAAGGCGACGGCCTTGCCGATGATGCCGGTGGTGGATCCGGCGAGCCGGCGGGCGTCCTTGGTGGCGCCGGTGGCGCTGCGGCGGGCGTAGATCCGCCAGCCGGCTTCGAGCCCGGGGGCGTCGCTGGCCGGGTCGGTGTTGTCGCCCTGTTCCTCGGCGCGCTCCTCCAGCCGTCGGCAGGCCTGGCGTACGAAGGCGTCGACGCCGTTGACCGTGATGCGGCCGATGTACGCGTCGTCGGCGAGGTCTTCGGGGCGGGGGAAGGCGAGGGCGGCGACGGCCAGGTGGGCGAGGCCGTGGAGGAAGCGGTCGGCGGCGTCGGAGGAGGCGCGGCGGGCGTAGTCGCCCATACGAACGGCGAAGACGGAGTCCTCGCCCGCGGTGACGGCCATCCCGGCGCGCGGGGAGACCTCCAGGACGATGAGGCCGAGGCCGGTGGCGACGGCGTCGGCGAGCCGGGCGAAGGCGCTCTCCTCGCGGTAGCGCCGCAGCAGGTCGGCGTATTCGGCGTCGCGGGCGGGCAGCAGCTTGGGCTGGAGCCCGAAGGAGACCAGCCGGGCGGCGTCGGCGGCGTCGGCCGGGGTGACGGGGGTCTGGCCCGCGGGCTCGGCGGCGTGCGGGTGCGCGGAGTCGCCCGCGTGGGCCGTGGAGGGACCTGCGTACGCGGTGGGCTCGGTCCACGCGTCGGGGTGCTCGGCGTCGTGGTCGCTCACGGCTGGGACTCCTCGGTACGGAAGCGGTGCGGGTGCGAAGGGAGGGCGCGGCCGGCCCTGGCAGGGCGGGCGGGGCGGGTCATGACAGGCAGCGGGGCGATGCGGATCATGGCGGGAGCGGCGGGGCCGGTCACGAGGCCTCCTTGCGGTCGGCGGCCATGCCGACGGCGTCCAGCAGGGCGGTGCCCACGATCAGGTCGGCGCCGCCGAACTCCGGGTCGTCCAGCTCGGCCCCGTCGTCCACGGCGAACAGCAGGCGGCGCTCGCCCTGGCGGTAGGCGGTGCCGACCGGCGGGCTGGCGGCGTGGACGGCGAGCAGGGCGACCAGGTACGGCAGGTCGGTGTCGCCGGTGCGGCGGGCCTCGGCGAGCAGTCCGGAGAGCCGGCGCGGGGCGTCGTGCTCCAGGTCGAGCAGGGTCATGGCGCGGGCGAGCTGCTCCTCGCTGAACCGGCTGTCGTCCGGGGTGGCGATCAGGTCGGGCTCGGGCATCTCCGCGCCCAGGTGCTCGCGCTCCAGGGGCGGGGTGAGCAGCATGTCGACCAGGTCCCCGACCCGTACGGCGGTGGGGGTGCGCAGTCCGGTGCCGTGGGCGAAGAAGGCGTCGGTGGCCCGGGTGGACTGCTCGACGGGGAGCGGGAGGAGCGGGGCGAGGAGCTGCCCGTACAGATCGAGGCCCGCGTGGGCGGCGGGCGGGGCGAACGCCTGCCGGTCCTGCTCCGCGCGGAAGAGGGGGCCCGCCTCCAGGAGCCGGGACTGGAGCTGGGTGTGGCGGCGGATGCAGTCCTTGACGATGTCGACGAGCTCGGCGGCCCGGCGCTTGTGCTCGGGGCCCTCGGCCTCGTCGCGTGCCTTGCGGATGTTGGTGAGGATCGCGTTCTCGTGGCGGTAGCGGTCGGCCACGTGGTCCAGGGCCTCGGCGATCATGTCCGGGACGGTGTGGAGCCAGTCGACGGCGCGGACGTTGCGCCGGGTGGCCTCCAGGGTGCGGCGCAGGGTCTCGGCGTACTGCACGGTGCGGTAGCGGGCCTGTTCGGCGGCGAGCTGGGCGTCCGCGAGGCGGCCCCGGCTGATCAGGACCTCCAGCTTGACCTCGGCGGCGATCTGGGCGCTGGTGACATCGGTGTCCAGCGCGCCGACCAGGACGTTGACCGCTTCGTCGGTGGCGCGGAGGTAGACCGTGCCGCCGTAGCCCGGGACCTCTTCGATGAGCTTGAAGTCGTAGTCCCGGCGGACATAGACGCCGTCGGGGTTGAAAGTGCCGTAGACCGCGCGGAAGCCGCGGTCGACGCTGCCGACGTTGATCAGGTTCTCCAGGACCCAGCGGGCGACCCGTTCATGCTCGGCGACGGGGCGGTCGGGGGCCTGGGCGCCGACCCGGGGCAGCAGTCTGGCCACTATCTGGTCGTGGTCGGCCCCGGTGTCGAAGTCCATGTTGAGCGTGACGTGGTCGATCGCGGCGAGGGCGACCTCCGCCATGGCGTACACCGTGTACTCGCCGGCCAGATTCGCCTTGCGGACGTCGAGGTCGTGCAGCGGCGCCGTGCACGCGAGCGCGCGCAGCCGCCGCGAGAGCCCCTCGTCGGCGGCGGGGCCCGGGGCAGGCCGCGGCCCCGCGCTGAGCTGCGGCGAGGCGTGGTCCGGGTAGGCAGGCGAAGTCACGTGGGACAGATTAGGTCCTCGCACTGACAACGGTCGAAACGGCGCTAATGCGACCGGTCCGGAGCGGGCGCCCCGGGTGCCGCCGGCCCGTATCCTCCGCCGCCCGGCGTGCGCACCACCAGGACGTCGCCGGCGGCCAGTTCGGCGGTGTCGCAGCCCTCCAGCGGGACGGTCTCGCCCCCGGCCCGCTCGATGTGCTGCGCTCCGAGCGCCCCCGGCTCCCCGCCCTCCGCCCCGTACGGCGGGACGCGGCGGTGGCCGGAGAGCAGCGCCACCGTGACCGGTTCCAGGAAGCGGATGCGGCGCTGGACGCCGTCGCCGCCGTGCCACCGCCCCGCTCCCCCGCTGTCGTCCCGTACGGCGAAGGACTCCAGGCGGACCGGCAGCCGCCACTCCAGGATCTCGGGGTCGGTGAGCCGCGAGTTGGTCATATGGGTCTGTACGGCGTCGGCTCCGTCGAAGCCGTCTCCTGCTCCGGATCCGCTGGCGATCGTCTCGTAGTACTGGACGTTCTCGTTGCCGAAGGTGAGGTTGTTCATGGTGCCGGAGCCCTCGGCCTGGCCGCCGATCGCTCCGTACAGGGCTCCGGTGACCGCCTGGGAGGTCTCCACGTTGCCCGCGACGGTCGCCGCCGGGAAGGCGGGGTCGAGCATAGAGCCGGCCGGAATGGTCACCTCCAGGGGCTTGAGGCAGCCGCTGTTGAGCGGGATGTCCTCGCCGACGAGGGTGCGGAAGACGTAGAGGACGGCGGCCATGACGACGGACCGGGGCGCGTTGGCGTTGCCGGGCTGCTGGGGCGAGGTTCCGGTGAAGTCGAGGTGGGCGCTGCGGGCGTCGCGGTCCACGGTGAGCCGCACCTGGATCACGGCCCCGCTGTCGGTCTCGTAGCGGCAGTGCCCGTCGCGCAGACCGGCGACGATGCGGCGTACGGACTCCTCGGCGTTGTCCTGGACGTGGCCCATGTAGGCGTCCACGACGTCGGCCCCGAACTGGTCGACCATGCGCCGCAGTTCGGCGATGCCCTTCTCGTTGGCGGCGATCTGGGCGCGCAGGTCGGCGAGGTTGGTGTCCGGGTCGCGGGAGGGGTACGGGGCGGCGGCGAGCAGGGCGCGGGTCTCGTCCTCGCGCAGCCGGCCGTCGCAGACGAGCAGCCAGTTGTCGAAGAGCACGCCCTCCTCGTGGATCGTCCGGCTGAAGGCGGGCATGGAGCCGGGGGTGATGCCGCCGATCTCGGCGTGGTGACCGCGCGAGGCGACCAGGAAGCGCAGCCGGTCGCCGCGGTCCTGGTCGAACACGGGGGTGATGACGGTGACGTCGGGCAGGTGGGTGCCGCCGTGGTACGGGTCGTTGACCGCGTACACGTCGCCGGGACGGAGGTCGCCCTCGTTGCGCCGCAGGACCTCCTTGATCGACTCGCCCATCGAGCCGAGGTGCACCGGAATGTGCGGGGCGTTGGCGATCAGGTTGCCCTCGGCGTCGAACAGGGCGCAGGAGAAGTCGAGGCGCTCCTTGATGTTGACCGAGTGGGCGGTGTTCTCCAGCCGGACGCCCATCTGCTCGGCGATGGACATGAAGAGGTTGTTGAAGACCTCCAGCATCACCGGGTCCACCCGGGTGCCGACGGCGGTGCGTTCGGGCCGGGGGCGGCCGCGGGTGAGGACGAGGTGTCCGGTGGGGGCCGCCTCGGCCCGCCAGCCGGGGTCGACGACGGTGGTGGCGTCGTCCTCGGCGACGACGGCGGGCCCGGTGACGGTGTCGGCGGGGCGCAGGTCCGCCCGGCGGTACAGCGGGGCCCGCTGCCACCGGCCCTCGGCGTACAGCTTCACGGTGTCGGCCGGGTGGGGTGAGGCACCACGCGGACCGGCGTCGGCGTCCGGATCGGCACCAGTATCGGCATCGGGCGGGGCATCGTCTGCGGTCCCGGGCCCGGCGGCGGGCGCGAACCCGTCGGTCGCCCCGGTCGCCCCGGTCGCCCCGGTCGCTTCCACCGACACCGTCTCCACGACGACCGGCTTGTCCATCGTGAAGCCGAACCGGGTCCGGTGGGCGGCGGCGAACGCCTCGGCCATGGCGGCCTCCGTGTCCAGCTCCACCGGCAGTGCCGCGTCCGTCCCGGCGTACCGCAGCAGGACGCGGGCCTGTGCGGTGATCGCGGAGTCCGGCACTCCGTCGGCGCGCAGGGCTTCGCGGGTACGGTCGGCCAGCTCCGCGCAGAGCCGCTCCACGCGCTCGCGGGCGGCCTCGTCGAGCTCCTCCTCCACCGACTGTTCGCGCATCGCGGTGGCGTCGGCCAGGCCGATGCCGTACGCGGAGAGCACTCCGGCCAGCGGGGGAACGAGGACCGTGTCGATGCCGAGGGCGTCGGCGACGGCGCAGACGTGCTGGCCGCCCGCGCCGCCGAAGCCGGTCAGCGCGTAGCGGGTGATGTCGTGGCCGCGCTGCACGGAGATCTTCTTGACGGCGTTGGCCATGTTGAGCACGGCGATCTCCAGGAAGCCCGCCGCCACTTCGGCCTCGTCCGGCCGCCGCCCGGTGGCGCGCCCCACCTCGTCGGCGAGCGCGGTGAACCGCTCGCGTACGTGGTCGGCGTCGAGGGGAAGGTCGCCGTCCGCGCCGAAGACCGCCGGGAAGCAGCCGGGCTGGACACGGCCGAGCAGCACGTTGGCGTCGGTGACGGCGAGGGGGCCGCCCCGGCGGTAGCAGGCGGGGCCGGGGTGGGCGCCGGCCGAGTCGGGGCCGACGCGGTAGCGGCTGCCGTCGAAGTGCAGGACGGAGCCGCCGCCGGCCGCGACGGTGTGGATGCTCATCATCGGGGCGCGCATCCGGACCCCGGCGACCTCGGTGCCCAGTTCCCGTTCGAACGCGCCGGCGTAGTGGGAGACGTCGGTGGAGGTGCCGCCCATGTCGAACCCGATGACACGGTCGTACCCGGCCCGCTGCGAGGTGCGGACCATGCCGACGACGCCTCCGGCCGGGCCGGACAGGACGGCGTCCTTGCCGCGGAACCGGGCGGCTTCGCGCAGGCCGCCGTTGGACTGGAGGAACATCAGCCGGATCCCGTCGAGGCGGGCGGCGACCTCGTCGACGTACCGGCGCAGGACGGGTGAGAGGTAGGCGTCGACAACCGTGGTGTCGCCGCGGGGGACGAGCCTGATCAGCGGGCTGACCTCGTGGGAGCTGCTGACCTGGGTGAAGCCCGCCGCACGGGCCGCGTCGGCGACGGCCCGCTCGTGCGCCGGGTGGCGGTACCCGTGCATCAGGACGACGGCGGCGCTGCGCAGACCGTCCGCGTGGGCGGCGCGCAACTGTTCGCGTACGGGGCCGAGTTCGAGGGACCGTACGGTGCGGCCGTGGGCGTCGACGCGTTCGGGGACCTCGATCACGCGCTCGTGGACTGCCTCGGGCAGGACGATGTGCCGGTCGAAGAGCCGGGGCCGGTTCTGGTACGCGATCCGCAGTGCGTCCCGGAAGCCCTCGGTGATCAGCAGGACGGTCGGCTCGCCCCGCCGCTCCAGCAGGGCGTTGGTGGCGACGGTGGTGCCCATCCGGACGGCGGCGACCCGGTCGGCGGGCACCGGTTCCCCGGGGTCCAGGCCGAGGAGCAGCCGGATTCCGGCGACGGCGGCGTCGTCGTAGCGGTCGGGGTCGCGGGAGAGGAGCTTGCGGGTGATCAGACGGCCGTCGGGGCGGCGGCCCACCACATCGGTGAAGGTGCCGCCCCGGTCGATCCAGAACTCCCAGCGTCCGGTCATGGCGCCATTGTGTGCCCGCGCCCATGACCCCGCAGGCGCGGATCCGGGAGGAGGGCCCGACGACGGCCCTCCTCCCGGATCCGCTCGTCAGACCGCCGGTGCGTCCGGCCCGATCCGGCTCCGTACCGCCGTCTGGACCTCGGCCTCCTCGGCCGGGTCGGCGGCGAGGCGGCGCAGGCGTTCGGCGACGCGGATGTCTCCGGTCTCGGCGTGCAGGGCGGCCACCTCCCGGGTGGTCTCCTCGCAGTCCCAGAGGCACTCCACCGCGAACCCGGTCGCGAAGGTCGGGTCGGTGGCGGCCAGGGCGCGGGCGGCCCTGCCCCGCAGGTGCGAGGAGGACGTCTCGCGGTAGACGTGGCGCAGTACGGGGGCGGCGCAGGCGATGCCGAGGCGGCCGGCCCCGTCGACCAGGGTCCACAGCAGAGGGGCGTCGGGTCCGTCGCCGCGTACGGCCTCCCGGAGCGCGCCGAGGACTTGGGGAGCGTCCTGGGCGGTGCCTCGGCAGGCGAGCACTCCGGCGGCCGAGGCGCCGAGGGCATCGGGGCGGTGGGCCCAGCGCCGGGCCCGCTGCACGGCGTCGTCGCAGGTCATCCGCTCGAAGGCGGCGATGGCCGTGTCGGCGACCGTGCGGGCGGGGCTGATGGCGGCGGCCTCGATGAGGTCGAGGACGGCGGGGTCGCCGGCCTCCGCGAGGTAGTGCAGAGCGGCGCAGCGGGCTCCTTCGGGGCCGCTGCGGGCGGCCTCGACGATCTGCGGGAGGTCGTCGGGTCCGGCGACGGCGGAGAGGCAGCGCGCCGCGGGGACGTGCAGTTCGCTGCCGCGTTCCAGGGCCTGCTGGGCCCAGTCGAAGACGGCCTGGACGCTCCATCCGGGGCGGGGACCCCCGGGGCGCATCTGGCGTTGCCATCGGTCGAACGAGCCCTGTTCGCCGGCGGCCCTGACCCGGGCGCCGACCGCTGTGCGCGGGTCGTCGGCCCACAGCCGCCAGGGGCGCGGTTCGAAGGAGTCGCGTACGGCGGCGGCGAGGTCGGCCGCGCCCTGGTCGGTGGCCGGGAAGCGGGCGAGGACGGGCAGCGCGAGGGAGCGCAGACCGGCGTCGTCGTCGCGCAGGGCGAGTTCGTCCAGGGCCCAGGCCCAGTTGGCGCCGGTCGCCGCGTAGCGGCGGAGCAGGGCCAGGGCGTCGTCGCGTCCGTAGGAGGCGAGGTGGCCGAGGACGGACAGCGCCAGACCGGTGCGGGAGTCGTCGGTATCGGTGTGGTCGTCGGGATCGGCGAGGTGTCGCTCGATCTCCTCGATACCGCCGTCGAGGTCGAGATAGAGACGCGCGTAGTAGAGGGAGCGGTTCTCCACCTGCCAGTCGTGACGGGGGTCGCTCACGACGCAGTGGTTGAGAGCCGCGAGGGCCTCGGGGCGCGGTGCGGCGAGCGCGTGGAGCGTGCCGTCGCCACGGCCCCTCTGCAACAGGCCGAGCAGGGTGCCGCTCGGCGCTATGAACGGATCGAACATGGGAGAAAGCCTCACATCAAGCTGTCGACGCAACCGGGACTGTGCAGTGCCCCGTGCCTCTCGGCACGTGGGGGTGTCCGGGGGACACCGCTACGCCGCGCAGTGACATGATCGGCCGACCGCCGTCTTTCGCCTGGTGTAGAGCATCTTCCTCTGCCTCTCGTCGGTGGCCCTGAGCGGGCCCGCGACGTCATGATGACCCAGCCATTTCGCCACCGCGACCACATTTACGACGGACCGGTCAGCGGAGCCCACGGCGGACGCGTCGACGAGCGCGTCCGCCGGCGTCTCACCGGGCACCGAAGCGTTCCAGCAGGTCGGACTTGCCGAACATCCGGGCCGTGTCCAGCGCGGACGGTGTTCCGGCGGCCGGGTCGGCGCCCGCGGCGAGCAGGGCGTCGATGACGGCGTCCTCGCCCTTGAAGACGGCTCCGGCCAGCGGGGTCTGGCCGCGGTCGTTGGCTCGGTCCGGGTCGGCCTCGCGGGCGACGAGGGCGGCGACCGTGGCGGCGTGCCCGTGGTAGGCGGCGAGCATCAGCAGCGTGTCGCCCCGGTCGTTGGTGAGGTTGGCGGGGACTCCGGCCTCGACGTACGCGGTGAGCGCCTCGGTGTCGCCGGTGCGGGCCAGGTCGAAGACCTTGGTCGCCAGCTCGACCACCTCGGGATCGGGGATTTCGCTCATCGGACGGACCGCCTTCCTTGACTGCTGCCGCGGCTGTCACCGCCGCGGTTGACCTGGTGGGGAGTACGGCACGGGGCCGTACGAGTGAATCGACAGGGTACTGCTCCCGGGCCGACATGACCCGGCCCGGATGCGGCAAGGGATCACCGCGGCTGATCCTGCCCGGCACGGACGAGGTGATGCCGCTCCCCGGGAGCCGACTTCTGTGGGCCAGTCAAGTGAAAGCGCAGGATATTCACTCGATTGCACCTTTTGTCGTATAGATACTTCCCGTGATCCTGGAAGGACTCATGGTGACTGTCCCCTTCAACCAGGAGAGAACCGCTCATGATCCTTTCCATCTCGGGCGTGGTACTGCTCGCCATCATCGTCTTCCTGTTCTTCAAGAAGGACGGGCTCAAGGCCTCCCACGCCATCGTCTGCGCCCTGTTCGGCTTCTACCTGGCCGGCACCGCCATCGCCCCGAGCATCACGGCGGGCGGGGCGAGCCTCGCCGGCCTGCTGGGCGGGATCAAGTTCTGACGCTCCGCAACCGCTCCCACCCCTTCAGGAGACCGACGTGGCCCGGCGACCACTCCCCCGCATTCTGAGCAGCGGCAGCGCTTCGATCACTCGCAGCAGAGAGATCGCGCGCACGGCCGCCGACAGTGCCACCGATGTCCTCCACCCGCTGATCACGGTGGTCCGCGGGCTGCGGCTGCTGGCCGTGTCCGGCCGGCAGAAGTGGGTCGCGACCCCCAAAGAACGGCGTGGTCCCAAGCTGTTCCTCGGCGCGGCCTGCGTGCTGGTGGTGGCGCTCGTCCCCTACGGGCCGATCCTGGCCCTGATCACGGTGATGGGCGCTGCCGCGTGGAAGGGGCGGGAGCGGACCCCCGTGCGGACCGGGCCCGACGAGACGGAGACCGCGCGCCTGCGGTCGCTGTACGAGGCGCTCGTACCGTACTTCTCGACGGCCGACGACCCCGATCCGCTGTTCGCCCACGGCGGCGACTGGGCGAAGGCCTTCGACGGGTACGTCTTCGACGACGACGGCCGGCTGACCCGGCTCCAGATCTCCTACCCCGCGTACTTCACGGACGGCGAGGCCGCCGCCCGCTCCCGGATCGAGCAGCTGCTCCACACCAAGTCCGGCCGGGGCCGCGAATACCGCTTCGACTGGGACGAGGAGGCCAACCGCCTCGTGATGACCGTGCTGGACGCGCTCCCCACGACGATCGCCGCCCAGCGCTTCGTCACCGCGCCGGGCGAGACGGTCCTCGGCTTCACCGACCCGGACGCCGTCTCGCGCACCGTCCCCGTGCGCGACGGCGACACGACCGTGGACGCCTCACCGGTGGTCTGGCGGACCGGCGGCCGCTCCACCGAACCGCACCTGCTGGCCGTCGGACACCCCGGCGGCGGCACCACGACCTTGATCCGCTCGATCGCCCTCCAGGCCCTCCAGAACGGCGACGTCATCGTCGTCGACGGCAGCGGGACCGGCGAATACGGCGCCTTCGCCGGGCGCACCGGCGTCCTCGCCGTGGAGTCCGGGCTCGGCGGGGCGCTGGCCACGCTGGAGTGGGCGGCGCACGAGACGGAGCGCCGGCTGATCACCGCCAACCGGGCCCGGCAGAACGGTCACCCGGTGCCGGACGACATCCGGCGCCCGCTGTGGATCCTGCTGGACCGGCCCGGCGTGCTGGGCCATCTCGCGGCGGCCGACGGCAGGCCCGACCCGCAGGAACTGCTCCGGATCCCGCTGCGGCACGGCCGGGCGGCCCAGGTCACGGTCGTGCTGGCGGAACAGTTCGACGCGCTGGACACCCTCACGGAGACCGTGCGGACCCACACCCGCGCCCGCGCCGTCCTCGGTCCCGCCTCCCACGAGCAGATCGAAGCCGTCCTCGGCGTCGAACCGCACACCACACCGCCGTCCGAGACGCCCGCGGGCCGCGGCTACGTCCGTCTGGGCGCGGGCCCGGTCCTGCGGCTCCAGGTGCCCGCCACCCCGGACCCGTACGACGACGCCACGAGCGACGCGCACCGGCAGGCGGTCCTCGGCCTGCTGCCCGACCGGCACACCCCGATGGAGACGGCACCCGAGCGGGAGCCCGCCGACGAGGGCCCCGCGACGGAGCAGGTGCCCGTGGCGGTGGACACCGCGGCCCGGCCGTCCGAGGCGGTTCCGGTGGAGGCGATGGTCTCCGAGGCCCGGCCGTCCGAGCCGCTGGCGAAGGCGCAGCCGGCGGGCGCCGAGAGCTGAGCCGGACGGACCCGGGCAGCACGGCGGGCGGGGAGCGGACCCGATGGTCCGCTCCCCGCCCGCCGCCGTTCCCGTACGAAAGGCTCCCCGGAAGCGCTCCCCGCGAGCTCTCAGGCCACGAAGCTGCGCGGGGTGTCCGCCCCGACGCCCGCCCCGGAGCGCACCAGGTCCACCGCCGCCGCCAGGCGTACGGCCGCTTCGTCGGCGACCGGGCCGCTCACCGTGAACGGCAACCGTACGTATCCCTCGAAGGCCCCGTCGACCCCGAAGCGGGGGCCCGAGGGCACCCGGACGCCGACGCGTTCGCCCGCCACGGCCAGCCGCGACCCGGAGAGGCCTCCGGTGCGCACCCACAGCGTCAGACCGCCGCGCGGCACGGCGAACTCCCAGTCCGGCAGCTCCCGGCGCACCGCCGCGACCAGCGCGTCCCGGTTCTCCCGCGCCTGGCTCCGCCTTACCTCGACGGCCTGTTCCCAGCCGCCCGTGCCCATGAGCCAGTTGATCGCGAGCTGTTCGAGGACGGGGGTGCCCATGTCGGCGTAGGCGCGGGCGGCGACCAGGCTGCGGATGACGTCCGGGGCGGCGCGTACCCAGCCGATGCGCATACCCGCCCAGAAGGCCTTGCTGGCCGAGCCGACGGTCAGGACCGTGCTGCCGGCCGGGTCGAAGGCGCAGACCCGGCGCGGCATGTCGATATCGGTGTCCAGGCGGAGTTCGTTCATGGTCTCGTCGACGACCAGGACCGTGCCGGCGGACCGGGCCGCCTCCACCAGATCCCGGCGCTGCTGCTCGTCGGCGAGCGCGCCGGTGGGGTTGTGGAAGTCGGCGACCACATAGGCGAGCCGGGGCGCGGCGTCCCGCAGCACCTGGCGCCAGCGGTTCATGTCCCAGCCGCCGAGCCCCTCCTCCATCGCGACCGGGACCAGGCGGGCGCCCGCCTCGCGCATCAGCTGGAGGATGTTGGCGTAGCTGGGCGACTCGACCGCGATGCGTTCGCCGCGGCCCGCGAAGAGGTGGCAGATCGCGTCGATGGCGCCCATCGCACCGGTGGTGACCATGATCTGCTCGGGCATGGTCGGAACGCCGAGCGCGGTGTAGCGGTCGGCGATCATCTGGCGCAGGGCGGGCAGTCCGGCCGGGTAGTCGCCGTGGGTGTGGGCGTACGGCGGCAGCTCCTCCAGCGCCCCCTGGACGGCACGGGTCAGCCAGGGCTCGGGCGCGGGCAGGGCCGCGCAGCCCAGGTCGATCATCGAGCCGAGCGACTCCGGCGGCAGCGGTTCGAGGCCGCGGGCGGGCAGCGGGTTGCCGGCCGGTACGGCGGTCCAGCTGCCCGCGCCGCGCCGTGACTCCAGGAAGCCTTCCGCGCGCAGCGCCTCGTAGGCGGCCGCGACGGTCGTCCGGCTGACGGACAGGGCGAGGGCCAGCTCGCGTTCGGCGGGGAGCCGGGCGGCGACCGGGACCCGGCCCTCCAGGACGAGCAGCCGTACGCCGTCGGCGAGCGCGCGGTAGGCGGGCGGCTTACGGCCGCCGGGGCCGGTGGGCCGGGCCTGCTGGGAGCGGAGCTGGCGGGCGAGCTGCGCCGCGCCGACCGTTGATGTCCACTGCGCCATGAAAATCAGTCCACCTTCCTCGAATTGGCCATAGTTGGTGGCCTGTCTCCTGCCACAGAGTGACACGAAGCAGTCCACTACCACTACATCAGGGGGCACAACGTGGCCAGGACCACCGGCCGGAGCACCACCCATCTCACCCGGCGGCTGGTCCAGCTGTACGTCGGACTCACCCTGTACGGGGCGAGCTCCGCGCTCCTGGTGCGGGCCGAGCTCGGCCTGGAGCCGTGGGGCGTGCTGCATCAGGGCCTCGCGGAGCTGACCGGCATCTCGATCGGCGTCGTCTCGATCATCATCGGCGCGGTCGTGCTGCTGCTGTGGATCCCGCTGCGCCAGCGGCCGGGGCTCGGCACCGTCTCGAACGTCTTCGTGGTCGGGCTGGCGATGGACGGGACGCTCGCCGTGGTCGGCGATCTGGAGGGCCTCGGACTCCGGATCCCGGTGATGGTCCTGGGCATCGTGCTCAACGGGGTGGCGACCGGGCTGTACATCGCGGCCCGGTTCGGCCCCGGCCCGCGCGACGGTCTGATGACCGGCCTGAACCACATCACCGGACGCTCGATCCGGCTGGTCCGCACGGCACTCGAAGTGGCCGTCGTGGCGACCGGCTTCGTGCTCGGCGGCTCGGTGGGGGCGGGCACGGTGCTGTACGCCCTGGCCATCGGCCCGCTGGCGCAGCTCTTCCTGCGGATGTTCGCACTGCCCGCACCCGCCGAGGCCGCTCCGGCCTCCGGTGGACCGTCCACCACCACGCCGCCCGCCGGTTCCGGCCCCGTTGCCGCCCCGGCATCCGGGCAGGCCATACTGCCGCAGTGAATCCGAGCCACCCCTATCTGGACCACCCGACGCCGATCGCCTTCGCCCATCGCGGCGGGGCGGCGGACGGCGTGGAGAACACCGTGACCGCCTTCCGCCGGGCGTCGGACGCGGGCTACCGGTACTTCGAGACCGATGTGCACACCACGGCGGACGGCCGGTTGGTCGCCTTCCACGACGCGACGCTGGACCGGGTCACCGACGCCCGGGGCCGGATCGCCGAGCTGCCCTGGAGCGAGGTGCGCCGGGCCCGGGTCGGGGGCAGCGAACCGCTCCCGCTCTTCGAGGAGCTGCTGGAGGAGTTTCCTCGGGCCCGCTGGAACGTGGATCTGAAGGCCGCATCGGCGCTGGAGCCGCTGCTCGACCTGATCCGCCGCACCGACGCCTGGGACCGGGTCTGCGTCGGCTCGTTCTCGGAGGCCCGGGTGGCCCGCGCACACCGCCTGGCGGGGCCCCGGCTGGCCACGTCGTACGGGGTGCGCGGCGTTCTGGCGCTGCGCCTGCGTTCGTACGGGATCCCGGCGGCGCTGCGCGCGGGCGCGGTCTGCGCCCAGGTCCCCGAGCGACAGGGCGGCATCCCGGTGGTGGACGCCCGCTTCGTCCGCACGGCGCACGCGCTGGGGCTCCAGGTGCACGTCTGGACGGTGAACGAACCGGAGAGGATGGCGGCGCTCCTGGACCTCGGCGTGGATGGCATCATGACCGATCACATCGAGACGCTGCGTACGGTGCTGAGCGAGCGTGGGGCATGGTCCTGACGCCTGGTCCGTCCGCGTCCACAGGGGACCGACCGAGGGGGCGCGGGATGAACGCCGAGACCGCAGGGAAGGCCGATCCGTCCGGACAACCGCCGGGCGACGGGACGGCTGCCGCCCGCAAGCGCGAGCAGCACGGCTGGTATTTCTACGACTTCGCCTGCTCCGTCTACTCCACCAGCGTGCTGACCGTCTTCCTCGGTCCGTATCTGACGTCGATCGCCAGGGCGGCGGCCGATCCCGACGGGTTCGTGCACCCGCTGGGCATACCCGTGCGCGCGGGCTCGCTGTTCGCGTACTCCGTCTCGGCCTCCATCGTGGTGGCCGTGATCCTGATGCCGATCGTGGGCGCGGCGGCCGACCGTACGGGGCGCAAGAAGCCGCTGCTGGCCGCTGCCGCCTACACGGGGGCGGCGGCGACGGCCGGGATGTTCTTCCTGGACGGTCACCGCTATCTGCTGGGCGCGTTCCTGCTGATCGTGGCCAACGCCTCGATCTCCGTGTCGATGGTCCTGTACAACGCCTATCTGCCGCAGATCGCCGGGCCGGAGGAGCGCGACGCGGTCTCCTCGCGCGGCTGGGCCTTCGGCTACACCTCGGGCGCCCTCGTCCTGGTCCTCAACCTGATCCTGTACACCGGCCACGAGTCCTTCGGTCTCACGGAGTCCGACGCGGTGCGGATCTGCCTCGCGTCGGCCGGTGTGTGGTGGGGCGCGTTCACTCTCGTACCGCTGCGCCGGCTGCGCGACCGCCGGGTGGAGCCGGGCGGTGAGGGGACGGTCGGATCCGGGTGGAAGCAGCTGCGGGCGACCCTGCGCGACATGCGGCGCCACCCGCTGACGCTCTCCTTCCTGCTCGCCTATCTCGTCTACAACGACGGGATCCAGACGGTGATCTCGCAGGCCTCGCTGTACGGCTCCGAGGAGCTGGGCCTGGATCAGACGACGCTGATCGTCGCCGTGCTGCTGGTGCAGATCCTGGCGGTCGCCGGGGCGCTCGGCATGGGGCGGCTGGCCCGGACGCACGGCGCCAAGCGGACGATTCTCGGGTCGCTGGTCGTCTGGACCCTGATCCTGGTCTCCGCCTACCTGCTGCCGGCCGACGCGCCGGTGTTCTTCTTCGTTCTGGCGGCGGCGATCGGCCTGGTGCTGGGCGGCAGTCAGGCCCTGTCGCGGTCGCTGTTCTCGCATCTGGTGCCGCGCGGCAAGGAGGCGGAGTACTTCTCCGCGTACGAGATGAGCGACCGCGGACTGAGCTGGCTGGGGCCCCTGGTGTTCGGCCTGGCGTACCAGCTGACCGGCAGCTACCGGGAGGCGATCATCTCGCTGATCGTGTTCTTCGCCCTCGGCGCGGTGCTGCTCGCGCGGGTCCCGGTGAGGCGGGCGATCCAGGCCGCGGGCAACCCCGTGCCGGAGCGAATTTAGACGTTGAAGTCAAAGGCCGGTAGTATACGTCTTTGGCCTGCCCGGAGGACCGTTACTGCGAGTGGAAGCGGTTCAACCGTTGGGTGACAACATCCACCAGAGGTGACAAACCGGGCATGGGCGGGTACTCAACCCAGATAAAGCAGCGGCACGACGGGCGACGCATGACCGGCAACGGGAATCTTTGCCGCCGACCGGACGTTGACCGGATGACGACGACAGCGACATTTTGTCCTGTGGGCGACAAGCCCGGGAGGCACGATTCATGAGTGAGCGAGCTCTCCGCGGCACGCGACTTGTGGTTACCAGCTACGAGACGGACCGCGGCATCGATCTGGCCCCGCGCCAGGCGGTGGAGTACGCATGCCAGAACGGACATCGATTCGAGATGCCGTTCTCGGTAGAGGCGGAAATTCCGCCGGAGTGGGAGTGCAAGGCGTGCGGCGCCCAGGCACTCCTGGTGGACGGGGATGGCCCCGAAGAGAAGAAGGGCAAGCCTGCGCGCACGCACTGGGACATGCTCATGGAGCGGCGCACCCGCGAGGAGCTGGAGGAGGTGCTGGCCGAGAGGCTGGCGGTTCTGCGCTCCGGAGCCATGAACATCGCCGTGCACCCGCGGGACAGCAGGAAGTCTGCCTGACCGCGTAACACCGCACAGCACGTCATACAGCAGCACTCAGCAGTACAGCGCCAAGAGCCGCGGGCCGTGACACAGCATCTGTGTCACGGCCCGCGGCTCTTGGCGTCTCCCGCCTCGCCCTCCCCTCAGGGGGTGAGCGGCGGGCGAGGGCCCCGGGGGTCGTCGTCGGGTCCGGAGGGCGCCTGGGTGCCGTCCTCGCGGATGACCTCGCCCTGGACGACCTTTCCGTCCGGCCGGTGCATCCTGGCCTGCTGGAAGGCGTCCGAGAGGCTGCCGGGGGAAGCGGCCCGCATCCGGCGCTCCAGGGACCGCTCGGCGCGGCGGCTGATCAGCGTACGGATCGGCGGCACCAGCAGGAGCAGACCGGCCGCGTCCGACATCAGGCCGGGGATCAGGAGCAGCAGGCCGCCGAGCATCAGCAGCCCGTTGCCCTGGGAGGCTTTTCCGCCGGTGACCTGCGGGGCCTCCGTGGCGCCGGGCTGTCCCGGCATCTGCTGGAGGGTCTCGGTGAGGTTCTTGAAGGCACGCCGTCCGGCGCTCTTGATGACCACGGCGCCGAGCGCGGCGCCGGCCACCAGGATCAGCAGGACGGCGAGGCCGCCCGCGGCCGAGGCGACCAGGGTCAGCAGCCAGATCTCCAGGACCAGCCAGGCGGCCAGGGCCAGCGGCAGGAATCTACGGGCGCGCGAGCGCCGGGGACGGGTCGGGGGCGGAGTGCCGGTCGTCATGCCCCCAGTGTGCCCGTACCGGCGTGCAAACGGCGTAAGGGGGTGATCATGAAGCGCGGGCCGGTCCGCCCCCGATCGCCGGTCCGCCCTCACGCGGGGGCGGCGGTCAGAGGGGCTTGCGGCCCATGACCTTGTTCGCGCGGGAGGTGATGCCCCAGCCGGTGACCCGCCAGAGCGCCTCGACGAGGATGTCCCGGCTCATCTTCGAGTCGCCGATCTCCCGGTCGACGAAGGTGATGGGGACCTCGACCACGTGGTAGCCCGCCTCGACCGCGCGGCGGGCTAGGTCCACCTGGAAGCAGTAGCCCTGCGAGGCGACCTCGCCCAGTCCGAGGCCGTCGAGGGTCTCGGTGCGGAAGGCGCGGTAGCCGCCGGTGACGTCGCGGACGGAGAGGCCGAGCGCGAGCCGGGAGTAGAGGCTGCCGCCGCGCGAGATCACCTCGCGGCTCTTGGGCCAGTTGACCACGCGGCCGCCCGGCACCCAGCGGGAGCCGAGGACCAGGTCGGCGCCCTTGAGCGCGGTGAGCAGCCGGGGCAGTTCCTCGGGCTGGTGGGAGCCGTCGGCGTCCATCTCGACGAGTACGCCGTAGCCGTGCTCGGAGCCCCAGGCGAAGCCCGCGAGGTAGGCGGCGCCGAGCCCTTCCTTGCCCTTGCGGTGCAGGACGTGCACGTGGTCGTCGGCCGCGGCGATCTCGTCGGCCGCCTTGCCGGTGCCGTCGGGGCTGTTGTCGTCGGCCACCAGGATGTCGGCGTCCGGGACGGCGGTGCGCACCCGGTCGACGATCGGCCCGATGTTCTCGACCTCGTTGTAGGTCGGAATGATCACCAGGACCTTGCCGAGCGGGCCGAACTGCCTCTGACCGCCGTCGTTCACTACTGCCCCTTAGAGTCCGTACACAGGGGGACACCATATCCAGCACGGCGGCCGACAGAACGCGCCCCCACGTCGGAACTTCGGATCGGGGCCCGGCGCCCTTCGGGCCGACCTGGGACCCGCTGGCTGCGGGTCGACCGAAAGCCGTTGTCTACTGAACGTCCGGGCCCCACCCGGGTCCCACCCTCCGTCCGGCTGCAACCTTCCCTCGCCCCCGAGGCGCGGGCGCTGAACCTGGCTGCCAGCGGTGGTGGGCCGGTGCGGCACACCACCTCATGACCCAGCGGCGTTCGACGACTGCGTGGAGGTTTAACCGGTCGGACGTCCTGTGGTGGACCCGGTCGAACCTACCGGCCCGTGGGCGCTTTCTGTCAACAGCCGTGCGACCTGCGACTTCTTCCGAAATTGCCTGGTCAGTGCGGAAGGGCCGCAGGTCGTGGACCAGCCATCGGGCCATCGATCGGCGGTACGAAATGTCCCGACGTCACTCGTTCGGTCGCACGTAGACAGTTTGTCCGAAGACCACCGTCCGCAGGCAGACGGGAAGGGCGGCCCCGGGCGTCAGGTCCGGCAGTCCCGGCGTGCCGGACCGGGGGTCGGTGGACCATCGGGCGACCCGGTCGTCCGGGGCCTGGACCAGGAGTTCGGCGGTGCGCCAGACGGCGTAGTCGGCCGGGGCGCCGGGCACCAGGAGGCCCGCGTCGTCGCGGCCCACGGCCCGCCAGCCGCCCCGGGTGTGCGCGGTGAACCCGGCGCGGACCGAGATGCGGTGCTCCGGGGTGCGGTGGTGGGCGGCGGCCCGGACGGTGCCCCAGGGGTCGAGCGGGGTGACCGGGCTGTCGGAGCCGAAGGCCAGCGGCACTCCGGTGCGCAGCAGTGCCGCGTACGGGTTGAGGCCGGCGGCCCGCTCCGCGCCCAGGCGCTCGGCGTACATCCCCTCCGGGCCGCCCCAGGCGGCGTCGAAGGCGGGCTGGACGGAGGCGGTGAGGCCCAGTTCGGCGAAGGCGGCGATGGTCTCGGGGGTGAGCATCTCGGCGTGTTCGACGCGGTGGCGGGCGGCCCGGATCCGGTCGAGGCCCAGTGTCCCGGCGGCGGCCCTGATCCCGTCCACGACGGCGGTGACCGCGGCGTCGCCGATGGCGTGGAAGCCCGCCTGGAGGCCCGCCTCGGTGCAGGCGGCGACATGGGCGGCGATGCGGGCGGCGTCCAGATGGGCGGTTCCGGTGTGCGGGGCGTCCGCGTAGGGCTGGTGCAGACAGGCGGTGTGCGAGCCGAGGGAGCCGTCGACGAACAGGTCGCCGGCGGCGCCGATCGCGCCCAGTTCGCGGATGCGCCGGGCGTCCTTCTCGTCCGCGATCTCCTCGGCCCAGAGGCCGAAGACGCGCGGCCCGGGATGCTCGGCGGCGAGGGCGAGGAGACCGGTGAAGTCCTCCTCGTCGGAGATCTCGGGCCCGCCGCACTCGTGCACGCTGCCGATGCCGAGGGAGGCGGCGTGGTCGAGGGCGGCGCGCTGGGCGGCGGTCCGCTGGGCGGACGACAGCGCGCCGTGGGCGGCGGCCCGTACGGCGTGGTGGGCGTCGCCGGTCAGCGGCGCGTCCGGGTGGTATCCGGCCATCGCGGTGACGCCGGGGACGAGGTCCAGCAGAGCCGTCGTGACGACCGCGGAGTGCACGTCGATCCGCGGCAGGTACAGGGCCCGGCCGCCGGCCGCCTCGTCGAGCTCGGCGCGCGAGGGGTGGCGCCGCTCGGGCCAGCGGGCGGCGTCCCAGCCGTGGCCGAGCAGGACGTCGCCCGCGGCGTGCCGGTTCGCGAACGCACGGACGAGGTCGAGGGCCTCGGCGAGCGTCCGGGCGGCGGAGAGGTCGAGCCCCGTCAGGGCCAGGCCGGTGGCGGTGGTGTGCACATGCGCGTCGGTGAACGCCGGGGTGACCAGGGCCCCTTCGAGGTCGACCACCTCGTCGACGCCGCTCGCGAAGGCGTCGGCGGCCCCCTCGGACCCCACCCAGGCGACATGCCCGCGTTCGACGACCATCGCGGTGGCGAACGGGTCGGCGGGGCTGTGGACGTCTCCGCCGCGCAACAGCACGGTGCGGTGTTCGGGGGCGCTCTGGGGGGCGGTGCTCTGGCTCATGGGACCAGTCTCGCGCCTGCGGGCCGCGGGCCGGTCCCCGACCCCCTCCGTAGCGGGCTGGGGCGTGTCCTGCCGCTCAGATGCGCGGGGGCCGGGCCTCGTACGGGGTGGACAGGACGACGGTGGTCCGGGTGGACACACCGGCGAGCGTACGGATCCGGGTGAGCAGGTGTTCCAGCTCCAGCGGGGTCGCGACCCGCACCTTGAGGATGTAGTTCTCGTCACCGGCGACGCTGTGGCAGGCCTCCAGTTCGGGCACCCCGGCGAGCCGTTCGGCGATGTCGTCGGGTGCGCTCGGGTCGAACGGCTTCACCGAGATGAACGCGGTGAGGGGCAGCCCGACGGCCTCGGGGTCGACGACCGCGGCATAGCCGCGGATCACCCCGCGCTGCTCCAGTCGACGGACGCGCTGATGAACCGCCGAGGTGGACAGGCCCGTGGCCTTGCCCAGGTCGGTGTAGCTCATCCGCCCGTCCTTGACGAGCAACTCAACGATCTGACGGTCCAGCTCCTCCATGCGGATCAACCTATGGCCCAGGGAGCCCCTCGGCACAGTCGCGCGGGTCACGGAACGGCACCTGCGGGCGGCATGTGACGAATGCCACAGGTTTACGGGTCGGTAGCGGGCCGCCTCACGGTTATCGGCCACGCGCGACGGGAAGTGCTTGCTGTGGTCGAGGCCGTGGCGCCTTGTCGGCCCACCCGAGGGGGGAATTTCCATGCAGAGCCTGAAGCTCACCGGACGTACCGAACCGGAGCCTGTCGATCCGGACGACGACGGTACCGCCGACGCGTACGACATGTTCGAGATGGTCCGGGTGGTCTGCCCGGACTGCGCCCAGCCCATCGCGCTGCTGGCCGACGAGGACGTCCTGCCGGAGCACGCCCGGTGCCCCACGCCGTGGAACCCCTTCGTCCTCACCGTCTGCTCCGGAACCGGGCGCGGCGTGAGCGACGCCCGGCCCGCGGACGAGACGCTGGAGCTCCAGGAGCAGGAGACCGGGCTGCTGCTGACGCTCCCCCAGGGGCTCGACTGGCGGATGCAGCCCTTCTCGCACGCCGGAGGCCCCGGCTCCCGTCCGCTGCGGGTGCCGCGGATGCGGCGCGAGGCCGCCTGACCCGTTCGCCGTACGCGACGCCCGGCACCACGACGGCCCGGCCGCCGTGGTGCTCGCGGTTCCGCGTCCACGGCCGCCGGCGCGAGTGCGGGCCCCCGCGAACGGGCGCTCGAATCGGCATGGCAGTGACCCCGGCCCGCCCTGCCGCGTTGGCCCCGTATGACCACGCTGCAATCAACAGTCGGTTCGGGTCGCCGCCGGCTCGCCGCACCCGCCCCCGAAGAATCGGTTCCGCAGCCGGGTACGCCCGCACAGCCGCTGCCCCGCTCCACCGGAGCCTCGCCCATGGGCTCCCCCGCGGACCCGCCGATCTACAGCGCGCTGCTCAGACAGTGGGAGAGCGCGGGCCGGACCGTGCCGGGCCGCCGCGACCCGGAGTGGAGCCAGGCCGCGGCACTGCCCCCGTGGCCCGAGGCGCCGTTGCGGTTCAGCGCGTCTCGGGACCCGCGAGGTGGCGCGCGATGACCATGCGCTGGATCTGATTGGTGCCCTCCACGATCTGGAGCACCTTCGCCTCGCGCATCAGCCGTTCGACCGGGAAGTCGAGCGTGTAGCCGTAGCCGCCGAGCACCTGGACGGCGTCGGTGGTCACCCGCATGGCCGCGTCCGTGCAGAACAGCTTCGCCATGGCGGCCTGCCGGGAGAAGGGCTCCCCCGCGTCGCGCAGCCGGGCCGCCTCCAGATAGAGCGCCCGGCCGGCCTCGATCTGGGTGGCCATGTCGGCGAGCATGAACCGCAGCCCCTGGAAGTCCGCGATGGGACGGCCGAACTGACGCCGGTCGGTGGCGTACCGGACGGCCTCGTCCAGGGCCGCCTGGGCGACCCCGATCGCGCAGGCGGCGATGCCGAGGCGCCCGGAGTCGAGCGCGGACAGGGCGATGGCGAAGCCCTGGCCCTTCTCGCCGATGCGCCGGTCGTCGCCGACCCGTACGCCGTCGAAGTGGAGCTGGGCCGTGGGCGAGCCCTTCATCCCCATCTTCTTCTCGGGGAGCGCCGCGTTCAGCCCCTCGGCGTCGCCGGGGACGAGGAAGGCGGTGATGCCGCGGGGGCCCTCGACGCCGGTGCGGGCGAGGACGGTGTAGAAGTCGGCGACGCCGCCGTGGGTGATCCAGGCCTTGGTGCCGGTGACGACCCAGTCGTCCCCGTCCCGTACGGCCTTGGTGCGCAGCGAGGCGGCGTCGGAGCCGGAGGCGGGCTCGGAGAGGCAGTAGGCGCCCAGCAGGCCGCCGGTGAGCATCGCCGACAGGTGCGCAGCGCGCTGCTCGTCGGTGCCGTATCCGGCGAGGGCGTGACAGGCGAGGGAGTGGACGCTGACGCCGAGTCCGACGGTGAGCCGGGCGGCGGCCAGCTCTTCCAGCACCTGGAGGTAGACCTCGTAGGGCTGGTCGCCGCCGCCGTGGGCGGAGTCGTACGGGAGTCCCAGGAGTCCGGCCTCGGACAGGAGGGTGAAGACCTCGCGCGGGAAGACGCCCGCGTCCTCCTCCTCGGCCGCCCGGGGAGCGATCTCCTTCGACGCGATGTCGCGGACGAGCGCGACGAGCTGCCGGGACTCCTCGGTGGGCAGACGGCGTTCCACCGGCTGCGGGGCACGGTCGGACATGACGGCGCTCTCCTCCCTGTCGGGCGTTGCGACGGTCGCGCGCTCGGGGTGTGAGAGGCGCCGCCGGGTGATCTCCCGGAAGTGACCCGGGAAAAACAGACTGCCCCGCCGATCCTGCCCTCCCGGGTCACGGGTGGCGCGGTCATCGGCTGTGGCGGGTTGAGTATGCCCGATCGGCTGCCTCCCGTCACGGGGCGACGGGCAGGTCGGACGGCATGGAAGGCCGCCGGGAGATCAGCGAATTGGTCCGAACCATTGACCCAACTGGTCTAGTCCTTCTACGGTTCCACCGAACGCCTAACGCGTTCATGTCAAACCGGGCGCAGCTGCCCGGCGCTCGACCCGCACCCCCCACGCACCAGCCCTCCCCCACGAGGAGCCACGATGCTCAAGCTGCACCGTCCCCGCGCCCGGCTCCGGGCGCTCGCCGCGGCCGCCTGTACGGCGGCCCTCGGCGCCACCCTGCTCGGCGTCGCCGGTATGTCCCCGGCCGGCGCGGCCCCCGCCGCACAGCCGGCCGCGGCCCCTGCCGCCGCCGAGGCCGCCCCCACGGCGGCGGGCGACAAGGTGATCGGATACTTCACCAACTGGGGTACGTACGACCGCAATTACCACGTCAAGAACATCGTGACGTCGGGTTCCGCAGACAAGCTCACCCACATCAACTACGCCTTCGGCAATGTGACGGGCGGCAAGTGCCAGATCGGCGACTCCTACGCCGACTACGAGAAGGCCTACACCGCCGAGGAGTCGGTCGACGGGGTCGCCGACACCTGGGACCAGGAACTGCGCGGCAACTTCAACCAGTTGCGCAAGCTGAAGGAGCTCCACCCCGATCTGAAGATCCTCTGGTCCTTCGGCGGCTGGAGCTGGTCCGGCGGCTTCGGTGAGGCCGCGCAGAACCCGGCCGCGTTCGCGAAGTCCTGCTACGACCTGGTGGAGGACCCCCGTTGGGCCGATGTCTTCGACGGCATCGACATCGACTGGGAGTACCCCAACGCCTGCGGTCTCACCTGTGACACCAGCGGCCGCGACGCCTACGGCAACCTGCTGGGCGAGCTGCGCAAGTCCTTCGGGGACGACAACCTGATCACCTCGGCGATCACGGCGGACGGCTCCGACGGCGGCAAGATCGACGCGGTGGACTACGCGGGGGCGGCGCAACACCTCGACTGGTACCTGCCGATGACATACGACTTCTTCGGCGCCTTCGCGGCGCAGGGCCCGACGGCCCCGCACTCCCCGCTGACGTCCTACCCGGGCATCCCGACGGAGGGCTTCAACTCCGACGCCGCGATCTCCAAGCTGAAGTCGCTGGGCATCCCGTCGGAGAAGCTGCTGCTGGGCATCGGCTTCTACGGCCGCGGCTGGACCGGCGTGACGCAGTCCGAGCCGGGCGGCAGCGCCACCGGTGCGGCGGCGGGCACCTACGAGCCCGGCATCGAGGACTACAAGGTCCTCAAGGGCAGCTGCCCCGCCACGGGCACGGTGGCCGGCACGGCGTACGCCCACTGCGGGAACAACTGGTGGAGCTACGACACCCCGGAGACCATCGGCACCAAGATGACCTACAAGAACGAGCAGGGCCTCGGCGGCACGTTCTTCTGGGAGCTGAGCGGTGACACCGGGAACGGCGAGCTGATCAAGGCGATCAGCTGACTCTCCGGTCGACCGGCTCTCACGGGGCAGACGAACACCACGGGCGGGGTGCCGGGCGGGCGCCCCGCCCTTTCGTGCGCCGTCGCCTCCCGCGGCCCTCAGGCCGTCACAGCAGACCGAGCTGGGTGACCAGCATCGCGAACACGACCACGAAGGCCCAGCCGGCGATGTGCTCCATCAGCTTCGAGCCGTCCTCGGGGCCGCCGGTGCGCGCGCGGCGGGCGTGGTGGGCGTTTCCTGCGGCGGTGGTCGCGGTCATGGCGTCTCGCTCTTCGTACGGCGTGGGCTGGGTCCCCCGTGACCCGACCAGAGTGCCAGCGCCCCGGGCCGTACAGAACGAGATCCCGGTCACGGTCCGATGCGGCCGAGGCGTCCACGGGCGTCCGGCTCCCGCGCAACGGTACGGAAATGGGCCACCGGAGCCGAGGGCACGGGCGGGGCGCGCTGTGGGCGACGCCACACCGGGTCCGGGCCGATTCTCGGTTCAGGGCACGCGCGGAAAGAATCAGGACACCCGTGGGAACCATTTCAGCCACTCGGCCGACTACTGCCCCATGGGAAGAGACCGCGGTACCGAGCCCGCCGCCGAGCCTCGTCGGGCGGCTGGCTACCTTGAGCCCATGCGTGCACCGGGCGGCCTGCCGAGGCGAGCGGCCAGGGGCCTGCTCTGCGGTTCGGCATGCCTGGTGCTCGGTGCCGTAAGCCATGTCGCGGCGGGCGGACGCCTGCCCGGCGCGGGGGTGCTCGGCCTCCTGCTCCTCGCCCTGACCGTGCAGGGAGCGCTGCTCCTGGGCGGCCGACGGCACCGCTTCGACCTCGTGGTCCTGGTGCTCGGCGCTACGCAGTTCGCCCTGCACAACGCGTTCCACTTCCTCCCGTCCCCGGCGGGGCTCCGCACCCCGGGATGCCGGCCGGTCACGCGCACCACATGCCCGGCCCGGCCGCGGGCCCCGGCATGGACGCGGGCGGCGGGCACGCCATGGACGCCGGGATGACCGGGGCCCACGCGGCGGCGACGCTCGGGACGGCCCTGTGCGTGCTGTACGGGGAGCGGGTCCTGCGGCGCCTCGCGGCCCTGGTCGCCCCGCTGATCGTCCTCCGGTGGGCCTCCTCGCTGCCCTGCCCGCCCCGGCCGCGCCCGGCGCCGCCGGTGGTGGCGCGGATCCGGTTCGGGGCGCTCCTCGCCCGGTCCCGGTCCCGGCGCGGGCCGCCTTCGGTGGCCCCCGCCTGACCTCCCCCGCACCAGCCGTCGACGCCGGAAGCGACCCGGCGTCCATCAGGCATGCGTGCGGGAGGCGTCGGGCGCGCGTCCGCCACCGTCCGCCCTCCGAGGAGCACCCATGTCCCACAGAACCGAACACATAACGCAACACGACCACGATCCGACCGACACCCGGACCGACACCCCGGCAGAGAGACCGGCGCGGAGCCAGGCCCGCTCCTGGGCGGAGGTCCGGCATCTCCTGGTCCGGCTGCACTTCTACGCCGGGGTGCTCGTCGCCCCCTTCCTGCTGGTGGCCGCGCTGACCG
Organism: Streptomyces sp. SID14515; assembly: GCF_010548505.1. NCBI lineage: Bacteria > Bacillati > Actinomycetota > Actinomycetes > Kitasatosporales > Streptomycetaceae > Streptomyces > Streptomyces sp. SID14515. Next base: position 28,542 of record NZ_JAAGMH010000128.1, on the reverse strand, counting down.
GGCTGGCCTACACCCTGACGCCCCAGCTCGACCGGCTCGTCTACGGCGACCAGCTGCGGGTCGAGCGGGTCGGCGACGAGGTGCGCCCGCTGTCCGAGCAGATCGCCGCGGCGCGGTCCGCGTACCCCGAGGGCACACTGGCCTCGGTGATCACACCGCCGGGCCCCGAGGACACCACCCGGGTGGTGCTCGCGGTGCCGGAGCTGGGCGAGAACCAGCGCACGGTCTTCGTCGACCCGTACACCGCCGAGGTGCGGGGCGAGTTGACGACCTGGTTCGGGTCGACGCCGCTCACCACCTGGCTCGACGACCTGCACCGCAATCTGCACCTGGGCGACACCGGCCGCCTGTACTCCGAGGTCGCCGCGAGCTGGCTGTGGGTGGCCGTCGTGGGCGGCCTCGTCCTGTGGCTCGGGCGCGCCCGGGGCCGGCGTGCGAAGTCGGCCCGGGGCGTGCTGCTTCCGGACCGTACGGCCAAGGGGGTGCGGCGGACCCGGAGCCGGCACGCGGCGACCGGGGTGTGGCTGGCGCTGGGCCTGCTGTTCCTGAGCGCCACCGGCCTCACGTGGTCGCAGTACGGCGGCGAGCGCTTCGGGCGGCTGCTGGACGCGGCCAACGGCAACGCCCCGGCCCTGGACACGGCGCTGCCCGGCGCCGATGCCCCCGCCGAGGACCACTCGGAGCACGCCGGACACGGCGGTTCCGGGGGCACGGCGGCCGACGCCGACCCGGCGGACTTCGATGCGGCTCTCGCGGCGGCCAGGGGCGCGGGCCTCGGCGGGATCGTGGAGGTGACGCCTCCGGCGGACGCGTCGAGCGCGTGGGTCGTGGCGCAGACCGACAACACCTGGCCGGTGCATTACGACCGGGTGGCCGTGGACACGACGAGCGGCGAGATCACCTCGCGCACCCGCTGGGCCGACCACCCGGCGCTGAACAAGCTCAGCAAGCTGGGCGTGCAGGGCCACATGGGCGTGCTGTTCGGCGTCGTCAACCAGATCGCGCTGGCGCTCCTGGCGCTCGGCCTGACCGCGGTGATCGTCTGGGGCTACCGCATGTGGTGGCAGCGGCGGCCCACCCGGGACGACCGGTCCGCACCGGTCGGCAGGGCCCCGGAGCGCGGGGCGTGGCGGCGGATTCCGCTGCCGGCCCTCGTCCTGGGCATCCCGGCCGTGGCCGCGCTGGGCTGGGCGTTGCCGGTCCTGGGGGTGACGCTGGCCGGGTTCCTGGTGGTCGACGCGGTGGTGGGGGCGGTACGCCGACGACGTACCGCCTGACGCGTCGGTGGGGTGGGGGGCGCCGACCTGCGTCCCCACCCCACCGAAGGCCCCCGGGCGCGCATGTGGCGGGTCCCGCCACTGGGCGCACGCGACCGGGTAGCGCGCCTCGCCCTCGGGCTGCGCGCTCTCAGCCCCGGGTCAGGCTCCTGAGTGCGGTGTTCAGCTCCAGGACGTTCACCCGGGGCTCACCCATGAAGCCGAGGAGCCGGCCGGTGGTGTGGTCGGCGACCAGGCCCTCGACCTCCTTGACGTCGAGTCCGTTCCGCTCGGCGACCCGGTGGACCTGGAGCTTCGCGTACGCGGGTGAGATGTCCGGGTCCAGGCCGGAGCCGGACGAGGTGACGGCGTCGGCCGGCACATCGGCGGGCTCGACCTCGTACGTGGCGGTGGAGTTGTCCTTCACCACGGCCGCCTTGGCGTCCTTCACCCACCGGATCAACTCCTCGTTGTCGCCGGAGCGGTTGGTGGCGCCGGAGAGGATCAGGGAGTACCGGGTGTTGACGCTGTTGCTGCCGAGGCCGTTGGAGGGGCGTGGCTGGAACCACTTCAGGTCCGGGGCGGGCGACTCCTCGCCCTCCTTCATCGGGAGGTCGTACCGCTGGCCGATGAGGGAGGAGCCGACGACCTGCCCGCTGCGGTCCTCGACCTCGGAGCCGTTGGCCTTGTCGCTGAACAGGGCCTGGGCGACGCCGGTCACGGCGAGCGGGTAGATCACTCCGCAGACGAGGGTCAGGACGAGCAGGGCGCGGAGCCCTGCCCCGAGCAGGCGTGCGGTGCCGCTGACGGCATGGTGGGTCATGGCGGATCAGCCGATTCCGGGGATGAGGGAGAGGAGCAGGTCGATGAGCTTGATGCCGATGAACGGAGCGACGAGGCCGCCGAGTCCGTAGAGGCCGAGGTTGCGGCGCAGCATCCGGTCGGCGCTCGCGGGCCGGTAGCGGACGCCTTTGAGGGCGAGCGGCACCAGGGCCACGATGATCAGCGCGTTGAAGATGACGGCGGACAGGATCGCGGACTCGGGCGAGGCGAGCCCCATGATGTTCAGCCGGTCCAGCGACGGGTAGGCCACGGCGAACATGGCGGGGATGATCGCGAAGTACTTCGCGACGTCGTTGGCGATGGAGAACGTCGTCAACGCGCCTCGGGTGATGAGGAGTTGCTTGCCGATCTCGACGATCTCGATGAGTTTGGTGGGGTTGGAGTCGAGGTCGACCATGTTCCCGGCCTCCTTGGCGGCCGAGGTGCCGGTGTTCATCGCGACGCCGACGTCGGCCTGGGCCAGGGCGGGGGCGTCGTTGGTGCCGTCGCCGGTCATCGCGACGAGCTTGCCGCCCGCCTGTTCCCGCTTGATGAGGGCCATCTTGTCCTCGGGCGTCGCCTCGGCCAGGAAGTCGTCGACCCCGGCCTCGTCGGCGATCGCCTTCGCGGTCAGCGGGTTGTCGCCCGTGATCATGACCGTACGGATGCCCATCCGGCGCAGCTCGTCGAACCGCTCCCGCATGCCCTCCTTCACCACGTCCTTGAGGTGGACGACGCCGAGGACGCGTGCGCCGCGAGCATCTTCCACCGCCACCAGCAGCGGCGTGCCACCGGCCTGGGAGATCCGGTCGGTGAGCGCCCGCGCGTCCTCGGACGCGCTCCCGCCCCGCTCCCTCACCCAGGCCGCGACCGCGCCGGTCGCGCCCTTGCGGACCTTCCGCCCGGCCAGGTCGACGCCCGACATCCGGGTCTGTGCGGTGAACGCGACCCACTCGGCGTCGGCGAGCTCCCCCCGGTCCCGTTCGCGCAGCCCGTGCGCCTCCTTGGCCAGCACGACGATCGACCGGCCCTCCGGCGTCTCGTCGGCGAGCGAGGAGAGCTGGGCGGCGTCGGCGAGTTCGGCTTCCGTCACGCCCTCGACCGGGACGAACGCGGCCGCCTGGCGGTTGCCGAGGGTGATCGTGCCGGTCTTGTCGAGGAGCAGGGTCGATACGTCACCCGCCGCCTCGACAGCGCGGCCCGACATGGCCAGGACGTTGCGCTGGACGAGGCGGTCCATCCCGGCGATACCGATGGCGGACAGCAGCGCCCCGATCGTGGTGGGGATCAGGCACACCAGCAGGGCCGCGAGCACGATCAGCGAGGTCTGGTCGTCCGCGCCCGCGTAGATCGCGAACGGCTTCAGGGTGACGACGGCCAGCAGGAAGACGATCGTGAGGGACGCCAGCAGGATGTTCAGGGCGATCTCGTTGGGCGTCTTCTGCCGGGCCGCACCCTCCACCAGGCTGATCATGCGGTCGATGAAGGTCTCGCCCGGCCTGGCGGTGATCCTGATGACGACGCGGTCGGACAGCACCTGCGTACCGCCGGTGACGGCCGAACGGTCGCCGCCGGACTCGCGGATGACGGGGGCGGACTCGCCGGTGATCGCGGACTCGTCGACGGAGGCGACGCCCTCGACGACGTCCCCGTCGCCGGGGATGATGTCTCCGGCCTCGCAGACCACCAGGTCCCCGACGCGCAGTTCCGTTCCGGCGACCCGCTCCTCGTGCGCGCCGACGACCCGGCGCGCGACGGTGTCGGTCCTGGCCTGGCGCAGCGTGTCGGCCTGGGCCTTGCCCCGGCCCTCCGCCACCGCCTCCGCCAGATTGGCGAAGAGCGTGGTCAGCCAGAGCCAGGCGGTGATCGCCCAGCCGAACCGGTCGGTCGGATCCGTGAGGGCCAGCACGGTGGTGACCACCGAGCCGACCAGGACGACGAACATCACCGGCGACTTGATCATCACGCGCGGGTCGAGCTTGCGCAGCGCGTCCGGGAGGGACCTCAGGAGCTGCTGGGGGTCGAAGAATCCGGTGCCGACACGGTGGGCTGTTCCTCGGCCACCGGTGGGCGGCAGGTCTCCGTGGGGAGCGCGGACGGGGGTGACGGTGCTCATGAGGCGAGCCCTTCGGCGAGCGGCCCCAGCGCGAGGGCGGGGAAGTAGGTGAGTCCGGTGACGATGAGGATCGTGCCGACGAGCAGTCCCGTGTAGAGCGGCTTGTCGGTGCGCAGCGTGCCCGCGGTCTCGGGTACGGGCTTCTGCTCGGCGAGCGAGCCGGCGAGAGCCAGCACGAAGACGATCGGGAGGAAGCGGCCGAGCAGCATGGCGATGCCGATGGTGGTGTTGAACCACTGGGTGTCGGCGCCCAGCCCGGCGAAGGCGGAGCCGTTGTTGTTGGCGCCGGAGGTGTAGGCGTACAGGATCTCGGAGAAGCCGTGCGCGCCGGAGTTCGTCATCGAGTCGGCGGGGGTCGGCAGGGCCATCGCGACCGCGGTGAAGCCGAGCACGAGCGCCGGGGTGACGAGGAGGTAGCAGGCCGCGAACGTGATCTGGCGGGTGCCGATCTTCTTGCCGAGGTACTCCGGGGTGCGCCCGACCATCAGTCCGGCGATGAACACCGCGATGACCGCCATGATCAGCATGCCGTAGAGGCCGGAGCCGACGCCGCCGGGGGCGATCTCGCCGAGCTGCATGCCGAGCATCGTGATGCCGCCGCCGAAGCCGGTGTACGAGGAGTGGAAGGAGTTCACCGCGCCGGTCGAGGTCAGTGTCGTGGCGACCGCGAAGATCGACGAGCCGGCGATCCCGAAGCGGGTCTCCTTGCCCTCCATGGCCCCGCCCGCGATCTCGAACGCCGGGCCCCGGTGGGCGAACTCGGTCCACATCATCAGGGCCGTGAAGCCGATCCAGACGACGGCCATCGCGCCGAGGATCGCGTACCCCTGCTTCAGCGAACCGACCATCCGGCCGAAGGTCCGCGTCAGTGCGAACGGGATCAGCAGGATGAGGAAGATCTCGAAGAGATTGGAGAGGGGGTTCGGGTTCTCGAAGGGGTGGGCGGAGTTGGCGTTGAAGTAGCCGCCGCCGTTGGTGCCGAGCTCCTTGATGGCCTCCTGGGAGGCGACCGCGCCGCCGTTCCATTCCTGGGTACCGCCCGTGAACTGTCCGACCTGGTGGATGCCGGAGAAGTTCTGGATCGCTCCGCAGGCGACCAGCACGATCGCGCCGATCACCGAGATCGGGATCAGGACGCGGACGGTGCCGCGCACGAGGTCGGCCCAGAAGTTGCCGAGTTCGCCGGTACGGGACCGGGCGAAGCCGCGTACGAGCGCCACCGCGACGGCCATGCCGACGGCGGCGGACAGGAAGTTCTGCACCGCGAGGCCGCCGGTCTGTACGACGTGGCCCATCGCCTGTTCGCCGTAGTAGGACTGCCAGTTGGTGTTGGCGACGAAGGACGCGGCGGTGTTGAACGCCTGGTCCGGGTCGATGGAGGAGAAGCCGAGCGAACCGGGCAGCGAGCCCTGTACCCGTTGCAGCAGATACAGGAAAAGGACACTCACCGCCGATAAGGCGAGCACGGCGCGCAGATAGGCGGGCCAACGCATTTCGGCGGCCGGATGGGCGCCGATGACCTTGTATATCCACTTCTCCGGTGTGTAGTTCTTCTCGGAGGAGTAGACCGTGGCCATGTAATCGCCCAGCGGGCGATATGCCAGCGCGAGGGCGACGATCAGGGCGAGCAGTTGGAGTACACCAGCGATCTGGGAACTCATATCAGAACTCAGAACCTCTCCGGGTAAAGGAGAGCCAGAACGAGATACCCGATGAGGGAGACGGCCACGACGAGGCCGACGACATTCTCGGCGGTCACAGCTTGGTCACCCCTCGGGCGATGATTGCCACCAGCGCGAATACCGCGACCGTGGTGACGACGAAGGCCAGATCGGCCATCGCGAGCTCCTGATTGACGTGGGGAAGGGAAATCGGCCCGGTGGCCGAGATGAGCAAACCTCGGTTTCGGTCCCCGGGTAAGCCGCTTTGACGGGCTCCATACGAGGACCGGAAATCCTTGACGCCGGCCTGACGCGTTCGGCCGCACCACGCCACAAAGCGCTTCGCGGGTTTCCACGGAAAGTGACATCCGCCGGTCGCGGATGCGTTCCGGACGCGGCGGTCACGGTGCCCGGAACGCGCGTTGCCCGGAACGCCGAAGCGTCCCGGGCAACTTTTCCGCTTCCTCACGGGCGCGCGGAGCTCAAGCGGCTCCGCGCCTGCTCACACCAGACCGAGCGACCGCAGGACCCGCTGCTGGGAGGGGGTCGGGCGGGCCGGCCAGTAGACGTAGCACACCCCGCCCGTGCCGCTTCTGACCTGACCGTTCGCGTCGTAGCGCTTGGTGCGGAGCCAGATGTTCTCCCATTCGCGCCGCCGGTAGACGCGGCGTACCGCGTCGTTGTCGGGCGAGGCCGGGTCGTTGGCGATGACGTCGCCCTCGGGGGTGAAGCCGATGACCGTCATCAGGTGGCCCGACGTGCCGTATCCGGCGCCGGTCAGTTCCTCCTTCAGGAAGGACTGCGAGGTGATGACCGGGATTCCGGCGCGGATCAGCCGCTCCACGTCGGTGAGCGAGCCGAGCCGGGTGACGACGGCGTTCATGTCGCGGTACGTGGCGGCGTAGGCGGCGTTGAACGGCCAGTTGCCGCAGCCCCCGTACTCGTAGTCGTAGGTGTTGCGGGCGGCGTGGCAGACCTGGGGGTCGGGCAGGCCGGGCTTGACCCAGGCGAGGTCCTCCGCGGTGGGGCGGCGGCCCCAGTACTCGATGATCATCTGCGAGGAGGTGGGGCTGCACCACGCCTCGCCGCCGTTGTCGTACTCGGGGTACTGCCCGATGTGGATGTTCTGCGAGTAGCGGGGCACGGGCAGTTCGCGGGCGAGCGCGGGGGTGGTCGCGGGCACGGTGAAGCGGTCGGGCACGTCGGAGGCCATCGCGCCGACCCGCCAGACGGTCGGGGTGAGACGGCTGCCCGGGGTGCGGTGGAGGGTGAGCCGCAGCCGGTAGGAGACCAGGCGCACGCCGCTCGCCGGGTCGTCCACCGAGAGGGTGTCCGTCCACACGGAGCTGTGCGGGTCGCCCTGGCCGTCGACGGACGTACGGCGGATGTCGCCGTCGCCCGCCGCCCAGCGGCCCATCACGAACCAGGGGGTCGCGGTGCCGTCCGCGTAGGCGCCGCTCAGCTCGACCTGGATCCAGGTGCCGGCCGGGGTGCGGGCGTTCCAGGAGGCGATCACCTCGGTGGCGGGGACGGCGGAGCGGTGGACGGAGGAGGTCCAGGTGGCGTAGTCCCAGGCGGCCGTCGTACCGGTGTGCGGGTCGGTGTAGTCGGTGCGGCCGGCCGGGGTGGCGATCACCAGGCCGGGGCGGGCGCCGGGGAGCACCCGGGTGCCGTCGCCCGTGCCGCAGCGCCAGTCGGTGTAGGTGTGCCAGAAGCGGTTGTCCACGAGGACCTTCGGGGCGGCGGCGGAGCCGGCGGGCGAGGACGGGGCGGTGGACGAGGACGCGGCGGCCGTCGCGGACGGGGCGGAGGCCACCGTGCCGGCGCCTGCCGCCGCCGCGAGCGCGGCGGTCAGAACGGTTCTGCGCGAAGTCGGACTGGTCATGGTCGTGACCCCCGGTCGGATGCGGAAGGTGGTCTGCGGGTGCCGTTCGGTGCGCCAACTATCCCGGTTCCGGGCCGGATCGGGCCAGCGGTTCGGCAACCGCCGACGGACCAATATGGGTCTGGACCACTGGCGTGACCTGCGACGGTTCGAGGCACTGCCCGGGGCGGCTCCGTGCCGGAACGTACCCTGGAGCCATGGACGACCTGGCCCGCCACGCCGATGACCTGCGCTCACTGCCCCCTTCCTGCGGACCGGTCCGGCTCGTGGCGGTCGACGGTCACGCCGGTTCGGGCAAGAGCACCTTCGCCGCCCGGCTCGCGGCGGCGCTGGGCGGTGCGCCGGTCCTCCATCTGGACGATCTCGCCACGCACGAGGAGCTGTTCGGCTGGACGGGGCGGCTGCTGGAGCAGGTGTTCCTGCCGCTCTCGCGCGGTGAGAGCGCCCGCTATGCCCCGTACGACTGGGTGGAGCGCCGCTTCGGCCCGGCGCGGACCCTGGAGCCGGCCCCGGTGGTGCTGGTGGAGGGGGTCGGCGCGGGTCGCCGGGAGGTGCGTCCGTGGCTGGCGGCGCTGTGCTGGATGGAGCTGGAGCGGGAGACGTCCTGGGAGCGGGGCCGGCGCCGGGACGGCGACGGGCTCACCGGGTTCTGGGACGGGTGGACGCTCGCCGAGGAACGGCATTTCGCCGAAGATCCGTCACGGCCTCACGCCGACGCGCTGGTACGCCAGTTGCCGGAGGGGTACGCGTGGCTGCCGGGGCCCCGCGCGACAGCGGGAGCGAACCGTACCGTCACCCACGGTAGCCAGGAGGCCCCGCCATACTGAGCAGTCGGAAATCGGCCCGGAAGTGCCCCAACTCTGCTTGACCGAGGGCCCTTACTGGTCTTACGTTCTCATTGTGCGGCTTTTCGGAGCCCCCGCAGACGCGAAGCCCCCGGTTGTTCCCCCGTGATCGGGGGCTTCGCCCTGTGCTCCCACCGCCGCCCCGGCGACCACACAGAGCGATTCACTCACCCTCGGTCACCGCCCCCCGAAGGCCGGTCATCGAGCGGACACCTCCCCGTGCGCGGGTACGATGCAGCTCGGTGTGGTCAATTCCCTTCCTCCACGCCGTGATTCAGCACGCTCCGGTGGGCATGCTGTGCGGGCGGGACATCCTGGGGGCACGGTTTGTGGGGGACCTGATGGACATCGGCACACAGGGCGCTGGAGCCCCTGCCGACCTCGCCTGGCTGCGTGGCATGGACGCCTACACGATGGGCGCCTACCCGCAGGCCGAGGAGGAGTTCAGAGCCGCGGTGCGGTTCGATCCGGGCATGGCGGACGGCTGGCTCGGCCTCCACGCGCTGCGCATCGACACCACCACGGCCCTGTTACGCATGTACCGGCACCGCGACCGCTTCGGCGAACAGCGCGCACGCCACCGCCGTACGCTCAACTCCTGGTACTGGCTGGGCTGGTGGGTGCAGCCGGTGCTGGAGAGCCCGCGCGATCTGCTGCTGGCGCACGCCTCGCACTGGCTGGACGGACGCCATGTGCCCGAGCTGGACCGGGCGTTGGCCGGACTGCCGCCGGTGGACGCGGATCCGCAGGTGCGGTTCCTGCACGCCTGCCGCTCGTATCTGGTCAAGGACTGGGAGCAGTTGGTGCGCTGCACCGAGCAGCTCGTCGACGATCCGATGCTGGGCATCGAGGCGGGTCTGTTCGGCGGGATGGCGCGGGTGCGGCTGGAGATGTTCGGGCAGGCGGAGCCGCTGCTGTCGGCCGCGCTGATGCGCTGCCGCAGCGAGCAGCCGCAGCGCAAGGAGCTGCGCTACTGGCTGGCGCGGGCCCACGAGGGCACCGGGCGCAGTGCGGCCGCCCTGCCGCTGTACCGGGCGGTGCACCGGGCCGATCCGGCGTTCATGGACACCTCCGCCCGGCTCGCCGCGCTTGTGGAGGGCGACGGGTACGACGAGTCGGCGGATCTGGCCGCGGTGACCCTGACCGGTTTCGGTGCGGGGGTCCCGGGGGCGGAGGCGCAGCCGGAGGGCGACGCGCCGCTCGGCACCGATCTGGCGGACGGGCGCGAGTCCTGGGCAGTGGGCGAGGCGGGGCTGCTCGGCGATGATCCGGTGCCCGGCCCGACCGTGCCCGTCGAGGGCGCCCGCCGCACCAAAACCCGCAAGCCGCCGCCCTTCCCGGCCGGGCCCAGCGATCCCGCCCTGCTGGCCGAGGCGCTGGCGCAGCTGGAGCGCATGGTCGGTCTCGAACCGGTCAAACGGCAGGTCAAGGCGCTCTCGGCGCAGTTGAACATGGCCCGGCTGCGGGCCGAGCAGGGTCTGCCCGTCCAGCCGCCGAAGCGCCATTTCGTCTTCTCCGGCCCCTCCGGCACCGGCAAGACCACGGTGGCGCGCATCCTGGGCCGGGTCTTCTACGCCCTCGGGCTGCTCGGCGGCGACCACCTGGTCGAGGCGCAACGGTCCGACCTGGTGGGCGAGTTCCTGGGTCAGACGGCGGTCAAGGCCAATGAGCTCATCGACTCGGCGCTCGGCGGGGTGCTGTTCGTCGACGAGGCGTACAGCCTGGCCAACTCCGGTTACAGCAAGGGCGACGCGTACGGCGACGAGGCGCTTCAGGTGCTCCTCAAGCGGGCCGAGGACAACCGGGACCATCTCGTCGTCATCCTCGCGGGCTACCCGGAAGGCATGGACCGGCTGCTCGCCACCAACCCGGGTCTCTCCTCCCGCTTCACCAGCCGGGTCGACTTCCCCAGCTACCGGCCGCTCGAACTCACCGCGATCGGGAGCGTCCTGGCCGCCGAGAACGACGACGTGTGGGACGAGGAGGCGGTGGACGAGCTGCGCTCCATCAGCGGCCATGTGGTGGACCAGGGCTGGATCGACGAGCTGGGCAACGGTCGCTTCCTGCGGACGCTGTACGAGAAGAGCTGCGCCTACCGTGATCTGCGGCTCTCCGGCTATCCGGGCGAGCTGACCCGTCAGGACCTGTCGACGCTGCGGCTCCCGGATCTGATGCAGGCCTACGGCGAGGTGCTGTCGGGGCGCGGGCCGGTGGGCCGGGGCAAGCAGGGGCCGGGCGCGGTGTGACACCGTGCCGGGAGCGTCGGCCCCCGGCACGGTGTCACGGCGCGGTGTCACGGCGAGGTCAGTGCACCAGGGCCCCGGGCGCCGGGAGCTCCGGCGTCCTGGGGACGTCCACCGTACGGCGGGGTACCGACACCGTCCGGTGGGCCGGGTCGCGCACCTCCCCCACCAGCGTCTCCAGGACGTCCTCCATGGCGACCAGACCGAGGATCCGGCCCGATCCGTCCGCGACCTGCGCCAGATGCGTGGCGGCGCGGCGCATCACGGTCAGGGCGTCGTCGAGCGGGAGTTCGGCCCGTAGGGTCGCCATCGGTCGCCAGATCTGCTGCGGGACCGCCCGGTCGGCGTCCTCCAGCTCCAGGACGTCCTTGACGTGCAGGTAACCCATGAAGGGGCCGCCGCCCTCCGCGCAGACCGGGAAGCGGGAGAAGCCGGTGCGTACCGTCAGCTCCTCGATCCGGCGCGGGGTGACGGACGGGTCGACCGTGACCAGTGAGGCCCGCTCCAGCAGGACGTCGGTGACGGGCCTGCTGCCCAGTTCGAGGGCGTCCTCAAGCCGTTCGGCGGCCTCCGGTCCGAGGAGGCCGGCCTGCCCGGAGTCCTCCACGAGCCGGTTGAGCTGCTCGCTGGTGAAGACGGCCTCCACCTCGTCCTTCGGCTCGACGCCGAACAGCCGCAGCACCAGACCGGCGCAGGCGCCCAGCGCCGTGGTGACCGGACGGCAGAGCCGGGCGAAGGCGACCAGGCCGGGGCTCAGCCAGAGCGCGGTCCGCTCGGGCGCCGCCATCGCGAGGTTCTTCGGGACCATCTCGCCGATGACCAGGTGCAGGACGACCACGGACAGCAGCGCGAGGGCGAAGCCGAGGGGGTGGACAAGTCCGTCGGGGATGTGCGCCGCGTGGAAGACCGGCTCCAGGAGGTGGGCGACGGTCGGCTCGGCGACGGCCCCGAGGGTGAGGGAGCAGACGGTGATGCCGAACTGGGCGGCGGCCATCATCTGCGGCAGGTTCTCCAGGCCGTGCAGGACCGTGCGGGCCCGGCCGGAGCCCTGGGCGGCCAGCGGTTCGATCTGGCTGCGGCGCACGGAGACGAGGGCGAACTCGGCGCCGACGAAGAAGCCGTTCGCCAGCACCAGGAGGGCGGCGAGGAGGAGTTGGAGCATGCTCATCGCGCGGCCTCCAGCAGGCCCGGTGCGGCCGTCTCCGGCAGCGGGTCGGGCGCCTGGGTGAAGCGGACCCGTTCGGCGCGGTTGTGGCCGACCTGGCGGACGGAGATCCGCCAGCCGGGGAGTTCGGCCCGGTCGCCGGGGGCGGGGATGCGGCCCAGCAGGCCGGCGACGAGCCCGGCGACGGTCTCGTAGGGCCCCTCGGGCACGTCCAGACCGCTCCGGCGCAGGGTGTGGACCCGGCAGCTGCCCTCGGCGTCCCACACCGGGCGGCCGTCCTCGCCGATGGCGGCGGTCAGCTCGGGGCGGTCGGAGCCCTCGGCGTCGTGCTCGTCGCGGACCTCGCCGACGAGTTCCTCGATGATGTCCTCCAGGGTGACCACCCCGGCGGTGCCGCCGTACTCGTCGACGACCACGGCTATGGGCTGTTCGTGGCGCAGCCGCCGCAGCAGGTGCTCCACGGGCAGCGTCCCGGGCACCAGGAGCGGCGGGACGGCGATCCGTCCGGCCGGGGTGCGCAGGCGCTCGGGGGCGGGGACGGCGAGGGCGTCCTTGAGGTGGACCATGCCGATGACCTCGTCGATCCGGTCCCGGTAGACCGGGAAGCGGGAGAGGCCGGTGGCGCGGGTGAGGTTGAGGACGTCCTCGGCGGTCGCGGAGGAGTGCAGGGCGCTGACCTTCACCCGGGGGGTCATGACGTGCTGGGCGGTGAGGCCGGCCAGCGAGAGGGTCCGGACGAAGAGGTCGGCGGTGTCCTGTTCCAGGGCTCCGGCCTCGGCGGAGTGCCGGGCCAGGGAGACCAGTTCGCCCGGGGTGCGGGCGGAGGCCAGTTCGTCGGTGGGCTCGACTCCGAAGAGGCGGACCAGCCGGTTGGCCAGGGCGTTGAGGAGGGTGATCACCGGTCGCAGGAGCGCGGCGAAGCGGGCTTGCGGTCCGGCGACGAAGCGGGCCACCTGGAGCGGCCGGGAGACCGCCCAGTTCTTGGGCACGAGTTCACCGACGACCATCTGGACGGCGGAGGCCAGCAGCATGCCGATGACGACGGCGACACCGGACACGGCCCCCGCGGGCAGTCCGGTGGCGGTGAGGGGTCCGGCGAGCAGCTGGGCCAGGGCCGGTTCGGCGAGCATGCCCACCACCAGGGAGGTGATGGTGATGCCGAGCTGGGTGCCGGAGAGCTGGAAGGAGAGTTCGCGCAGGGCTTCGACGACGGTACGGGCCCGTCGGTCGCCCTCGGCGGCGGCGCGTTCGGCGTCGGGCCGGTCCACGGTGACGAGCCCGAATTCGGCTGCCACGAAGAATCCGTTGGCGAGGATGAGGAGAAAGGCCGCGCCGAGGAGCAGCAGGGGGGTGGTCATGAGGCCGCCGCCTCCGGGGAAGGGGCGGCGCAGGTATTACCGGACGATCCGTCCATTGCTGGAGGGAGTCACTCCTTGGGTCGCAGGAAGGCCCCGCGGGCCCGGGGTGGGCCGTGGAACGGGCGGGGCGGGGCGCACGGGGCGCCGCCGCCCACCAGAGTAGACAAGAAGGCCCCGCGTCGGGCAGGGGCTCAGCCGTTGCCGGAGGTGTCGTCGCTGCCGGTGCCGTGCGACTCGGCGAGTCCGCGCAGGGCGCGGGCGTCCCGGATGGCCTGCTGCTTGGCCAGGCCGGGCTGGATGCCGAGGGCGGGCAGGCTGGTGCCGTCGCTGAGGTCGAGGAAGACCCAGGGGTCGCCGGAGCGCAGGTTGACGCGGAGGATCTCCTCCCACGCCAGCCTGCGGGACCGGGTGAGGTTGACGACGGTGACCCCGGAGTCGTCGGCGGTGACCCGGGGCCTGCTGAGCAGGGCCAGGACGCCGAAGAAGAGTGCCGCGACGAAGACGAAGCTGACCCGCTCCCCCGGGTTGAGCCGCTCCAGCATCAGGGCGATGACCGTGATGACGAGGAACATCGCCAGGCCCACGCTCAGCAGGACCACCCGGGTGAGGGTGGGCCGGAAGGTGACCGGCAGGGTGGGGAGTTCGGGCCTGGGCGCGGACATCGGGATCTTCTCTCGGGGGTGCGGGTGGCCGGGGCCGTCAGAGGCGGCAGGCGTGGATGGCCGTGGTGAGGATGGCGCGGGCGCCGAGCTCGTACAGGTCGTCCATGATCCGCTGCGCCTCCTTGGCGGCGACCATGGAGCGGACGGCGACCCAGCCCTCGTGGTGCAGCGGGGAGATGGTCGGCGACTCCAGGCCCGGGGTGAGGGCGACGGCGCGCTCCAGGTGCTCGACGCGGCAGTCGTAGTCCATCATCACGTAGGACCGGGCGACCAGGACGCCCTGGAGGCGGCGGAGGAACTGCTGCACCTTGGGGTCGTCGGCGGGGGCTCCGTTGCGCCGGATGACGACGGCCTCGGAGGTCATGATCGGCTCGCCGATCACTTCCAGTCCGGCGTTGCGCAGGCTGGTGCCGGTCTCCACCACGTCGGCGATGATCTGGGCGACGCCGAGTTCGATGGCGGTCTCGACCGCGCCGTCGAGGTGGACGACGGAGGCCTTGACGCCCGCCTCGGCGAGGTGGGCGGCGACGATGCCCTCGTAGGAGGTGGCGATCGTCATGCCGTCGAAGTCCTGCGGGCCCGCCGCGGTGCCGGGCTTGGTGGCGTAGCGGAAGGTGGAGCGGGCGAAGCCGAGCTGGAGGATCTCCTCGGAGTCGGCGCCGGAGTCCAGCAGCAGATCGCGGCCGGTGATGCCGATGTCGAGCTTGCCGGAGCTGACGTAGATCGCGATGTCGCGGGGGCGGAGGTAGAAGAACTCGACCTCGTTCTCCGGGTCGACCAGGACCAGTTCCTTGGACTCCTTGCGCTGCTGGTAACCGGCCTCATGGAGCATCGCCATCGCAGGTCCGGAGAGTGAACCCTTGTTGGGAACGGCGATGCGCAGCATGAGGTCAGGTTCCTTTGTGCGGAGGGAGAGAAAGGGGCTGGGGCGCGCGGTGTTCGGGGCCGGCTCAGAGATGGGCGTAGACGTCGTCGAGCGAGATCCCGCGGGCGACCATCATCACCTGGACGTGGTACAGCAGCTGGGAGATCTCCTCGGCGGCGGCTTCCTTGCCCTCGTACTCGGCGGCCATCCAGACCTCGGCGGCCTCCTCGACGACCTTCTTGCCGATGGCATGGACGCCCTTGTCCACCAGTTCGGCGGTGCGCGAGGTTGCGGGGTCGCCTTCGGCGGCCTTGAGCTGGAGCTCGGTGAAGAGCTCTTCAAAGGTCTTGTTCGCCATGATGGTCCTCAGAATACGGGGTCGCCGGGGCGCACTCAGCGCCAGGGTTCGCTGACGGTCCGCAGCGTGGCGGCGGTGGCCACGGCGGCGGTGACCGCTTCGTGCCCCTTGTCCTCGTTGGACCCTTCGAGGCCGGCCCGGTCGAGCGCCTGCTCCTCGGTGTCGCAGGTCAGTACGCCGAAGCCGACGGGAACACCGGTGTCGACGGTGACCTGGGTGAGGCCGAGGGTGACGCCCTGGGACACGTACTCGAAGTGGGGGGTGCCGCCCCGGATGACCACGCCGAGGGCGACGATCGCGTCGTAGCCGCGTCCGGCGAGCACCTTGGCGACGACGGGCAGCTCGAAGGAGCCCGGGACGCGGAGCAGGGTGGGCTCGTCGATGCCCAGCTCGTGCAGGGCGCGCAGCGCGCCGTCGACGAGGCCGTCCATGACCTTCTCGTGCCACTGGGCCGCGATCACGGCCACGCGCAGGTCGCCGCAGTTGCGTACGGACAGTTCGGGTGCACCCTTGCCGCTCATGTCTCTCCTGATGCTGGTGATGTGCTGTTCGGTGGTTCGTTACTGGTTGGCGCAGGTCGACGCGGGGGCGTCGAGCCAGGGCAGGTCGTGGCCCATGCGGTCGCGCTTGGTGCGCAGGTAGCGCAGATTGTGCTCGCCCGCCTGGACGGGCATGGGTTCCCGGCCGGTGACGGCGAGGCCGTGGCGGACGACGGCCGCGGTCTTGTCGGGGTTGTTGGTCATCAGCCGCAGGCTGGTGACGCCGAGGTCCGCGAGGATCCGGGCGCCGGCCGCGTAGTCGCGGGCGTCGGCGGGCAGACCGAGTTCCAGGTTGGCGTCGAGGGTGTCCACGCCACGCTCCTGGAGTTCGTACGCGCGCAGCTTGGAGAGCAGGCCGATGCCGCGTCCCTCGTGGCCGCGCAGATAGACGACGACGCCCCGGCCGGCTTCGGTGATGCGCCGCATGGAGGCGTGCAGCTGGGGGCCGCAGTCGCAGCGCTGGGACTGGAAGATGTCGCCGGTCAGGCACTCGGAGTGGATCCGGACGAGGATGTCCTCGCCGTCGCCGATCTCGCCGTGGACCAGGGCGACGTGCTCGACTCCGTCGACGGTGGAGCGGTAGCCGTACGCGGTGAAGTCGCCGAACGCGGTGGGCAGCCGGGTCTCGGCCTCCCGGCGGACGGTCGGCTCGTTGCCTCGGCGGTAGGCGATCAGGTCCTCGATGGAGATGATCGTCAGTCCGTGCTTGCGGGCGAAGGGCACCAGCTCGGGCAGCCGGAGCATCACTCCGTCCTCACCGGCGATCTCGACGATCGCACCGGCCGGGCGCAGTCCGGCGAGCCGGGCCAGGTCGACGGCGGCCTCGGTGTGGCCGTTGCGGACGAGGACGCCGCCGGAGCGGGCGCGCAGCGGGAAGATGTGGCCGGGCCGGACGAAGTCGCCGGGGCCCGCGACGCCGCCCGCGAGCATCCGCAGGGTGGTGGCGCGGTCGGCGGCGGAGATGCCGGTGGTGACGCCGTGCGCGGCGGAGGCGTCGACGGAGACGGTGAAGGCGGTCTGCATCGACTCGGTGTTGTGCTGGACCATCTGCGGGAGGTCGAGGCGTTCCAGCTCGTCGCTCTCCATGGGCGCGCAGATCAGGCCGCGGCACTCGCTCATCATGAAGGCGACGATCTCGGGGGTGGCCTTCTCGGCGGCGATGACGAGGTCGCCCTCGTTCTCGCGGTCCTCGTCGTCCACGACGACGACGGGGCGGCCGGCGGCGATGTCAAGGATGGCCTGCTCGACGGGGTCCAGCGAGAGGTCCTCGGCGAGCGGGTCGTGGCCGGGGTGCAGCCAGGTGGGCTGAGCAGTCATGCCGTGGCTCCTTCCAGAGCGGGTGTCCGCGTACGCAGCCACCAGTCGCGCATGCCCCACAGGACGAGGGCGCCGTAGATGATGTAGACGAAGCCGGAGAAGGCGAAGCCGTTGGCGAAGTTCAGCGGGACGCCGACCAGGTCGACCAGCAGCCAGGCGAACCAGAACTCGACCATGCCGCGGGCCTGGGCGTACATCGCGACGACGGTGCCGACGAAGATGTACGCGTCCGGCCACGGGTCCCAGGACAGCGACGGGAAGGCGGTGAACAGGCCGCCGACGGCGAGGGTGCCGATGGCGGCGGCGCCGATCAGCACGCCGCGCTCGCGCCAGGTGGCGAAGCGGACGGCGATGGAGCCGTCCTGGGCCTGCTGCCTGCCGCGGTTCCAGGACCACCAGCCCCACAGGGCGACGACGATGACGACCAGCTGCTTGCCCGCGCTGCCGGAGAGGTGCGCGGAGGCGAAGGCGACCAGGAGGATGGCTCCGGAGAGCAGCTGGGCGGGCCAGGTCCAGATGGAGCGTCGCCAGCCGAGGGCCAGGGCGACCAGGCCGATGACGTTGCCGATCATGTCCGACCACTTGATGTGCTGGCCGAACACGGTGAAGGCCTCGGAGTTGAGCCAGGACGCGGCGTTCATCGCGGGTCCTGCCCGGCCCGGTCGCCGAGCATCCGCTCGACGTACTTGGCGATGACGTCCACCTCCAGGTTGACCGGGTCGCCGGGCTGCTTGTGGCCGAGCGTGGTCAGGGCGAGGGTGGTGGGGATGAGACTGATGGTGAAGAAGTCGGTCGCCGCGTCGACGACGGTGAGGCTGACGCCGTCGACGGTGATGGAGCCCTTCTCGACGACGTACCGGGTCAGCTCGGGCGGCAGCGAGACCTTGACGAGCTCCCAGTGCTCGGAGGGGGTGCGCTCGATGATGGTGCCGGTGCCGTCCACGTGGCCCTGGACGAGGTGTCCGCCGAGCCGGCCGCCGAGCGCCATCGGGCGCTCCAGGTTGACCCGGGAGCCGGTGGTGAGCGCGCCCAGGCTGGAGCGCTTCAGGGTCTCGGCCATCACGTCGGCGGTGAATTCGCCGTCGCCGGTGTCCACGACGGTGAGGCAGACGCCGTTCACCGCGATGGAGTCGCCGTGCTTGGCGCCCTCGGTGACGACGGGGCCGCGCAGCCGGAAGCGGGAGGCGTCCGCCAGCCGCTCGACGGCGGTGACCTCACCCAGTTCTTCGACAATTCCGGTGAACACTCAGTTTCCCTTCCGAGCAGGGGCGGGGACGGCGGTGATGCGCAGATCGGGGCCGATGGGCACGGTCTCGGTCACATCGAGGCGCAACGCCTCGGAGATGGTGGAGATTCCGGCGTCGGCGAGGGCGGCGGGGCCCGCGCCGAGCAGCACCGGGGCGAGATAGCCGACGACTTTGTCGACCTTCCCGGCGGCGATGAAGGCTCCGGCGAGGGTGGGGCCGCCTTCGAGGAGTACGGAGCGGACGCCTCGCTCGTGCAGGGCTCCGAGGAGGGCGTCGAGGTCCAGGCCGGGTCCGGCGGCGGCGCGGGGCAGGCGCAGGACGGCGGCCTCGGGGAGGTGGTCGGCCGGGGCGTCGTCGGCGACCGCGACCAGCGTGGGCGCGGTGTCGTCCAGGACCCGGGCGCCGGGCTTCACGGCGGTGGCGTTCGTGTCGACGACGACCCGCAGCGGCTGGGTGGCGCCGTCGATGCCGCGTACGCCCAACTGAGGGTCGTCGGTGCGGGCGGTGCCGGAGCCGACGAGCACGGCGTCGGCCACGGCGCGCAGCCGGTGGACGTCGGCTCGGGCCTCGGGCGAGGTGATCCAGCGGCTGGTGGCGTCGGCGGCGGCGATCCGGCCGTCGAGGGTGGCGGCGTACTTCCACAGGACGTACGGCCGGCCGAGGCGCACCGAGGTCAGCCAGGCGGCGTTGCCCGCCTCGGCCTCCTCGGCGAGGAGGCCCTGCTCGGCCCGGACCCCGGCCCGGCGCAGGGTGTCACCACCCCCGGTGGCCTGCGGGTTCGGGTCGCCGACCGCGTACACGACACGGCTGATCCCGGCGGCCAGGAGGGCCTGGGCGCAGGGGCCGGTGCGGCCGGTGTGGTTACAGGGTTCGAGGGTGACGTAGGCGGTGCCGCCGCGGGCCCGCTCGCCGGCCGCGCGCAGGGCGTGGACCTCGGCGTGCGGCCCTCCGGCGCGCTGGTGGAAGCCTTCGCCGGCCAGGGCTCCGGCGGCGTCGGTGATCACACAGCCGACGACCGGATTGGGGCTGGTGGAGCCGAGACCGCGCGCCGCGAGCGTGATCGCTCGGCGCATGGCGGTGATGTCGGCTGCGGTGTCCACCGGGTCCTCCTGCCTCTTCGGGCACGGACTCCGGGGCCTGTCGATGACGACAGATGAAGCGGCTGATCAGGGGAAACGCCGAAAACCCGAGAACGGGAAACGCCAGGAACGCACGGAGTCCCGGGAGATTCCCGGCCATGCGTCCGCCGACGGCGGCGTACCGATGACAAACCGCCGCGCACTGCCTCCCATCCGGACTTTCACCGTCGGTCCAGGAATTTCACCTGGTCAACCGGCCGCTGGCTGCGGACGGGTCGCGGACTGTAACCGCCGGTTCGGAATTGCACCGACCCCGGAGTGCGCTGCTATTGGTACGAAACCAGTCTGCCACGGTCGCCTCTCGGCCATGCGGGTGAGGGCTGTGGGCTGGGTCACAGCGGACGCGGCAGATCCTGGCGCATTCCGGTCGGCGAGGAGTCGACAACGTAGTCATCGACGCCGCATCGGAAAAGTTGACCATTAAAGGTCCAGACCTATTGACGCACTGGTCTAGTCCTCTTAATCTCTGCGTCACCTCCGAGGTTCGGTCCGGCGGTGTGCGCACACCAGGACCCCGACACGACCCACCCCTTTGCCAGTTGTGTTCTGCCGACCTCCCCAGGAGGAACGACCACATGCTGTCCCCCACCCGAGCGAGAGCCACCCTGCTCGCCGCCGGCGCCGCCGTCGCCGGACTGCTGCTGAGCTCACTCGCCGCAGGTCCGTCGGCCGCCGCCGCCGACCAGACCTCCTGTCGCCCCGACGGGCTCTATCAGACCCCCGGCGTCGACGTCCCCTACTGTTCCGTCTACGACGCCGAAGGCCGCGAGAAGATGGGCGCCGACCACCAGCGGCGCGTCATCGGTTACTTCACCAACTGGCGTACCGGCAAGGACGGCAAGGACGCCTACCTCGTCCCGGACATCCCGTGGGACAAGGTCACGCACCTCAACTACGCCTTCGCGCACGTCGACGGGTCCAACAAGCTCTCGGTCGGCCCCGACAGCGCCGACAACGCCTCCACCGGCATGACCTGGCCCGGTGTCGCAGGCGCGGAGATGGACCCGGCGCTCCCCTACAAGGGGCACTTCAACCTGCTGACGAAGTACAAGAAGCAGCACCCGAACGTGAAGACCCTGGTCTCCGTGGGCGGTTGGGCCGAGACCGGCGGCTACTTCGGCCCCGACGGCGAGCGCGTCGACTCCGGCGGCTTCTACTCGATGGCCACCAACGCCGACGGCTCGGTCAACCAGGCGGGCATCAACACCTTCGCCGACTCGGCCGTCGACTTCATCAAGAAGTACGGCTTCAACGGCGTCGACATCGACTACGAGTACGCGACCACGATGAAGGACGCGGGCAACCCGCTGGACCACGCGCTGTCCAACGGCCGCCGCGCCGGGCTGGTCAAGGGCTACGACGCCCTGATGAAGACGCTGCGCGAGAAGCTCGACCGCGCGGGCGCCGCCGACGGCAAGCACTACCTGCTGACCGTCGCCGCCCCCTCCTCCGGCTATCTGCTGCGGGGCATGGAGACGTACCAGATGCAGAAGTACCTGGACTACGTCAACATCATGTCCTACGACCTGCACGGCGCCTGGAACGAGTACGTCGGCCCGAACGCCTCCCTGTTCGACGACGGCAAGGACGCCGAACTGGCGCAGGCGGGCGTGTACTCCACCTCTCAGTACGGCGGCACCGGCTACCTCAACACCGACTGGGCCTACCACTACTTCCGCGGCTCGATGCCGGCCGGCCGGATCAACATCGGCCTGCCGTACTACACCCGCGGCTTCAAGAACGTGCAGGGCGGCACCGACGGCCTGTGGGGCAAGGCGGCCACGACCGACTGCCCGGCGGGCGCGGGTCTGACCAAGTGCGGTGACGGCGCGGTCGGCATCGACAACCTGTGGCACGACAAGGACACCAACGGCAAGGAATCGCCCGCCGGTTCCAACCCGATGTGGCACGCGAAGAACCTGGAGAAGGGCATCGTCGGCGATTACGTCACCGACTACGGCTTCCCCGCGAACACACAGCTGACCGGCACATACGCCCGTAAGTACGACTCCACGCTGGTCGCCCCGTGGCTGTGGAACGCCGAGAAGAAGGTGTTCCTCTCGACCGAGGACGAGCAGTCGGTGAAGGCCAAGGCCGACTACGTCGTGGACAAGGGCATCGGCGGCACGATGATCTGGGAGCTGGCGGGCGACTACCGGTGGAACGCGGCGAAAGGCCAGTACGAGACCGGCTCCACGCTGACGACCGCGATGTACGACGCGTTCAAATCGGCGGCCCCGTACGGCGCGAAGCGCTCCACGATCGACCTGCCGACCGAGGCGCTGGACATCGACGTCTCCTTCGGACAGTTCCCGCTGGGCGACTCCAACTACCCGATCAGCCCCAAGCTGAAGATCACCAACCGGACCCAGGCCACGCTGCCCGGCGGTACGGAGTTCCAGTTCGACTACTCCACCTCCGCCCCGGCCAACGCCAAGGACCAGTCCGGCTTCGGCACGACGATCATCCGCAGCGACCACACGGCGGCCAACAACATCGGCGGCCTGAAGGGCGACTACAACCGCGTCTCGCTGAAGCTCCCGGCCTGGCAGACGCTGGCCCCCGGCGCCTCGGTGGAGCTGGACTTCGTCTACTACCTGCCCACCTCCACCCCGTCGAACTGGACCGTGACCTTCGGCGGGAAGTCCTACTCGCTCGCCGGTGACCTGGCCCGCGGCACCACCGTGGTCGAGCCCGGCACCGGGACCAACCCGACGCCGACCCCGGACCCGACCGGCCCGACGCCGACGCCGACCCCGACGCAGCCGGGCGGCGCCTGCTCGGCCGCGGCCTGGAACGCGAACACGGAGTACACCGGCGGCTCCACCGTCAGCCACGGCGGCCACGAGTGGAAGGCCTCGTGGTGGACGAAGGGCGAGACGCCCGGATCCACCGAGTGGGGCGCCTGGAAGGACCTCGGCGCCTGCTGAAGCCCCTGCTGCCCTCCGGCCCGGTGCGAGCGGATCTCCCCGCTCGCACCGGGCCGGACCCCGCTCCGGCAGACTGGCCCCATGACGACGATTCTGGTCACCGGCGCCACCGGCACACTCGGCCGGCAGGTCGCGGAGCGGCTGCGCACCGCAGGGGCCGATGTCCGCGGTCTCAGCCGCCGCTCCCCCTCGTACGCCGTCGATCTGCGCGACGGCAAGGGGCTGGACGCGGCGGTCGAGGGGGCGGACGTGATCGTCCACTGCGCCTCCACCCCGCGCGGCGGCGACGACCGGGCGGCGGGCTTTCTCATCAACGCGGCGAAGCGGGCCGGGACGCCGCATCTCCTCTACATCTCGATCGTCGGCGTGGACCGGCTGCCGCTGGGCTATTACACGGTCAAGCACCGGGTCGAGCGGATGATCGAGGACTCCGGGCTCGGCTCGACGATCCTGCGGGCCACGCAGTTCCACGATCTGGCCCTGCGCATCCTGTCCGGAGCGGCGAAGCTGCCCGTGCTGCCGGTGCCGGCAGGCGTGTCGCTCCAGCCGGTGGACAGCGGTGAGGTCGCCGACCGGCTGACGGCGCTGGCGCTCGGCGGTCCGGTGGGCCGGGTGCCCGACCTGGGCGGCCCCGAGGTCCGTGAGCTGACCGACCTGGCCGGGGCGTTCCTGCGGTCCGCCGGCCGCGGCCGGCGGGTGGTGCCGGTCCGGCTGGCGGGCAAGGCGTACGCGGGCTACCGGCGCGGCGACCATCTGGCGCCCGAACACGCCGTGGGAACCGTGACGTTCGAGGAATTCCTCGACCGCCGCCGTCGCCACCCGGCCTGAGCCCGCGCGCCCCGCCCGGACTCGCTCCTCTGGGTCTCGGGCCGCCGGTCCCCGGGCCCGCCCGGTCAGCCTCCCGGGGCGAACAGCGCGTCCTGCGCCGCGTCCCGGGCGGTGATCAGCGCACCGCGCAGCACGGCCCCGTCGCCCAGCGAACCGGCGCGGACCTCGGTGCGCAGGGGTGACATCGTGGCCAGCCGCTCCTCGACCCGGGCGGCGAGCGCGGCCCCGCCCGCATGGCCGACGGCCCCCGCGAGCAGGACGCAGCCGGGGTCGAGCACCGAGACGACGGCGGCGGCGCCGAGGGCGAGGCGGTCCGCCAGCTCCTTCAGGAACGGCTCGCCCGCCTCCCCCGCCTCCAGGGCGGTCCGCACCACGTCCACGACCGCCGCCTCCTCCCGGCCCTCGGCCACCGCGCCGAGGTCCACGAGACCGTGCCCGGCGGCGAGTTCGCACAGCGCGGCCGAGCCGGCCAGGGAGTGGAAGCCGCCGTCGCAGTTGACCGCCGAGGGCAGCCCGCTCACCCCGGGCACGGGCATGAAGCCGATCTCCCCCGCACCGCCGGACGCCCCCTGACGCAGCTTGCCGTCCAGCATCACGGCGGCCCCGATCCCCTGGCCGAGCCAGAGCAGCACGAAGGTCTCCCGGTCGTGGGCGGCGCCCTCCCGGTGTTCCGCGACGGCCGCGAGGTTGGTCTCGTTCTCCACCAGGACGGTGGCGGGCAGCCGTCGCTGGAGCTCCCGCACCAGGCCCCGGTGCCAGGCGGGCAGGCCGGAGCTGTCGCGCAGTTCGCCGGTGACGGGGTCGATCAGCCCGGGCGCCCCGACCCCGACGCTGTGCAGGGGGACGGAACCGGCTTCGCGGGCGGTGCGCTCCAGCAGGGCGGCGGCCAGCTCGACGGCGGGTTCGGTGCCGGTGTCGCTGCCGATGGGCAGGGAGCCCTCGGCGAGGGTGGCGCCCAGCAGGTCGGCGACGACCACGCCGACGCTTCCGAGGCGTACGTCGAGCGCCGCGAGATGGGCCCGGTCGGCGACGATCCCGTACAGCTTGGCGTTGGGTCCGCGGCGGACGGCCCCGGACTCGCCCACGACCTGGATCAGCCCGGCCCCCCGGAGCCGCTCGACGAGGTCGGCGACGGTGGGGCGGGAGAGTCCGGTCAGCGTTTTGAGCTGGGTGGCCGTCAGCGGGCCGTCCTGCTGGAGCAGCCGCAGGGCGAGCCGGTCGTTGATGGCCCGAGCCGTGCTCGGTGATGCGGGCATAACCGGGATCCTTCCAGATCGCCGCCGCGCCGTTCTCCGGGCGCTCTCCCGGGCGTTCTCCGGGGCGTTCTCCTGGGCGCGAAGTAACGACTATTTATCAGGCAGGGTTCCTGATAGTTTACGCCACGCATCGTCGCAGGGGAGCGCCGGGACGGCCGGGGCACCCGAGAATTCCCAGGGGAGGGACACGACGGCATGACGAACGACCCGACCGTCACGGTCTACAGCACACAACAGGTGAAGCGGGCGCGGATCGCCGTCGCCGCGGTCTTCACCGTGCACGGGGCGGTGACCGGCAGCTTCGCGACCCGGGTGCCGTGGATCCAGGACCACGCCGGGGTGAGCGCGGGCCAGCTCGGTCTGGCGCTGGCCTTCCCGGCGATCGGCGCGTCGATCGCGATGCCGCTGGCCGGCCGGATCAGCCACCGGTTCGGGGCCCGCACCGCCCTGCGGGGGCTGCTGGCGCTGTGGACGCTGGCTCTGATCCTGCCCGCCCTCGCGCCGAGCCTGGTCACCCTGTGCGCGGCGCTGTTCGTCTACGGGGCGACGGCCGGGATGTCCGACGTCGCCATGAACGCCCTGGGCGTCGAGGTGGAGAACCGTCTCGACAAGTCGATCATGTCGGGGCTGCACGGCATGTGGAGCGTGGGCGCGCTGATCGGTTCGGCGGCGGGCACGGTCGCCGCCCACACCGGCACCGACGCCCGTCTCCACCACGTCATCGCGGCCCTGGTCCTCACGGCGCTGGGGCTGATCGCCTGCCGGGACGTCCTCGATCTCCAGAGCGGTCCGGAGGAGGAGCCGCCGCCGCGTTTCACGCTGCCGCCGAAGTCGGCCCTGATCATCGGGGCGATCGGATTCTGCGCAGTGTTCGCCGAAGGGGCGAGCCTGGACTGGTCCGCGGTCTATCTGCGGGACGTCCTGGACAGCTCCGACGGCCTCGCGGCGGCGTCCACCACGGCGTTCGCGCTGACGATGGCGGTGGCCCGGATCGGCGGGGACCGGATCGTCGACCGGTTCGGCGCGGTCCGCACGGTGCGGACCGGTGGACTGCTGGCCACCGCCGGCGGGCTGCTGGTCGTGTTCTCGCCCTCCCCGGCGGCCGCGATGTGCGGCTTCGGGCTGCTCGGCCTCGGCGTGGCGGTCGTCGTCCCGCTGGCCTTCGCCGCGGCGGGGCGCAGCGGACCGAACCCGAGCCAGGCCATCGCGGGCGTCGCCACCATCACGTACACCTCGGGCCTCATCGCCCCCTCCGCGATCGGCTCGCTGGCCGAGGCGACCTCGCTGGTGGTGTCGTTCGGCGTGGTGACGGCGCTGGCCTTCGGCCTGGTGCTGGGCGCCGGAGTGCTGAAGTCGGCCGACCGCAAGGTCACCGGCTCGACGGTCGGCGGCGGTACGACGACGAAGAGCGCCACCGGGAGCTGACCGGGGCCGGCGCCCGGGTCGCACGGCGTGCGCGGCGGCGGGAATCGGGCAGCGCACGAGCGGTACGAGAACGGGAACGCGGTACGGCGGCACGGGCGGCACGAGGGCGGGAACGCGGTACGGCGGCGCGCGGCGGGTGACCTCCGCGCGGACGCCGCCCGCCGCACCACTACCATGGCGCTGATCTTTTCCGCAGGTGAACACCGAAGCCCGGATCGCGGACCGGCCGGCACACCGAGCAGACCTTCAGGGAGCAACCATGAGCCTCGGCGTGCGCTGGACCTTGCACGGCGACGGGAAGACACCGGCGCCCGGGGCGGTGGTGCGCCCCGACGAGCGGCTCTCCTGGCCACGTACGTTCGGACTCGGCGCACAGCATGTGGTGGCGATGTTCGGGGCCTCGTTCGTCGCCCCGGTGCTGATGGGCCTCGATCCGAACCTCGCGATCATGATGTCCGGCGTCGCGACCGCGATCTTCCTGCTGGCGACCAAGGGCCGGGTGCCCAGCTATCTGGGCTGCTCGCTCTCCTTCGTCGGCGTCGCGGCCACGATCCGGGCGAGCGGCGGCGATGTCGCCACCATCACGGGCGCGGTGTTCGTGGTCGCGGTGGCCCTCTTCCTCGTGGGTCTCGCCGTGCAGCGGTTCGGCGCGCGGATCATCCACGCGGCGATGCCGCCAGTGGTGACGGGCGCGGTCGTGATGCTGATCGGCTTCAACCTGGCGCCGGTGACCGCCTCCACGTACTGGCCGCAGGACCAGTGGACGGCGCTCGCGGTGATGCTGTTCACCGGGCTCGCCGTGGTGTGCCTGCGCGGGTTCCTCTCCCGGATCGCGATCTTCCTGGGGCTGGTCTTCGGGTACGTGCTGTCCTGGATCCTGGACCTGGTGTTCGGGAAGATCCACTCTCCGGCGGGCGGCGCGCAGGCGGTCGACCACTGGCGGCTGGACCTCTCCGCCGTCGGCAAGGCCGACTGGATCGGTCTGCCGGACTTCCACGCCCCGGCCTTCGAGTGGTCCGCGATCCTGGTGGCGCTGCCCGTGGTGATCGCGCTGGTCGCGGAGAACGCCGGGCATGTGAAGGCCGTGGGCGAGATGACCGGCGATTCACTGGACGACAAGCTCGGCACCGCCATCGCGGCGGACGGCGCGGCGTCGATGCTCTCCACCGCCGTGGGCGGGCCGCCCAACACCACGTACTCCGAGAACATCGGCGTGATGGCCGCGACCCGCGTCTACTCCACGGCCGCCTACTGGGCGGCGGCCTGCTTCGCGCTGCTCTTCGGTCTGTGCCCGAAGTTCGGCGCGGTCGTCGCCGCGATCCCGGGCGGAGTGCTCGGCGGGATCACCGTGATCCTGTACGGGATGATCGGCCTGCTCGGCGCGCAGATCTGGCTCAACGGCCGGGTGGACCTGCGTAATCCGCTCAATCTGGTTCCGGCCGCGGCGGGCATCATCATCGGCGTCGGCGGGGTCAGCCTGAAGATCACCGACAACTTCGAGCTGGGCGGTATCGCGCTCGGCACGATCGTCGTGATCACCGGCTACCACGTGCTGCGGGCCTTCGCCCCGGCACACCTCAAGACGCAGGAACCGCTGCTGGACTCCGGCACCTCCGCGTACGACGAGGACGCCGCCGGACCCGAGGGGCCCGGGAAGTCCTGAGGCAGGCTCAGCCGGTGGCCAGGGCGTAGGCGTACTCCGGGGCGAAGGAGCCCGCCGCGCCCGAGCAGCCGTCGGACTCCCCCGGCAGCTTGACCCAGAGATACGCGTCGATCCGGGCCTCGCCGGTCCGTGTCGTCGGGGTCTGGCCCAGTGCCCGGCCCGCCGGGTCGCACCACTGACCGGCGGCGGGCGCTCCGTTGCCGTTGCGGCTGGTGTCGACGACCGCGCCGAGGCCGGCCGGGCCGCCGAGCGCGGCGAGCACCCGGCGGGCGTAGGCGCTCTCGTCGGCGGTGCGGTGGAAGTTGGCCACGTTGGTGAAGATGCCGTCGCCGCTGGTGGCCGCTCCGGCGGCCCGGAGCGCGGCGGCCTGTTTCGCGGGGGCGTGCCAGCCCGAGTGGCCGCCGTCGTAATAGACCCTGGCCTGCGGGTTCGCGGTGCGCAGCGTGCGTCCGGCGCGGGCCAGCGAGGCGAAGCGGGCGGCCCGTTCCGGGGCGGTCAGGCAGTCGGAGAGGGCGATGGCGTCCGGCTCCAGGATCACGATCGCCGGGCCCGCGCCGAGCCCCTCGGCGAACTCCCGTATCCACGCGTCGTACGCGGCCAGGTCCGGGGCGCCGCCCTGGGACGCGCCGCCGCAGTCCCGGTCGGGTATCGCGTACGGCACGAGCACCGGGGTCCGGCCCGCGGCGGCCGCGCCCCGGGTGACCGCGCGGACCTGCGCCGCTATCCCGTCCGGGTTGTGGGCGGTGAACCAGACGGCCGCGGGCTGCGCCGCGATGCGGGACTCGATCACCGGGCGGCGCGGATCGTCGGGGTTGGCCCGCACCCAGTCCAGGACCTGCGACCGCGGATGCCGGAACAGCCGGGTGCGGGGCGGCGGGGCGGGAGTCGCCGAGCGGGCGGGCGTGGTCGCGGGGGCGGTGCTCGGGCGGTTCGCGGTGCGCGAGGGGGACGGGGGCGCGGCG
>NZ_JAAGMH010000150.1:0-241 GCF_010548505.1 Streptomyces sp. SID14515 | reverse complement strand
GGGGGTCTGGAACATCGGCTCGGCGAAGACCGGGGCCTGGAAGACGGCGACGGCGGGGCGCGTCGCGCGCCGGCCCTTGCGGGTCGGCTCCTCGGTCTTCGCGGTGAACTCGGGGCGGCCGGCGGCGGCGGTGGCCCGGCGGCGCTGGCGTCCGCGCGGGGCGGCCTCCTCGACCTCCTCCACCTCGGCGGCGAGCTCCTCGGCGACGGCGGCGGGCAGGCTCTCACCGGTCCCGACGGGC
>NZ_JAAGMH010000141.1:0-3276 GCF_010548505.1 Streptomyces sp. SID14515 | reverse complement strand
CAGGATGGTGCGTCGAATGGGTTGACGGCGCCGAATGGTCCTTCGCAGCAGCGGGTGATTCGGCAGGCGTTGGCGAATGCGCGGTTGTCGTCTTCTGATGTGGATGCGGTGGAGGGTCACGGTACGGGTACGACGTTGGGTGATCCGATTGAGGCGCAGGCGTTGTTGGCGACGTATGGGCAGGGGCGTGAGGAGCCGCTGTGGCTTGGGTCGTTGAAGTCGAATCTGGGTCATACGCAGGCTGCTGCTGGTGTGGCTGGTGTGATCAAGATGGTGATGGCGATGCGGCATGGGGTGTTGCCGCGGACGTTGCATGTGGATGAGCCGTCGTCGCATGTCGACTGGTCGGCCGGTGCGGTCGAGTTGTTGACGGAGGAGCGTGCCTGGCCTGAGGTGGGGCGTCCGCGTCGGGCGGGTGTGTCGTCGTTCGGGATCAGTGGGACGAACGCGCACGTGATTCTGGAGCAGGCGCCTGAGCTGACTGATCCTGTGCCCGTGACGCCTGAGCCGGCCTGCTCGGCAGGTTTGCTGCCAGTGGTGCTGTCGGCCCGGACAGATGCCGCCCTGCGGGCTCAGGCACAGCAGATTCTGGAGCTCGGAAGCGCCGATCCTGTCGCACTGGCCTGGTCATTGGCATCTACGCGATCAGCTCTGGAACACCGGGCGGTGGTGCTGGCCGAGGATCGGGACGCATTGGCTGAGAGCCTCGGTGCCTTGGCGGCGGGTACGCCTTCGGGTCGTGTGGTGCGAGGTGAGGCACGCGCGGGTCGGTTGGGGTTTGTGTTTACGGGTCAGGGTGCGCAGTGGGTGGGGATGGGGTTGGGGTTGTACCGGCGTTTTGAGGTTTTTGCGTCGGTGGTGGATGAGGTGGAGGTGTTGTCGGGTGTGCCGTTGGTGGAGGTGTTGGGGGATGGGGGGTTGCTGGGTCTGACGGAGTGGACTCAGGTGGCGATGTTTGCGGTTGAGGTGGGTTTGTTTCGGTTGTTGGAGTCGTTTGGGGTGCGGCCTGCTGGTGTGGCGGGGCATTCGGTGGGTGAGTTCGCGGCGGCGCATGTGGCGGGGGTGTTGTCGTTGGCGGATGCGGTGGCGTTGGTGGTGGCGCGGGGTCGGTTGATGCAGGGGTTGCCGGCGGGTGGGGCGATGGTGGCGATTGCTGCGAGTGAGGAGGAGGTGGCGCCGTTCTTGGGGGAGGGGGTGTCGTTGGCTGCGGTGAATGGGCCGGGGTCGGTGGTGGTGTCGGGTGTGGAGGATGCGGTTTTGGAGGTGGCGGGGCGTTTTGAGCGGACGTCTCGTTTGCGGGTGAGTCATGCGTTTCATTCGGTGTTGATGGAGCCGATGTTGGATGAGTTTGCGCGTGTGGTGGAGGGGGTGGAGTTTTCGGAGCCGGATTCTGGGATTGCGTTGGTGTGTGCGGGGGATCCGGTGTCGGCGGCGTATTGGGTGGAGCATGTTCGGGCGCCGGTGCGTTTTTCTGATGCGGTGGCGGGGTTGGCTGATTCAGGTGTGAGTGTTTTTGTGGAGGTGGGTCCGGATGCGGTGTTGACGCCGATGGTGGAGGGGGTGTTGGAGGCTGGGCCGTGGGGTGGGGTGGTGGTTCCCACGTTGCGTAGGGAGCAGGACGAAGTCGGGGCTGTTGTGCGGGCGCTGGCGGGGTTGCATGTGGTGGGTGTGGAGGTGGACTGGTCGAGTGTGCTCAGTCCGCGGCCGTTCCTGGATCTGCCGACGTACCCGTTCCAACACCAACACTACTGGCTGCCCGCCGGCCCACGCCTGCCCGCCACAGGCGGACTGCCGAGTCCACGTACGCTGACACCAGCGTCGGCGGATGTCTTGGAGCTCGTCCAGATACACGCGGCCGCGGTGTTGGGCCACTCGGAACCCAGCGAGGTGGAAGCGCATCGCAGCTTCCAGGACATGGGCTTCAGCTCACTCACCGCGATGCAGTTGCGCGACAGCCTCAATACGGCCATCGGGCGGCGCTTGCCGAGCACCCTGGTCTTCGACTACCCCACCCCAGCTGCACTGGCCCGATATCTCGATGCTGGTGATCTGTCGGAGACACCTGCCCTCATCCCGGCAGCGCTGGACGAGCCCATCGCCATCGTGGGCATGGCATGCAGGTTCCCCGGTGGCGTTGACTCGCCGGAGGAACTGTGGCGCCTGGTCGCTGACGGAGTGGACGCCGTGTCGCCGTTCCCCGCGGATCGTGGGTGGGAGCTCGCCCCGTCGTACCAGCACACTCGGAGCGGGGGATTCCTCAACGGCGTGGCGGATTTTGATGCCGACTTCTTCGGGATCAGCCCACGTGAGGCATTGGCCATGGACCCCCAACAGCGGCTGCTGTTGGAGACCTCGTGGGAAGTGTTCGAGCGAGCTGGCATCGATCCTGCAGCGCTCAAGGGCAGCCGTACAGGAGTGTTCGCCGGACTGGCCGGCAACGACTACCAGGCAGTGGTGAGGGGATCCGACGCTTCTGGTTCGCAGTTCGGCATCACCGGCAACTCGGGGAGCGTGGCGTCGGGGCGGATCGCGTATGCGCTGGGTCTTGAGGGTCCGGCGATGACGGTGGATACGGCGTGTTCGTCGTCGTTGGTGGCGCTGCATCTGGCCGCGCAGTCGCTGCGTAACGGTGAGTGCACCCTCGCCCTGGCCGGCGGGGCGACGGTCATGGCGACCCCGGAGGCGTTCGAGGGATTCGCCCAGAATGGATTGGCCGGGGATGGTCGGTGTAAGGCGTTTGCTGATGCGGCTGATGGTACGGGGTGGGGTGAGGGTGTCGGCCTGGTGCTGTTGGAGCGGTTGTCGGATGCGGAGCGTCTTGGGCATCGTGTGCTGGCGGTGGTGCGGGGGAGTGCGGTTAATCAGGATGGTGCGTCGAATGGGTTGACGGCGCCGAATGGTCCTTCGCAGCAGCGGGTGATTCGGCAGGCGTTGGCGAATGCGCGGTTGTCGTCTTCTGATGTGGATGCGGTGGAGGGTCACGGTACGGGTACGACGTTGGGTGATCCGATTGAGGCGCAGGCGTTGTTGGCGACGTATGGGCAGGGGCGTGAGACGCCGCTGTGGCTGGGCTCGCTGAAATCCAACATCGGCCACACGATGGCTGCTGCTGGTGTGGCTGGTGTGATCAAGATGGTGATGGCGATGCGGCATGGGGTGTTGCCGCGGACGTTGCATGTGGATGAGCCGTCGTCACATGTCGACTGGTCGGCCGGTGCGGTCGAGTTGTTGACGGAGGAGCGTGCCTGGCCTGAGGTGGGGCGTCCGCGTCGGGCG
>NZ_JAAGMH010000137.1:0-6158 GCF_010548505.1 Streptomyces sp. SID14515 | reverse complement strand
GCACCCGCCCCCGTACCAGCGCAGCCCACCACGCCCCCGGCGGCGCCGACACCCGTACCGGCGCGGCCACAGGTGCCGCCCGTGCGGCCCGCGCAGCCCGCCCCCGTACGCCCCGGAGTCCCGGCGTCCGCACCGGTGCCCAGGCTGCCCGCGTCCGGATCGGCATCCGGATCGGCATCGGACGCGGACGAGCCGATCGGGGCGGTGCAGCCGGCCAAGCCCGTGACCCGGCGGCCCGTCGTGCGGCCGGTGGCGGAGGAGGAGACGCCGGACGGCCCGCCCTGCCCGGCCTGCGGTACGCCGAACCTGCCGGGGCGGAAGTTCTGCCGCCGGTGCGCCGCTCCGCTGCACGCCAAGGAGGCGCCGGCCGCCCTGCCGTGGTGGCGCACGGTGTGGCCGTTCCGCCGCCGGGTGCGCGGCGGTTCGGGCCGGGCGCTGCGGCGGACGCTGCTGGTCCTGGCCGTGGCCGGGCTGCTGGTCGCGGGCTTCCTGTTCTTCCCGCTGGGCCGCTATGTCTACGAGGACGTCCGGGACAAGCTCGGCGGCACGGCGGAGATCAGCCCCACCGGGGTCAGTGCGAGCGCGGCGGCTCCCGGTCACCCGGCGAGCGCGGCGATCGACGGCCTGACGAACAAGTACTGGGGTGCGCC
This sequence comes from Streptomyces sp. SID14515, assembly GCF_010548505.1. Lineage (NCBI taxonomy): Bacteria > Bacillati > Actinomycetota > Actinomycetes > Kitasatosporales > Streptomycetaceae > Streptomyces > Streptomyces sp. SID14515. Next base: position 5,508 of record NZ_JAAGMH010000137.1, on the reverse strand, counting down.
CGAGCTGGGCGCGTCGCTGACCTGCTCGTTCGGGACGCCGTTCCGGCTGGTCGGCGTCGTGGTGCACACCGGTGTGTCGAAGGAGCCGCAGGAGTTCCGGCGGGGCGCGCGGCCGACCCGGGCGGATCTGATCGTGAGGACGAAGGACGGCACGGTCCACGAGAAGGCGGTGACCTTCAACGACAAGCCCGGCAAGCAGACCGTACGGACGGGCATCAGCGATGTCGTCTCCGTCCGACTGGTACTGCGGGAGGCGACCGGGCAGGGCGAGGGTCGGCCGATCGCGCTCGGCGAGGTCGAGTTCTTCCGGCGCACCTGAGCCGCGGGGGCGGGCGGCGGCGCGCTCCGCCGGTTCACTCGGCACCCGTTGCCGGGCCTCCGTCACTGCTGTTGCGGTGCGCCCCACAGGTTCACCAACTACCCAGTAGTGGTCAGAGAGTTCATGGCGATCAAACAATTTCGGTCACAAATGGCTTCCCTCGGCACCCCCACAGGGGGTTGACTGGGCACTACACATGGTGACGCGCTCGCCCACCGGCTCACCGACCCTGCCCCGGCCGCCCCGGCACCCGGCGGAGGAAGGAGGACAGCTGTGACCCTCCCACCTCGCACGGTCGCCCCGTCGTCCGCCCCCCGGGCTCTCGGCCGCCGCTTCCCGGCGGGCCGGCTCCCTTGCTCGATCACCCGGAATGCGTCGTTCACATCGTCCGCCCGTATTCATCAGACGAGGGGCAGCAATGAGCCAGATCACGTTACCGGCGTTTCATATGCCGTTCCAGAGTGCTGGATGTAATCCAGGCCTGGCGGAAACTCGTGGGGCGGCCTGGGAATGGGCCGAATCCGAAGGGCTCGATCTCTCCGTACCGGCCCGGAAGAAAATGATCCGGACCCGCCCGGAACTGTGGATATCCCTCATCTTCCCGAAGGCCACGCAGGAACATCTTGACCTGTTCTGTCAATGGCTCTTCTGGGCCTTCCTGGTGGACGACGAGTTCGACGACGGCCCGGCCGGACGCGATCCGCTGATGTGCGAGCGGGCGATCACCCGTCTGGTGGACGTCTTCGACGGGGCCGCGCCGAACGGACCGATGGAGCGGGCGCTCGCCGGGCTGCGGGAGCGGACCTGCCGCGGTCGGTCGCCGCAGTGGAACCGGCAGTTCCGGCGGGACACCGCCGCCTGGCTGTGGACGTACTACGCGGAGGCCGTCGAGCGGGCCGCCGGACAGGTGCCGAGCCGGGCCGAATTCGCCAAGCACCGGCGGGATTCGGTCGCCATGCAGCCTTTTCTCTGCCTGCATGAGATCACCGCCGGAATCGATCTCCCGGATTCCGCCCGGAGCCTGCCCGCGTATATCGCCCTGCGGAACGCGGTCACCGATCATTCGGGGCTCTGCAACGACATCTGCTCCTTCGAGAAGGAAGCCGCTCTCGGCTACGAGCACAACGCCGTACGGCTGATTCAGCGCGACCGGGGTTCAACGCTTCAGGAAGCCGTCGACGAGGCCGGGATCCAACTGGCGCGGATAGCCGAGCGGGTGGTGCGGGCGGAAAAGGAACTGATCGAGGAAATCGAGGCGGCGGGCATCACAGGACCGACCCGGGCGGCCCTGGAACGCTGCGTCCAGGACTACCGGGGACTGGTCCGGGGCGACTTCGACTACCACGCGCGCGCCGAGCGCTACACCCGTCCGGACCTGGTGGAGCTGGACGACCGGGACTCGCTGTCCCAGTACTTCGCCGCCTGAGTCGCAACGCCTCCCCGCCGGCGGGCCCGGGAATCACCTCCCGGGCCCCTCCCGGGCCCCACCCGGGCCCCACCGGCCGGTCAGCCGCCCGGGTGGTGTCGCGGACCGCCCCTCGCGGGCAGGGATAGGTCCGCCCGGGTCACCGCACCGCGAGAGGGGTTGGCAGGCACCATGTCCGACATCGTGGCGGGGACCGCCCCGCGGGTGGCGACCGTGCACGGCACCGTGCGCGGTGCGGTCGAGCGGGGTGTCGCGGTCTTCCGCGGCATCCCGTACGCGGCTCCGCCGGTGGGCGTACGAAGGTTCCGCGCGCCCGCGCCGCCCGAGCCGTGGACGGGGGTGCGCGAGGCGGTGGCGTACGGTCCGACGGCCCCCAAGCGGCCCTACGCCCCGCCGCTGGACCGGCTGCTGCCCGATCCGGCGGTGGCGGGCGACGGCTGGCTGAACCTCAATGTGTGGACACCCGCGCCGGGTGCGGCCGAGCTGCCGGTGCTCGTGTGGATCCACGGCGGTTCGCTGGTGCACGGCTCCTCGGCGGTGCCGGTGTACGACGGGTCGGCGTTCGCCCGGGACGGGGTGGTCCTCGTCTCCGTCAACTACCGCCTGGGCGTCGAGGGCTTCGGCGTCCTCCCGGACGCGCCCGCCAACCGGGGGCTGCTGGACCAGCTGGCCGCCCTGGAGTGGGTGCGCGACAACATCGCGGCGTTCGGCGGCGACCCGGACCGGGTGACGGTGGCCGGGGAGTCGGCGGGGGCGGTCTCCATCGCCGCCCTGCTGGCCGCACCCCGGTCGGCGGGGCTGCTGCGGCGGGCGGTGCTCCAGAGCGGGGCGCCCGCCGCCCTGCCCCCGGCCGCCGCGCGCGGGACGACCGAGCTGATCGCGAAGCGGCTCGGGGTGCCCGCGACGGCCGCCGCGCTGGCCACGGTGGACCCGGAGGCGCTGCTGACCGCGCAGACCGAGGTGACCAGCGGCGGAAACCCGCTGACCGGCCGCAACTCCTTCCAGGCGGTCGTGGACGGCGAGCTGCTGCCCCACGACCCCGTGGCGGCGCTGCACGCGGGCGCGTCCGCCGGGATCGATCTGCTGATGGGGACGAACACCGAGGAGTACCGGCTCTGGTTCGTGCCCGGCGGTCTGACCGAGAGGATCGGCCAGCTGCGGCTCCGCCTGGCTCGGCTGAAGTTCGGGGTGCCGAACGCCACCGCCCGCGTCTACCGGGCCAACCGGCCGGACGCCACCCCCGGCGAACTGCTCGGCGCCCTCGCGACGGACCTGCTGCTGCGGGTCCCGCTCAACCGGCTGGCCGACGCCCGGACGGACGCGCCCGGCTCCACGTACGTGTACGAGTTCGGCTGGCCCACCCCCGTACAGCGGCTCGGCGCCTGTCACGCGCTGGAGCTGGGCTTCGTCTTCGACACGCTCGCCCACCCCGACACGATGGCCCTGACCGGCCCCGACGCCCCGCAGGAACTGGCGGACGCGATGCACCGGGCGTGGGTGGACTTCGCGACGGACGGGGACCCGGGGTGGCCGTCCTGGGACGAGCGGCGGCCCGTGACGGTCTTCGGCCCGGGGGCTCCGGCCCTCGTCCTGGCCCCGCGCGACGACGAGTTGCGCGGCTGGGAGCCGTACCGCCGGACTCGCCCTAGGGCCTGAGCGAGATCCAGTGCGGGTCGGGGACCACGGTGAGGAGCGCCGAGACCACCACGACCAGACCCAGCACGACCTGTTCACGGCGGGCCAGCAGATGCGCGACCGACGGGTCGGCGTCCCGGAGCATCCGCCGCCGGGCCGCCACCGCGAGCACGCTGACCACGGCCATGAGCGCCAGCTTGACCAGCAGGGTGCGCCCGTAGGCGGAGGTGAACACCACGTCCAGCGGCAGCCGGCGCAGGGCCGAGACCATACCGGTGGCGGCGAGGGCGACGTACAGCCAGATCGCCAGACGCGCGTACCGGCCGAGCAGCGCGCGGGCCGCGACGGGTGAGCCGCGCCAGAGCCACATGGTGCGCAGGACGTACAGCAGGCCGCCGGTCCACAGCGAAGCGGCGGTCAGATGGACGACGGTGAGGGCGGCGCCGAACTCGGGGCTGTACGCCTCGGGGTGCGCGCGCAGGGCCTCCGCGCCGATGACGAGGGCGAGCGGGGCGAGTGCGAGGGCCGGGCGTCTGCTCGCGGCGCAGAAGGCGGCGAAAACCAGGCCGTTGGCGATGAGGAGGAGCAGTCCGCCCTCGCGGGTGCCGTAGGTCTCGGTGATCCCGAGGTCGCTGACGGCGGCGAGCCGGACGATCTGCCCGGCCGCGGCGGCCGCCCCGGCGACCGAGGCGAGCACCGCCCAGCTCCGTACGGCGGTACGAGGGCGGCCCCGGACGGGCCGGATGAGCTGCGGGGCGAGGAGTTCGCCCAGGTGGACGGCGAGGGCGGCGAACAGGACGGTGCGGAGCACGGTGGTGAGCCCCGCGCCGGGTATCCGGAGCTCCCCGGTGCCGCGGGCCACGAGGCCGGGGCCGAGCAGGGCCACGAGGAGCGCGAGGGCGCCCGCGGCGCAGAGCAGGAGCGGGGTGGTCCAGGAGCGTCCGGACTCCCCCTCCGCTGTCGCGCCGACGCGTGGCTCGTCGCCCGCCGGGGCCGGTGCGGCCGGGGCGGTGGGTATGCCGGGTCCGGTCGGCGCGGCCGGGTCGGCAGGGGGTCCGGAGAACATCACGGCCCGATCCTCGCCGGTGGACAAAGACACAGCAAGCCGCGCACGACGGGCGCGACGGCCGGCCCCCGACGGCGCGGGACCGGCCGCCGGGGCGGATCAGGCCTTGTTCTGCGAGGCCCAGAACTCGTCGAAGGTGAGCAGGCCGTCACCGTTGGCGTCGTGGGCGTTGATGATCGCCTGCGCCACCGTCTCGGTGACGAAGGGGTCGCCCAGCTGGGCCATGGCGCTCTTGTACTCGCTGGCCGTGATGAGGCCGTCGCCGTTCTGGTCGAACCGCTCGAATGCCGTCCGCGCCGACTCGATGTCCGCCACTGTTCCGCCCCTTCGTGATGCCGAATGTCAGGGGTCAGATTATCGGGCCGTCCGGGTGACGTCGGCGGCCGGTCGGCCCAGCAGCTCCGTGGCCGTCACCGCGTGCAGCCCGCGCCGGCCGATCTCGGCGAGGAGCAGCGGCAGCGCGTCGACGGTGACCGGTCGGCCGAGGCTCAGCTCCACCACCGATCCGTTGCGGAGCTCCCCGGCGACCTTCCGGGTGACGGCGGCGACGCGGGTGGCCGCGTGGTCGAGCGACTCCACGTCGCAGCCGAGGACATGGGGGTAGCCGGCCCGCTGGGCGAGGCGCTGGACGAGCGGGGAGGCGTACGCGGTGGGCGAGGGGCGGAACCAGGTGCCGATGGACCCGGTGAGCCGGCGCAACCGGCGGGCGCAGGCGGCGATCTCCTCGTACGCGGCACGCTCGTCCAGCGCCGCGAGGTCGAGGTGGTGCTCGGTGTGGTTGCCGATCTCATGGCCCCCGTCGAGGATCCGGCGGGCCAGGCCGGGGTGTTCGGCGAGCCAGGCGCCGACCGCGAGCACCGTGACGCGCGCCCCGGCCTGTTCGCACCGGGCGAGCGCGGTACGGGCGAGGCCGGGGTCGCCCCGCCCGTCGAAGGTGAGGGCGACGCGGGGCAGGTCGCGGGGGCCGTGGGCGATCCGGAAGGGCAGGCCGGGGAAGCGGCGCGGGGCGGGCGGACCCGCCGGAGCCGCTTCCGGCACGGCGGGTCCGGCGGTGCGGGCGGG
>NZ_JAAGMH010000124.1:0-371 GCF_010548505.1 Streptomyces sp. SID14515 | reverse complement strand
CGGTGGGCGCCGCGCCGGAGCAGGCCCAGCAGCCCCAGCAACCGCAGCGGCAGGCGCTGGCCCTGACCTCCGCCCCGGCCGCGGCGTCCTCCTCGGCGCCCGCCGCGCCTTCCGAGGGGTCGGTCGTCACCGCGGCCGAGAACGCCCAGGGCGGCGGTCGGCCGCAGCTCGGGCAGACCGTGCCGCCCCAGGGCGTCCCGGTGGACCCGCAGCAGCCCGTTCCGCCCACCGGACGGCGGGCCCGGCGGGACGGTGAGAACCTCGCCCTCCCCGCCCTTGCCTCCGGAAGCGGCGGCAACGGCGGCAACGGCGGCAACGGCGGCCATCCGGGGCCGGAGTCGGCCCAGCAGCCCGGCGGCCAGCAGCCCGGC
>NZ_JAAGMH010000118.1:0-233 GCF_010548505.1 Streptomyces sp. SID14515 | reverse complement strand
GAGCGACCTCGATGTGGCCGTGCTCCTGCCGGACTCCGACGTCAGCCGCCGCGAAGTGATACGCCACGAAGGGCGTCCCGCCGAGTTGTTCCTCACCACGCTCGCGGATGTGCCGGAGTTCTTCGCGTGGGACCGCAACCGCCGCCGCGGCACGGTCCTGTTCGTCTACGCCGAGGGCCTGCCGCTGCTCGACCCGGACGGCCATCTCGCCCGCACGCGCGGCCGGGCCCGCG
>NZ_JAAGMH010000114.1:0-5700 GCF_010548505.1 Streptomyces sp. SID14515 | reverse complement strand
AGCGGCGCCAGGGCCCGCCCGAACCGCTCGGCCCAGGCCGCCGACACCGCGTCCACCGCGGCCACCGTCCCGTGCCCCGCCGCCTGCCCGCCCGCCGTGCGCAGCAGCCGCAACGCCGTGGCGACGTCTCCGCTCAGCATCGCGACCGCCCCGCACTCGCGGAAGGCGATGGAGGCCCGGCAGGCGGCCTCGTACGTCGCGGCCACCGGGGAGGTGGGGGAGGCGGCCGGGGTCTCGGCCAGGCAGATCAGATGGATCCCGGCCGCCGCGCCCGCCCCGGCCAGCCGTGCGGTGGTCTCGCGCAGCATCGCCGTACCGGGGTCGCCGTCCAGGACGACCACCGTGTGCGGACCCTTGTGGGAGCGGGCGGCCTCGGCCACCGCGGCCCGGTCCAGATGCGGCCAGCCGGGGCCGAGCGGGCCCTCGTCGAGGCGGCGCACCAGCTCGGCGGTACGGGCGGCCGCCTGCTCACGGTCGTACGCGAGGAGCAGCCGGCAGTCCTGCCCGTGCGTCGGGCGCAGATGCGGCAGCCACCCCAGCCAGGACCACTCGCGCCGTCGTTCCTCCAGCGGGCGGGCGCGGTCCGTGCTGATGAGGACGATCTCCAGGTCGAACGGGGAGTGCAGCGCGGCGAGCTGCGCCACCGTCGCCCGGGCCAGCCCCGCCAGCCGGGCGCGCGGACCGGCGAGCCCCAGCGAACCGGCCTCCCGCAGCCCCACGGTCACCGGCACGGCGGGCACCTCGGCCCGGTCGGTCGTGCCGAGCCGCACCACCAGCGCCTCCGGGTGCTCCGGGTGGCGCTCCCAGAGCCGGGGCCCGGGCCCGAGCGCGGTCAGCAGCACGGCGGCCGGATCGGGCCAGGTGCCCTCGGGGGCGGAGGCCAGCGCGGAGAAGGGCGAGCCGGGGGAGGCGGGCGAGGCGAGATGCCCGGCCCCCGACGCCTGGCTGCCGGAGAGGTCGGTTGAGCCGCCCGGTGAACCATGGGAGCCCGCTGCGGAGCCATACGTTCCGGAGTCGTACGCCCCGGAGTCGTACGCCCCGGAGTCGTACGTACCGGAGTCGTACGCACCGGAGCCGTACGCACCGGCAGATCCATGCGTCTCGGAGCCGTACGCGCCCGCCGGTCCATGCGCCCCGGATCCGTACGGCCCTGTTCCGCGCGCCCCTGATCCGTGCGCCGTCGATCCGTGCGCCGACGCGGCGCCCGGGTCGTCCGGGGTGCGGGTGGCGCCGTACGCGTCGGGGCCGCCGGAGGTCCTGGACCGGCCGCCCCCCGTCTCCGGGCCCGTCGCCTGCTCACCCTTCGCGCCGCCCTTGAGCCGCCTCGCCCAGGCCCCTATGCCGCGCCGGGGCGCCGGGGCGTCGGTGAACTCCTCGCCACGGGCATGCGCCCCGTGCCCGGCCTCGGCGTGCTCCGGCCAGGAGCCCTCGTCGGGGGCGGAGGAAGCGGCGGCGGAGGCGGGGGGTGAGAACGGGGAGGCTGGGCCGGACGCGCCGGGTCCGGATGTCCGGGTCGGTGCGCCGTGCGCGTGGCCGGGGCCCGGGCCGCCGTGGTCGGAGGGGCCGGCGGCGAAGGGCGCACCGGTGCCGTGGCCCGGGGCGGAGGGCCCCGTCTCGGCGCGGGTCACCCGCAGATGCCCCTCGCCGTCCGGGGCGGTCGGCAGCGTCGCCGGACGGGAGCCCGCGGTGAGGCGGAGGGCGGATTCGCCGAGCCGCAGCAGCGCGCCGGGGGCGAGGCGGACCGGCCGTTCGTGCACCTCGACGCCGTCCAGCGAGGTGCCGTTCGTCGAGCCGAGGTCGGCGACCGAGACCCGGCCGTCGTCGGAGACCGTCACCGCGCAGTGCAGCCGGGAGACGTCCGGGTCGTCGAGCGGGACGTCCGCGTCGGCTGAGCGGCCGATCCGGATCTGCCCGCCGTGCAGCAGATGGACCCCGCCCGCGTCCGGCCCCGCCACCACGTGCAGCTGGGCCGGAACGGCGTCGTCCGTCGCCTCGTCGTCGCCGGGAACCTGGAGCGAGAGGACCGCGCCGTCCACCAGGGGCGGTTCGCCCAGCGCGATCCGGTGCCCGTCCAGCCGCTCCCGTCCGGCGAAGAGCACGACCGCTCCGCCGCCCTGGGAGCTCTCGGGCCCCGACACGGCGGCGGCCAGCTGGGAGGCGACGGCCGCCAGCGCCGTCCCGGCGGGGGCGGTGACGAGCACGTCGCAGGTGCGCGCCGGGGTCTGGCCGCTGCGCGGCGCGAGGACGGTCAGCCGGATCTGCATCGCCGTCAGCGGTCCCTTCTGCGCGGGGGTGCCCGGCAGGGGAAACGCCCTGTGATTCCCCCCACCCGGCACGGACACGTCGTCCGTACAGGTCGTCACGCACCGCGAGACTCCGAGCCCGCAGATCCGTGCTGGAGGCATCCTCGCACCTGCCACTGACAACACGCCCGGCGGTCACCTTTAAATGATCTTGAATGGTCGGCTGTGGGCGCAAAAGTGCCTGCTTGCGTCCGGATCCCGCCGCTCGGAGGGGTTCCGTGGCAGATACCTGCACCGAGCCGGGCCGGAACCCGCACCCGCGCCCGAACGTTCGTGCGCCCTGGGGTCGGCCGTGCGGCAACCTTCCGCCCGGTCTGCGCGTCTTCCCCCGAAACGCGAGCCCCCGATGCCCCGTTCGGCGGCACTACAGTGGGCCGGAACATTCGGGCACCCTCTCAGGGGACCGCAAGCACCACGATCAGCAGGGAGCGCATGACGTGCGGCCGGTAGGCAGCAAGTACCTGCTCGAGGAGCCGCTCGGGCGCGGCGCCACGGGCACCGTCTGGCGAGCCCGCCAGCGGGAGACCGCGGGCGCCGAGGCAGCCGTCGCGGGTCAGCCCGGCGAGACCGTGGCCATCAAGGTCCTCAAGGAGGAGCTGGCCAACGACGCCGATGTGGTGATGCGGTTCCTGCGGGAGCGCTCCGTCCTGCTGCGGCTCACGCACCCGAACATCGTGCGCACCCGCGACCTCGTCGTCGAGGGCGATCTCCTCGCCCTGGTGATGGACCTGATCGACGGCCCCGACCTGCACCGCTACCTCCGCGAGAACGGCCCGCTCACCCCGGTCGCCGCGTCGCTGCTCACCGCGCAGATCGCGGACGCGCTCGCCGCCAGCCACGCCGACGGCGTCGTCCACCGCGACCTCAAGCCCGCCAACGTGCTGCTCGACGAGCGCGACGGCGGCATGACCCCGATGCTCACCGACTTCGGCATCGCGCGCCTCGCCGACTCCCCGGGCCTGACCCGGACCCACGAGTTCGTCGGCACGCCCGCCTATGTCGCGCCGGAGTCCGCCGAGGGCCGCCCGCAGACCTCCGCCGTCGACATCTACGGCGCGGGCATCCTGCTGTACGAGCTGGTCACCGGCCGTCCGCCGTTCGCCGGGGGCACCGCCCTCGAAGTCCTGCACCGGCACCTCAGCGAGGAGCCCCGCCGGCCCTCCACCGTGCCCGCGCCGCTGTGGACGGTCATAGAGCGCTGCCTGAGCAAGGACCCGGAGCGCCGGCCCAGCGCCGAGAACCTGGCCCGCGGTCTGCGTACGGTCGCCGCGGGCATCGGCGTCCACGCGAACTCCGCCCAGATCGCCGCCGCCGACGGGGTGGGCGCCCTGCTCGCCCCCGACCCGGCGCCCGCCGCGGTCCCGGAGACCCCGGGCGCGGCCGACCCCACGCAGGTGCTGCCGAGCAACGCGGGCTCCTACGACCCGGCCGCCGCCACCAGCGTGCTCCCGCAGACCGGACCCGGCGGCCAGGGCGGACCCGGCGGGCACGCCGACCCGACCGCCGTCATGCCGCCCGTGCCGCAGCACCCCGACGGGCCGCCGCAGCCGGACGGCCCGCACCCCTGGCAGTCGCAGCTCCAGGCGGCCCGCGACCGCAACGAGCAGACTCAGGTCCAGTACCTCGACCCGAGCCAGGACCCGCTGCGCCGCCGCCCCCAGCGCCAGGCACCGCAGCAGCAACACCAGCAGCAGCAGCCCCAGCGCCGCCAGCCGCCTCCGCAGCACCAGCAGTACCCGCCGCAACACCAGCAGCAACAGCACCAGCCGCAGCGCTACCAGCAGCCGCAGCAGCCCCAGCAGCAGCAGTACGCGCCCCCGCAGCCGCAGCAGCCCCAGCAGCCGGCCGCGCGCCCGCCGCGCGAGCCGCGTCCGCCGAGGCAGCGCGGCGCCAACCCGATGCGCATCCCCGGGCTCGGCTGCCTCAAGGGCTGCCTGTTCACCGTGGTGCTCCTGATCATCGCCGGCTGGCTCATCTGGGAGCTGACCCCGCTCCAGGACTGGGTCGCCCAGGGCAAGGGCTACTGGGAAGCGATCGGCGACGCGATCGGCACGGTCACCGACTGGATCTCCAAGGTCGGCGACGAGGTCGGAGGCTCGGGCGGAGCCTGACCCGGCATGGCCTGACCCGCAACCCTGTCCCTTTGTCGACTTCTCCGGGCCTATTTGGCCCGGAGAAGTCGAGGTCGGTGCCATCCAGGGCACGTGACACCCCGAACGCCGCGTAACTTTGTCGACCGGGGGTCCACCGCCAGCCGCTGAGGGAGCAGTCTTGGCACGGAATATCGGCAGCCGGTACACGGCGCACCAGATCCTGGGGCGCGGCAGCGCCGGCACGGTATGGCTCGGCGAAGGGCCCGAGGGCCCGGTCGCCATCAAGCTGCTCCGTGAGGACCTCGCGTCCGACCAGGAGCTCGTGGGCCGCTTCGTACAGGAGCGCACCGCCCTGCTCGGACTCGACCACCCGCACGTGGTCGCCGTCCGGGACCTCGTCGTGGACGGCAACGACCTGGCCCTGGTCATGACACTCGTACGCGGCACCGACCTGCGCACCCGCCTGGACCGCGAGCGCCGCCTCGCCCCCGAGGCCGCCGTCGCGATCATCGCGGACGTCGCCGACGGGCTGGCCGCCGCGCACAAGGCCCAGGTGGTCCACCGCGACGTCAAGCCGGAGAACATCCTGCTCGACATGGAGGGCCCGCTCGGCCCCGGCGGCGCCCACCCGGCCCTGCTCACCGACTTCGGCGTCGCCAAACTGATCGACACCCCGCGCCGCACCAAGGCCACGAAGATCATCGGTACGCCGGACTACCTGGCCCCCGAGATCGTCGAGGGCCTGCCGCCGCGCGCCGCCGTCGACATCTACGCGCTCGCGACCGTGCTGTACGAGCTGCTCGCCGGATTCACACCCTTCGGCGGCGGCCACCCCGGCGCGGTCCTGCGCCGCCATGTCACCGAGACCGTCGTCCCGCTCCCCGGCATCCCCGAGGAGCTCTGGCAGCTCCTGGTCCAGTGCCTGGCCAAGGCCCCCGCCTCCCGGCTGCGCGCCTCGGAGCTCGCCGTACGGCTGCGCGACCTGCTGCCCCTGCTGGCGGGGATACCGCCGCTGGAGGTGGACGAGCCGGGCCCGGAGGAGAGCGACCAGCAGCCCGCCGCCTACGACGAGCAGCAGTACACCCCGGCCGCCGAGGAGCCCCGCCGCCGCGGGGCGGTCCCGCTGGTGCCGGGCTCCGCGCCCGACTCCAACCGGGACACCCACACGAGCATGCGCGTCCCGGCCCCGGACGAGCTGGCGGGCGGCCCGCTCGGAACGGCCCGCGCCCCCCGCGCCCCGGGCCGGCCCCGGCCCGGCTCCGCCCGCAACAAGGCGGCCGCCGTCCGCAAGCGCCGCCTCACCC
>NZ_JAAGMH010000110.1:0-70516 GCF_010548505.1 Streptomyces sp. SID14515 | reverse complement strand
CACAGGCGCCAGGCCGTCCGCAGCGGGGCGCGGACGAACAGCACCAGGCAGCGGCCCAGCCGGGCGAGGGCGACCTCGCCGCGCCACAGCCACCAGCCGCAGATCAGCCCGGCCAGCGCGTGGGCGGCGGCCATGCCGAGAGTGAACACCGTTCCGTCGAAGGCCGCCAGAAGCCCCATCAGGTCCGACGCACCGCCGATCGGGACCTCGTGCGCGGAGTGGTTCATCGCGCCCGAGGCATGATGCCCGCCGCCCGCGTGGTGCGCGCCGGATCCGGACGGCAGCCAGGATCCGGCGTCGGCGAAGAAGGCGTGCAACCCCAACTGGCCCAGGACATGGGACGCGACGGTCACCGGAGCACTCCGCTCCCGCGCGGCGAGCCACCAGCCCGCCGCGCACACCGGCAGCAGGGCGACGGCCTGGACGAGCAGGGGCAGGGGCGCGCCGGACATCAGCGCGTGACCGAGTCCGGACACGACGACGCACACCAGCGCGAACAGCGCGGTGCGCCCGAGTCGGAGTGCGGTTCCGGCTCCCATGGCAGCCATCGTGCCAGCCGCACCCACCCCGGAGAGAAGAGCACCAGATGCCGAAACAACGGGAGTTCGCCTCGTTTGCCCCACCAGCCCCACGGTGTGATCCATGTCACAACAAGGTGTCGGGAACTTTCCTCCCCGCACGCCCGACTGCTCCAACAACGCGTCTGCGTACGCCTCGTGGCCCGGGGCCGCCGCATCCGCCCCCGCCAGCCGATGCCCCCGCCCCGAAGAGGCCGCATGACGAACCAGCCCCCCACCCCCGAACCGGCAGCGGCCGCCGAGGCGCCCACCGACAGCGCGACCGCACCCGCCGACGACGGCCGGGTCCCCGCCCCCCGTTCGCCGGGCGAGCCGAAACGGCCGACGCTCCGCTCCGACCTGCGGGCCTCGTGGCCCGACGGCCTGGTGGCGCTCCTCATCACCGCGGCGATCTTCGTCCTGCTCTACATACGCATCCGCAACAAGACCTCCTCCACCGTCACCGTGATGCCGTTCATGGCCGACGCGGGCGGCTTCTGGATGTACTTCCTCAGCCAGGCGTTCGGCTGGTCCGCCCTGCTCTGGGCCTGGGGGACCGTCATCCTCGGGCTGATGCTGTCCGGGCCCCGGCCGGGCCGGCTGCCGCTGTCGGGCCCCCGGCTGGAACGGCTGCACCGCACCACGAGCCTCAACACCATGGCCCTGATCGTGGCCCACGCCCTGCTGTTCGGGGCCGAACTGGTCCGGCACGACACGGCGTCGTGGAACTCCGCGGTGGCCACCGCCTTCGTGGAGGCCTTCGTCCCCGGCGGCTACGACTCGGGGACCGGGCGGATCGCCATGCCCATCGGCCAGGCGGCGCTGTATCTCGCGATCCCGCTCGGCCTGCTCTTCTACGTACGCCACCGCATCGGCCCCAAGACCTGGCGGGTCCTGCACCGCTGCGTGATCGTCGTCTACGTCCTCAGCGTCTGGCACACCCTGCTGTACGGGACCAACGTCTGGTACGACGGCTGGTTCCGCACCGGCGTCTGGCTGCTCCAGCTGCCGATCGCCGCGCTGCTGCTCCTGCGGCTGATGCGGCCCGCCCGCCGTTCCGAGAAGCTGCCCGGCCGGCCCGGAGCGACCGCCGGGGCCCGCACCGGCTGGGCCCTGCGGCTGGGCGGCCGGCTCGTGGCGGCGGCGGTCCTGGCGGCTCTGGTCGTCGTCGTGGTCAGCGGCAGCGACGGCGGGCGCAGCGAACCCCCGGAGGACACCTCCTCCACCCACAACCACGACTGATACGACAGCACGGCCGACACAGCCGGCACGGCTGACAACGCGACCGGCTCGGCCGGGAGGCGACGGCCCGCCACCACGCCGCGAGGCCGTCCCGCCCGGCGACGTACGCTCGGAGGCATGACCACCAACGATCTTCCTGTGATCGCCGCCGTCGACGGATCCACGCACAGCCGACAGGCGCTCGACTGGGCCACCCACGAAGCCGTGCGGCGCGGGCTGCCTCTGCTGATCGTCCATGTCCGCCCACTCACCCGGCAGGTCGACGAGGAGACCGGGCGGCGCGAGGCGGAGGCGCTCCTGGCCGAGTGCGTGCGCCGGAGCGCGCTCATCGCTCCGGAGCTGCGGCCCTCGACGCTGGCCCCGTTGGACTTCCCGTCGGCGGCCCTGGTCTCACTGTCCCGGGACGCGTCGATGATCGTGGTCGGATCGCGCGGGCTCGGCGGCTTCCGCTCGCTGATGATCGGTTCCAACAGCCTCGCCACCGCGTCGATGGCGAGCTGTCCGGTCGTCGTCGTGCAGGAGGACCGCCCGGAGGGTGACGAGGACCGGGCCGGGGACGCGGGGGCGTTCACCGACATCGTGGCGGGGGTGGCGGCCGACGAGAGCAGCGAGGCGGTTTTGGAGTTCGCCTTCGCCACCGCGGCCTCCCGGCCCGGCGCCCGGCTGCGGATCGTGCACGGCTGGACGATGTTCTCCTCCATGCTCGCGGGCGGCCCCGTCCTGGACCGGGAGGAGGCGGCGGGCTCGGCGGCCCGGACCCTGGCCGAGCTGACCTCGGGTTGGCACGAGAAGTACCCGCAGGTCGAGATCGTCCGCGAGCCGGTCAACGGTTCCGCCTCGCGCACCCTGGTGACCGCGTCGGCGACGGCGGCCCTGACGGTGATCGGGCGCCGCAAGGGCGGCGAGTCGCTCGGGCTCGGGCTGTCCCCGGTGGCACAGACGACGGTCACGCACGCGCTGGGACCGGTCGCCGTGGTGCCCTGCTGAGCCGCTCCCCCGCACCCTGCCGAGTCGCCCCGCGCCCGCGTCCCGTCGGCGCAGGCCCCTTGGCCTGGCGGGCGGCTTGACCGAGACTTGACCAATGACACAGCGTGTGGCGCTCGCGACCGTGATGGACCGGCTTGCCATCGATGCGGTGATCACCGGGTACGCGGTGGCCGTCGACGACGGGGCCTGGTCGGACTACGGCGCCCTGTTCGCCCCGGACGGCCGCGCGGACTACCGGGACGCGGGCGGTGTGGAGGGCCCGGCCGACGAGATCGCCCGGTGGCTGGCGGAGACGATGCGGCTCTTCCCCGTACGCCAGCACCTGATCGTCAACCGCCGGATCGACCTGGAGGATCTGGGCGGCTATCCGGGCGACCGGGCCGAGGTGCGGGCCGACTACCTCAATCCGATGTGCCTGGACCGGAAGGCGGCGAGCGGTCAGGACGCGGACCCGGCGAACGAGGCGGCTTCCGGGCGGGCCGGGAGCGCCACTCCGGACTTCGTGACCGGCGGGCGCTACACCTTCGAGCTGCACCGCGCCGAACCGGGCTGGCTGATCCGTACGGTCACCGTCCACGAGAAGTGGCGCCGGGCGCCGGGCGCGTAGGGCCTGCCGTCCTCCTGCCGTCCTCCCGCCGTCGCCGGCCGAAGGACCGGCCGGGCGGTCCGCCGTGCGCCCGCTCGGCCGCGTCCTGTGTCCGGCGGGGATCACCTCCCCCACACTGGGTATCCAGACGGGTGTCCGGATCGGGTGTCCGGCCGGGTATCCAGGGTTGACGCGGTGACGGCGGCCGCCCGCCCACGCACGACCGAGGAGGGCACGGCATGCGCATCCGGGGCGGGCGTCTCCCGGTCGGCCGGAACACGGCCGACGCCTCCGGTGACAGCGGCTCCGGTGAGAGTTCCTCCGGTGGCGGGCCGGCGGCCGGCGGCCGGGACTCCGCCGGTACGGGACCGCTCGCGTCCCCGTGGGCGCGGGGCGCGGTGGCGCTGCTCGCCGGAGCCCTGCCCGCGCTCGCCTTTCCCGCGCCCGGTCTCTGGTGGTTCGCCTATGTGGCGCTGGTCCCCTGGCTGTTGCTGATCCGCTCGGCGCACTCGCCCCGCCGGGCGGCGCTGGACGGGTGGCTCGGCGGCATCGGGTTCGTCATCGCCGTGCACCACTGGCTGATGCCGAGCCTCCACGTCTTCATCGTGCTGCTGGCCGCCCTGCTCGGGCTGCTCTGGGCGCCCTGGGGGCTGCTGGTGTCCCGGCTGCTCGGCGGGTCTCCTTCCGTGCCGCGTGCGGTGGCCGCCGTGGTCGTCGTGCCCTCCGGGTGGCTGATGATCGAGCTGGTGCGGTCCTGGGAGGGGCTCGGCGGGCCCTGGGGTCTGCTCGGCGCGAGTCAGTGGGAGGTCGCCCCCGCCCTGCGGGTCGCCTCGGTGGGCGGGGTGTGGCTGGTGAGCCTGCTGGTGCTCGCGGTGAACACCGGCGCCGCCCTGCTGATCGCCGACCGCGCGGCCCGTACGACCGCCGGGGTCCTGCTGGTCGTGTGCGCCCTG
This sequence comes from Streptomyces sp. SID14515, assembly GCF_010548505.1. Lineage (NCBI taxonomy): Bacteria > Bacillati > Actinomycetota > Actinomycetes > Kitasatosporales > Streptomycetaceae > Streptomyces > Streptomyces sp. SID14515. The sequence continues at coordinate 66,191 of NZ_JAAGMH010000110.1, read as the reverse complement.
TCTGTCACGGCGATGTGGGCCTGGGCCCCCCGGCCGGAGAGCGCCGGCACGGTCCGGATCGCCGTCGTGCAGCCGGGCGTCGTGGAGGGGCCGGGGAGTGTCGCGCGCCGCCTCGACCGGGGCGAGGAGCTGACCCGTTCGCTGGAGGGCCGGGGTGTGGACCTGGTGGTGTGGGGCGAGAGCAGTATCGGGGCGGGTGCGTGGCAGAGCCCGGAGACCACGCGGCGGCTGGCGGAGCTGTCCCGCCGGGTCGGCGCGGATCTGCTGGTCAATGTGGACGCCCGGCAGACGGACGGCTCGGGGCGGTCGGGGATCTTCAAGTCGGCGGTGCTGGTGGGTCCTGACGGGCCGACCGGGGACCGCTACGACAAGATGCGTCTTGTCCCGTTCGGCGAGTACGTCCCGGCCCGCTCCCTGCTGGGGTGGGCGACCTCCGTGGGCAAGGCGGCGGGCGAGGACCGGCTGCGCGGCGACCGCCAGGTGGTGATGACCCTGCCGGACGGGGACCGGGGGCTGCGGATCGGGCCGTTGGTCTGCTTCGAGTCGGCGTTCCCCGACATGAGCCGCAGGCTGGTGCGCGACGGTGCGCAGGTGCTCGTCGCCCAGTCCGCCACCTCGACGTTCCAGGACAGCTGGGCCCCGGCCCAGCACGCGTCGCTGGGCGCGCTGCGGGCCGCCGAGAACGGCCGCCCGACGGTCCACGCGACGCTCACCGGGATCAGCGCCGCGTACGGGCCACGAGGCGAGCGGGTGGGCCGCCCGCTCGGCACGGACGCGAGCGCGGCGGAGGTGTTCGACCTGCCGCTGGCCCGCGGAGAGACGCTCTACGGACGGCTCGGCGACTGGCCGGTGTACGGGGCGCTCGCGGTGCTGGCCGCACTGTGCGCCGTGGAAGGGCTGCGGGCGCTCAGGAGGCCTGCTCCAGAGCCTCCTGGACCACCCGCTCACACAGCTCATGAGTCTCCAGGGCGTCCCGGGCACTGAGCGTCTCGCCCCGGCGTACGGCGTCGAGGAAGGCGTGCACGCAGGCCTCGATGCCGCGCTGCCGTGCCACCGGGACCCAGTCGCCGCGCCGGCGCACGCTGGGCTGGCCCTTGTGGTCGATGACGTCCGCGAGGTTGAGGACCTGTCGCTTGGAGTCCTGGCCGGAGACTTCGAGGATCTCCTCGGTCGACCCGTTCAGCCGGTTCATCATGCCGATCGCGGTGAATCCGTCGCCGGACAGCTGGAGCACCACGTGGTGCATCAGCCCGTCCACGATCCGGGCCCGCACCGTGGTGTGGTCGACGGTGCCCGGGGCCAGGGAGCGCAGGGTGTCGACGACGTGGATGAAGTCGTCGAGGACCATGGACCGGGGGTCCTCGGGCAGCCCGACCCGGTTCTTCTGCATGAGGATCAGCTCGCGCGGGTGCTCCGCGCACTGCGAGTAGCCCGGGGCGAAGCGGCGGTTGAAGCCGACGGCGAGGCTGACGCCGCGCTCCTCGGCGAGGTTCACCAGCCGTTCGGACTCGGCGTACTCGTAGGCGATCGGCTTGTCGACATAGGTGGCGACGCCGGCTTCGAGGAGGCGTTCCACGATCTGCGGGTGCACGGCGGTCGGAGCGTGCACGAACGCCGCGTCCAGCCCTTCGGCGATGAGGGAGTCAAGGGTCGTGTGACGGCTTTCGGCCGGGATGCGATGGGCGTCGCCGACCGTGTGGAGCGTGGCCGGGGTGCGGGTCTGCAGATGCGGTTCGACCCCCGGTACGGCGGTGAGCACCGGCAGATACGCCTTCTGCGCGATGTCGCCGAGCCCGATGCAACCGATCTTCACGAGGTCTCCCTGTCGCCGTGCCGCGCCGCTGCGTGGCTGTTCGCACCTCGGCAGCATACGTCGCCCGCCGCCGCCGGCCCGATCCGCGGTTCCACCGGTAAAACACCTGGCCAGGGACATGATTCATGGGTGAGGATGACCGCCGTAACTTCTTCCGCAAGCCCCGCATGCCCCGACCGCTCCGAGCCCGCCTTCGACGCCGCCGAACGTTCCGCGAGATCCTGGCGTACGGCCTGGACGACCTCTCCAAGGGCGTCAGCTCCTCGGGCAAGCCGTTCAGCCTCCGCTGGATCTATACGCACATGATCGAGGAGTACGCCCAGCACAACGGCCACGCCGACCTGGTGCGCGAGCGCGTCGACGGCGCCACCGGCAAGTGAACGCACCGGCGCCCGGCCGCAGGGCGCGCTGAAGAATCGACGCCGGCCGGACACCTCGTGCGACGCCGGTCGGGGCGCTTCGTTCGGTGCCTCGTTCGGTGCCTCGTTCGGTGCGCGCCGCTGACCGGGTCACTCGTGCGGGCCATTCCCCGCACACCGGACCGCCGGCGGCCGGGCCGCACCGCAGAGTTGGCCGGGTGCAGAGAACCAGAATCACCGCGAAACTCCTGGTCGGGTTAGCGGTCACGACCGTCTCCGGCTGCGTCTCGGTGGAGCCCGGGGCCGCTCCTCCCCCGCGTCCGGGGGTCGCCGGGCCGGTCCAGGACGTGGCCCCGCAGATCATGCAGCCACCGGCCCGTGAGGCGCTGGAGGCCGTGCCGGACCCGAGCCCGCCGACCGCCCGGCCGCCCTCCCCCGCACCCCCGGCCGCCGACTCCGCCGCCGGATCCCGGCGCACCGGTCCGACGGGCGCCGCTCCGCCACGCAGGCGCGCAGACCCGCCGTCGCCCCGGACACCTCACCGGGTCCCGGACGTCCCGTCCGTCACCGTGCCCGCCCTGCCGCGCGCCCCTGGCGGCGGGACGGACGTCTGCGCGCTCGGCCGGGGCTACGGCGGCTGGCCCGCGGGCAGCCCGGAGGCCCGCATCTGCTCGGAGACGTACGGTCGCTGACGCTCCTGACCCCACGAACCCCGACCCCGCGGGCCCGTGGGGTCACGGTCACTGCTCCCGCATGCGGAGCTCCAGGCGGTCGATGGCGGCGCGGACCCCGCCGCCGTACCCGTCGTCCGCGAGCGACTCGGCCGCCGCCCGGGCCCGCCGGAGATGGATGCGGGCCGATTCGGGACGCTGGAGCTTGAGGTAGTCCGCCGCGAGGTTGAGGTGCAGCGAGGGGTAGAACGCCCGGACGGCCGGGATGTCCGGGTGTTCCGCCACCGGCCCGGCGCCCGCCGCTTCGGCACCGCCAGAACCATCAGAGGCACGCACCCCCTCAGCCGCAGCCGCCTCGTCGGCCTCAGCCGCCCCCTCGGCACCACCCGCCCCCTCGGCACCACCGGCCCCGTCGGAACCACCCAGCCCCTCGGAACCACTGGGCCCATCGGAGCCACCCAGCCCCTGGGTGGCTCTCAGCCCCTCGGCGGCCGTCAGTGCCCGCAGGTCCCAGGCCAGCTCGTCGCCGGGGTCGTCCTGGGTGTCGGCCATGTAGTGCGCCAGGGTGCAGCGGTGCAGGGCGGCGCCGTCCGCTCCGAGCTCCGACCAGAGCGCGCCGAAGCGGTTGCGGGCCTCCTCCCGGTCACCTCCGTGGAGCAGCATGATCGCCTGGCCGATCCTGGTCATGACGGCGTCGTCGGACGCCTCCTGCTGCTCCACCACTGCGGTCTCCTCGTCGCCCGTCCAGCCGGTTGCCCTCCGTCCGACGCTAACGCCGGGCTTCCGCATAACCGGTCAGACACGGGCTCCTCGGGGCTGCCCGTCAGCCGAGGTCGGGGATCCGCCAGTCGATCGGCTGGTGCCCCTGGGCGGCCACGGCCTCGTTGATCTGCGTGAACGGGCGGGAGCCGAAGAACTTCTTGGCGGACAGCGGCGAGGGGTGCGCGCCCTTCACCACCACATGGCGCTCCTCGTCGATCAGGGGCAGCTTCTTCTGCGCGTAGTTGCCCCACAGCACGAAGACCGCCGGGTCGGGCCGGTCGGCGACGGCGCGGATCACCGCGTCGGTGATCTTCTCCCAGCCCTTGTTCTTGTGGGAGTTGGCCTCGCCGCCGCGCACCGTGAGCACGGCGTTGAGCAGGAGGACGCCCTGCTCGGCCCAGGGCATCAGATAGCCGTTGTCCGGGATCGGCAGGCCGAGCTCCTGCTGCATCTCCTTGTAGATGTTGCGCAGCGACGGCGGGGTCTTGACGCCGGGCCGCACGGAGAAGCAGAGCCCGTGCCCCTGGCCCTCGCCGTGATAGGGGTCCTGGCCGAGGACCAGGACCTTCACCTTGTCGTACGGCGTGGCGTCCAGGGCGGCGAAGACCTGCTCGCGCGGCGGATAGACCGGGCCCTTGGCCCGCTCCTCCTCGACGAAGTCCGCCAGCTCCTTGACGTACGGCTTCTGCAGTTCTTCGCCGAGGACGCCGCGCCAGGACTCGGGCAGCAGGTCGATATCGGTCACGTCCACAACCTCCGGTGAGCAACAGGTTCTTGATCCCAGAACCTACCGGGCGCCACTGACAACGGACGCCCGCAGCCCTTCCGTACGGCTCCTACCAGCTGGCCTTGCGGTACAGCTCCCACATCTGCATGACGGTCTGCGGGTCGAGCGCGCGCTCGCCGCCGCCGATGTCCTCGCCCGCGGCGACGTACAGCTTGCCCTGCCACAGCGGCAGCAGCCGGACGTCGTCGACGAGGATCTCCTGGGCCCGCTCGAACTGCTTGCTGACCGCGCCCCGGTCGCTCTCCTGCCGCGAGGCGGGGATCAGCTGCTGGGTGATCTCCTTGTTGATGTAGGGGGTGCCGGTGACCGGCTCCTTGCCCACGAACGGAGCGATGAAGTTGTCGGGGTCCGGAAAGTCCGGGAACCAGCCGCGGCCGAAGACCGGGTACTCGCCCTTGTTGAAGTCTTCCTGGAAGTCCTTCCAGGGCTTGCCCTCAAGCTTGATCTTGAAGAGTCCGGAGGCCTCCAGCTGCCGCTTGAGCTCCTCGAACTCGGGCTCGGTGGCGGAGCCGTAGCGGTCCGTGGTGAACCAGAAGTTCATCTTCACGGGCTCGGTGATGCCGGCCCCGGTGAGGATCTCCTTCGCCTTCTTCACGTCCGGGTCGCCGAAGGTGTCGAAGAAACTCGTGGTGTGTCCGGCGATGCCCTTGGGGATCATGGAGTAGAGGGGTTCGGCGGTGCCCCGGTAGACCTTCTCGACCAGCGCGTCGCGGTCCACGACATGTGCGATGGCCTTGCGGACGGCGGGGTTCGCGGCGGCCGGGTCCTTGGGGTTGAAGACCAGGAAGCGGATGTCCGCGCCCGTGCTCTCGACGATCTGGAGGCCCTCGTTGTCGTCCTTGTTGTCCTCCAGGCTGACGACCTCCTCGGCGGTCAGACCCCGGTAGGTGGCGTCGATCTCCTTCGCCTTGAGAGAGCTCACCATGTCGGCGGACTTCTCGAAGTAGCGGATGGTGACCGCGTCGTTCCTCCGGTTGGCGAAGCCCTTGTAGTCCGGATTCTTCTTCAGCTCGGCGGTCTTACCGCCCTCGTAGGACTCCAGGAGGTACGGCCCGGAGCCGGTGACCTTGCCGTCGTCGCGGATCTTGTCCTGGCGGTAGTCGCCGGGGGCGACGAGCGACATGGCGGGCGTGGCTAGGATGAACGGGAACGTGGCGTCGGACTTGTTCAGGTGGAAGACGACCGTGTCGTCGCCCTTGGTCTCGATCCGGTCGAGCGAGCCGAGCATGCCGGCCGGGCCGCCCTTGAAGTGGATGTCCACGATGCGGTCGATGGAGTACTTCACGGCCTCGGCGTCGAGCTTCTCGCCGTTGGAGAACTTGAGGTTCTTCTTGAGCGTGCACCGGTACGCCATGCTCGTGGCGTCGGTGAACTTGCATTCCTCCGCCGCGTCCGGCTCCGGGCTCGTGCTGCCGGTGGGGAAGCTCACCAGGGTCTGGTAAACGTTCCGCATCAATTCCCAGGAACCGTCCCAGGCCGCCGCCGGATCGAGTGTGGACGGTGAGCTGGTCGTCCCGACGGTTATCTTCTGGTCCGTTTCCGATCCGCTGTCGGAAAGGAGACCGCAGCCGGCCAGCAGAGAAAGGGAAGCTAGGGCTGCAGCAGCCTGCAGACTGGCCCGGTAGAACACGTGCACGCTCCTCGATCAGCCATGGGTCGGCAGACCATACCGCAGCGCCCCACCAGGTCAATCCGCTGGCCCGGCGGGGCACTTGACTCAATCAGGGCCAAATCGGTTCAGGCCGCTCTCAGCCCACACCCGCGTTGAGGAAAATTCCTCCGTCGACCACGAGGGTCTGCCCGGTGATCCAATCGGACTGTGCGGAGGTCAGGAAGGCCGCCGCACCCCCGATGTCCTCGGGCACGCCGAGCCGGCCCAGCGGATAGGCGGCGGCCGCCTCCGCTTCGCGGCCCTCGTAGAGCGCCTCGGCGAACTTCGTCTTGACCACGGCCGGGGCGATCGCGTTGACCCGGACGACCGGGGCGAACTCGTGCGCCAGCTGGGCGGTCAGGTTGATCATGGCCGCCTTGGACATCCCGTACGCGCCGATGAACGGCGAGGGGGCGACGCCGGCGACGGAGGCGATGTTGACGATCGCCCCGCCGTTCTCCTTCTGCCAGGCCTTCCAGGTCTGCTGGGCGAAGCCGAGCGCCGAGATCACATTGGTCTCGTAGACCTTGCGGGCCACATTGAGGTCGAGCTCGGCCATGGGGCCGAAGACCGGGTTCGTCCCGGCGTTGTTGACCAGGTAGTCGACCCGGCCGAACGCCTCCATCGTGCGCTCGACCGCCGCGGCCTGGTGCGCCTCGTCGTGCGCCTTGCCGGGAATGGCGATGACCCGGTCGGCGCCGAGCCGCTCCACGGCCTCCTTCAGGGCGTCCTCGCCCCGCCCGGTGATGGCCACCCGGTCGCCGCGGGCGACGAGCGCCTCGGCGATCCCGTAGCCGATGCCCCGGCTGGCGCCCGTGACGAGGGCGACCTTTCCGCTGTCCTGCACCATCATGATGTCCGCTGCCCTTCGGATCAGTTGAGGGGTCCGCCAGCCACGTACATGACCTGGCCGGAGACGAAGCCCGCGTCGTCGCCCGCGAAGAAGGCGATGGCGTTCGCGACGTCCTCAGGACGGCCGACGCGCTGGACGGGGATCTGGGTGGCGGCCGCCGCCTGGAACTCCTCGAAGCCCATGCCGACGCGGGCGGCCGTCTGCGCGGTCATCTCGGTGACGATGAAGCCGGGCGCGACGGCGTTGGCCGTGACGCCGAACTTGCCGAGCTCCTTGGCGAGCGTCTTGGTGAGGCCCTGGAGCCCCGCCTTGACCGCGGAGTAGTTGGCCTGGCCCCGGTTGCCGAGGGCCGAGGAGGAGGAGAGCGAGACGATCCGGCCGAACTTGGCCTCGACCATGTGGGCCTGGACGGCCTTCGCCATCAGGAACGCGCCCTTGAGGTGCACGTTCATCACGAGGTCCCAGTCGGACTCGCTCATCTTGAACAGCAGGTTGTCGCGGAGCACGCCCGCGTTGTTCACCAGGATCGTCGGCGCGCCCAGCTCGGCGGCGACCCGCGCGACGGCGGCTTCCACCTGGCCGGCGTCCGACACGTCGCAGCCGACGGCGAGCGCGGTGCCCCCGGCGGCGGTGATCTTCTCGACCGTGTCCTTGCAGGCCGCCTCGTCGAGATCGAGTACGGCGACGGCACGGCCCTCGGCCGCGAGGCGTACGGCGGTGGCGGCGCCGATGCCCCGCGCCGCTCCCGTCACGATGGCGACGCGCTGCTCGGTGGTGGACATGCTTGGTTCTCCTCGCCCTTGGATAGCGGCTCAGCGGGCGTCGAGGCGTTTCCCTGACAGAAAGACTCCCGATCGCTGAGCAACCGCTTAGTACCTTCAGCAGACGAGACGCTAGAAGCCCTGGCACCCGGTGTCAACGTCGCACGCCCCGGCGGGCCGCACGTCACACCGGGCGGGAGCGCCCGCCGCCGTGCCGTCGCGGTCCCGCCGGGGCGCGGATCAGCGCACCAGGAGGTCCAGCAGCCGTTCCACCTCGCCGGCCGGGTCGGTGGTCAGCCCGCTGTGCACGGCGCCGGGCTGGACGACCGTGGAGCGCGGGGCGATCAGCCAGCGGAACCGCCGTCCGGCGTCGTCGCCCGCCGCCTGACCGGCGTCGTCGCCACCGCCGCAGACCCCTTCGACGGCGCGCAGGGCGGCCCGCACGCCGACGACGTCGGCCCCGGGGTCCAGCGCCTTCAGCTTCGCCTCGTCGAGGTGCGTACGGGCGGCGACGAACGAGTGCGCCCGGCAGTAGACGAGCACCCCCGCGTTGAAGCACTCGCCCCGCTCGACCCGGGGCACGACGCGCAGGAGCGCGTACTCGAAGACATCGCGCCGCGTCATCGGACACCCTCCTCTCCGGTACGGGCGGCTGCCGCCGCGCGGTCGTCGTCGGCCGGTTCGGGCCGGGGCGGCAGCCGCTCGGTGAGCCAGCCCGGGGCCTGGGAGGGCCGGGTCGTGGTCGGCGCGCCCAGCGTGATCCGCTCGTGGATGTCGGCGGCCCGCGCGAGCAGCGGGGCGATGTAGGCGCGGCGCACCTCGTCGGCGGAGCCGAAGCCGGGTTCGTCGGCCAGCCAGACGTCCGGCACGTCGGCGGCCACCTCGGTGAGCAGTTCCTCGGTGACCAGCGGGGCGAGCTCGGCGGCGGCCGCCGCGATGTCCGGCCCGAAGGGCGCCAGGACATGGTCCGAGGCGTTGTACGGCTTGGCCGCGGAGGCCTGGGCGCCCGGCCAGTTGTGGTGCCAGATCATGGTCGCGCCGTGGTCGATGAGCCAGAGGTCGCCGTGCCAGACGAGCGTGTTGGGGTTGCGCCAGGAGCGGTCCACGTTGTTGATCAACGCGTCGAACCAGACGATCCGCCCGGCCTCGGCCGCCCCGACCTCGTAAGCCAGCGGGTCGAACCCGAGCGAGCCCGGCAGGTAGTCCATCCCGAGGTTGAGTCCGCCGCTCGCGCGAAGCAGCTCCTGCACCTCCTCGTCGGGCTCGGCGAGTCCGATGACGGGGTCGAGCTCGATGGTCACCAGCTCGGGCACCCGCAGCCCCAGCCGACGGCCGAGCTCCCCGCAGATGATCTCGGCGACGAGCGTCTTGCGGCCCTGCCCCGCCCCGGTGAACTTCATGACATACGTACCGAGATCGTCTGCCTCGACGATGCCGGGGAGCGAGCCGCCCTCACGCAGGGGCGTGACATAGCGGGTCGCAGTGACCTCTTTCAGCACGTTACCGGGCCACCCATCTCTGCAGCTCTTCAGCCTTGCTTCCGGCATGAAGTGAGCATAGTAACCGACAGTGATCACGGGCGAGGAGACGTGAACCGCCGCGGCCGGGCCGGCCGTCAGGCCGTGGTTCGCGGAGTGTGCGTGCGGCGGCGGTAGTAGGAGTACGTGACCGCTCCCAGCAGCGGCCCCCAGGCGAGCAGCGGCCCATAGGAGACGACCAGCACCCATCCGGTGCTCATCACGCCCGACGGGTCCTTGTCATCGGTGCCGATCATCGGCTCGGGGTGGAAGTGGAAGACGAAGGTGTTCAGCAGGAAGTAGACACAGACGGCGGTGACGGCGAACGCTCCGAGCGCGGCCGGGACGACCGCGGCGGCCACCGGTACGCGCCGGCCGCCCACGAGCGGAATCCGGCGCGGCAGGATCTCACCCCAGGGCCGGACGAGGCCGAGGGTGAGCAGCGCGAGCAGCTCGGAGACAACCGTCAGGGCGAGCATGTACGCCTCTTCGGCGATGCTCGTCCCGCCCTCCAGCAGGCCGAGGGCCATGCCGATGATGACGGCCACCCGCCAGAGCCCCGACGGCAGGACGCACCAAGGAACCGCCCTTGCCGCCAACTCGGCCCAGCGCGGGACGGGTTGCGAAAGGACGGCGGGGGCGGGGGTGCGGGCGTCCCTGGCAGTCATGACACTTCCTTCGGCGGGAGGTGCTGATCAGTATTCGCGGCGGCGCCGGCCCGGAACTCCTGCTCAGGTAGGGATCGCCTCATCCGCCCGGGCTAGGGCGTGTCCGACGGCCCGAACGGAGAGACCGGCATATCCCGTCGCGGCGGCGGGTAATGGCCTGTTCGCCGTCCGATGGAGCGTCCATGCTGCGGATCCACTTCACACCCGAGGACATGACACGGGTCAGGGTGGCCCCGGGGCCGGATCTCCTGTGGGAGATCACCAACAGCGTGCAGACCCTGCAACGGACCGACGGGGCGCGGGTTTTCGGCGAGTGGCGGCGCTGGGTGCGGCCCCGGCTGCCGGAGAGCCGCCGGCTGCTCTCCCCGCTGCTGCCGCCCTACGGCTACTCCCCCGACTTCCTCACCCCCACCTCCGGGGAACGCACCACGCTCCGGGCCGCCGTCGACACCCTGCTCGGAACGCCGCGGCCGAGGCTGCGTGCGGAGCTGACCCGGCTGGCCGGATCGACGCCGCTGCCCGGCTGGGCCGCTTCGTTGGCCGAGGGCGACACGGACGCGCTCGCGCGGCTGGGCGACGCACTCCACGCCTACCAGGCGCAAGCGCTCCTGCCGCACTGGCGGCAGGTCCGCGCGGACCTGGAGGCCGACCGGGCGCTGCGGATGCGGCATCTGATGGACGGCGGCACCGAGGCACTGCTGACCGGTCTCGGGCCCGGCGTCCGCTGGCGGCCGCCCGTACTGGAGGTCGCCTACCCGGTCGACCAGGACCTGCGGCTGGACGGTCGCGGGCTCGTACTTCAGGCGTCGTTCTTCTGCTGGCCCACCCCGACCACCCTGGCGGACGGTGAACTGCCTCCCGTCCTGGTCCATCCCATCCACCACACGGCCGACTGGGCCGGCCGCCCGGGGGCGACGGGACCGACGACGGACCGCGGTCCCCTCGGCCGCCTCCTCGGGCAGACCCGTGCGGACCTGCTGCGGGCCACCCGTACCGGCTGCTCCACGGTGGAGGCGGCCAGGATGCTCCAGGTGACCCACCCGGCCGTCAGCCAGCACATGAACGTGCTGCGCGCGGCGGGGCTGACCACCACCGTGCGCACGGCCGGTCGTGCCTTTCACGTCGCGACCGCCGAGGGGCGTGCGCTGCTGGCCGCGGAGGACCGGCGCGCCGGGCGCGGTCCGGGCGGCGAACCGCGCCCGTAAGCCTGGGCTTACACCGCTTGTGCCCGTCCCTGGCCGGCCGCCACGCTGGCTGCTTCCATCGCACCGCACCCGGCCGGGCGGCCCCCACCGCCGCCCCGCGCCGGTGTTTCCGTACGGCACCCTCCCCACAGGAGCCCTCATGCGCGCGAGACTTGTCACCAGCACGGTCGCAACGCTCTTTCTCGGAGTACTTCTTCTCCCCGGCACCGCCCAGGCGTCGCCCGCGCCCGCCGTCCCGGTCGTGGACGTACGGGCCCACGACTCGACGGCCGGTACGGCCCTCCTCTCCGGCTACGACGAGCCGGGGGCCGGGCTGCGGGTCGCCGCCGGACGGACGAGCGACGCACGCTGGCTGGAGATCGACTACCAGGTCCAGGAGACCGGCTACTGGTGCGGTCCCGCCGCGACGCGCATCGCGCTCTCCGCCCGGACCGCCGCGCCGAGCCAGGGCGAACTGGCCGCGCAGCTCGGCACGACCGAGGCGGGCACCGATCACATCGGCCAGGTCACGGGCGTGCTCAACGCGCGTCTCGGCGGCGGCTGGTACGAGACCAAGGAGATGCCGAACGACCCGCCCACCCAGGGACAGCGGGACCTCCTGTGGCAGGACATCGTGTTCGACATCGACCGCAACTACCCGTTGGTCGCCAACATCGTCGCCCCGCCGGGCAACCAGCCGCCCGGCTACCCGCCGGACCAGACGATCTACCACTACTTCACCGTCTTCGGCTACGACGCGGTCGACCGCACCGTGCTCATCGCGGACCCGGCGTCCTTCGGCGGCAACCAGATCTACTGGATCTCCTTCGACCAGCTCGCCACCCTCATCCCGCCGAAGGGCTACTCCGCCTGACCGGCTGCCGCCTTCTGCGTGAACATCCGCGCGGTGCGACACGTACCCCTGATCGAAGTCATCGACGACGAGGCCCGGGACACCACCGGGACTTCACCGGGACACCGACGAAGGGAATGCCGCGATGAGCGCAACGCAGGAGCGCCGGAGCCTCCTCGGACGCCGCACGGTGGTCGTGGCCGTGGGGGCGGCCGGAGCGGCGGCCGCCCTCACCGCGTGCGGCGGATCGGACGATCCGGGAGGCTCGGACACGGTCGAGCAGCCCGGGAGCGGCAGCGAGGGCAAAGGCGGCGAAGTGCTCGCCGCGGCCTCCGACATTCCGGAGGGCGGCGGGGTGGTCTTCGCCGCGCAGAAGGTCGTGGTCACCCAGCCGAAGCCGGGCGAGTTCAAGGCGTTCTCGTCCACGTGCACCCATCAGGGCTGCGCGGTCAAGGACGTCTCGGCCGGCACGATCACCTGCCCCTGCCACAACTCCACCTTCGACGCCGCCACGGGCAGCCCGACCGGCGGGCCCGCCACCCAGCCGCTGCCCGCCCGCGAGATCACCGTCGAGGGCGATTCGATCAGGCTGGCGTAGGACCGGCTCTCAGACCGCCGTCGCCCCCTGCCTGCGCGGTCGCTTCCAGCTGCCGAGGACCGCATCGGTGGTGGTGACGGTGGCGACCAGGGCGAGGGTGTTACGGACCATGGCGGGGGTGTACTCGGCGGGCACCCCCGCGATGGCGTCGGCCGGGACGACGGCCGTGTAGCCGAGGTTGACCGCGTCGAAGACGGCGTTGGGGATGGCGATGTTGGCCGAGACGCCGGTGACGACGAGCGTGCGGCAGCCGAGGTTGCGCAGCAGCGGATCGACGTCGGTGCCGGCCAGCGGTGAGAGGCCGTGCAGCCTGCGGACGACGAGATCCTCGTCGGCCACCTCGATGGGGGGCGCGACCCGGACGGCGGTGGTGCCGGTGTGCTGCTGGACGGGCAGCCGGGCGGCGGCGCGGAAGAGCCGGGCGTTGCGGTTGCCGCCACGACCGTCGGGGCGGCTCTCGGCGACCGCGTGCATCACCTGGACGCCGCTCTCGTGGGCGGCGGCGACGAGCCGGGCGACACGGTCCAGGGCGCCCGACGAGCGGGCGGCGGCGGCGAGTTCGGGCAGGGCGCTGTCCGGCCCCACCACACCCTGCTGGCACTCGACGGTCAGCAGGACGGTGGTGGCGGGGTCGAGCAGCGCGGTGAGCCGCTCCTGTGATTCTCTCGACGGCACGGTCGCTCCTCCTTTTCCCGGTTCCGCCGGCCCGTTGCGGGAAGGCGGACTTCCGCGGACGGACCGGGCGCGCGAGAGTAGCGGCCATTGCGTCATGAAGGAAGAGCGTCCATGATTTCTGACACCCAGTCAGATTTTGTGCGCGATTCTCAGGAGAGGGCGACCATGACCGACACCCAGCGACGAGGCCGCCGGATCATGATGACGCCGGAGGAGCGGGACGCCTACCTCGGCGAACAGCGCACCTGCCGGGTGGCCACGCTCGGCTCCGACGGCGCTCCGCACATCGGTGCGCTGTGGTTCGTCTGGGACGGCGGCTCGCTCTGGCTGTACTCCATCACCCGCAGCCGTCGCTGGTCCCAGCTGCGCAAGGACACCAGGATCGCCGTGGTCGTGGACGACGGCGAGGGGTACGAGGAGCTGCGCGGCGTGGAGCTCACCGGCCGGGCGGAGTTCGTCGGCGAGGCGCCCCGCACGGGCGAGCCCTACCCCGAACTCGCGGAGCCGGAGCGGCTGTTCCCGGTGAAGTACTTCGGCATCACGGAGATGCCCCACGACGGGCGGCACGCCTGGCTGCGGCTCACCCCGGAGACGATCACCTCCTGGGACTTCCGCAAGCTCGCCGGTCTCACCTGACCCCGGCGGCCGTCACACCCGCACCCGCCGCCCGCAGCGCCTCCACCGCCGCGCGGACCGACGGCCGGCGGTCCGCGTCGGTGCGCCAGACCACATGGACGTGCCGCCGCATGGTCTGCCGCACCGGCACCAGGCGTACCCCGTCGGGAACCGGGCCGCGCCCCAGCCGGGGAGCCACACAGACGCCGAACCCGGCGGCGATCAGGGCCAGTTGCGTGTGGTGCTCACCGGCCAGATGGGCGATGCGCGGCTCGATGCCTCGCGAGCGCAGGGTGAACATCAGCCACTCGTAACAGAATTCGCCCTCGGGCCAGGACACCCACGGGTCGTCCGCGAAGTCCTCCAGCTCCACCTCGTCGCGGTCCGCCAGCGGATGCCCGGCCGGCATGGCGATGTCCGGTGCGTCGTCGAGGAGTTCGGCCTTGGTCAGGCCGCCGGGCACGGGCAGCCGCTTGTTGCTCCAGTCCAGCACGACGGCCAGGTCGACGTCTCCGCGCAGCACCGCGCGCAGACCCTGCTCGGGCTCCAACTCCCGGGTGCGGACGGTGAGATCGGGGTGGTCGGCGCGCAGGGAGGTGAGCGTCGCGGGGAACAGTCCGCGCGCCGCGGTCGGGAAGGCGCAGATCCGTACCTCGCCGACGACCTCGCCCCGCTGCGCCTCGATGTCGGACTGGGCGAGCTCCACCTGCGACAGGATCCGCGCGGCGTGGTCCGCGAGCAGCCGGCCCGCGTCGGTGAGGCGGACGCCCCGGCCGTTCTTGGCGAGCAGCCGCTGCCCCACCTCGCGCTCCAGCTTGGCCATCTGCTGCGAGACCGCCGAGGTCGTGACGTGCAGCCCGTCGGCCGCTCCGCTCACCGAGCCGTGCCGGGCGAGGGCATCCAGCGTGCGCAGCCGCTCCAGGTTCAACATGTAAGCGATGCTACGCGATCACGCACAGAAACTCTCGCTTGTCCTACGAGGTCATCTTCGTCAGGCTGTGCACCATGAGCGCTCCCTGCGAGCCGAGGGCCACGGCCCCGGCGTCAGCACCTCCGCCGCCCGTTCCGTCCGCACCAACGGCCCGGCGCCCCGCTCTCGACTGGCGGATCCGGTTCGCGGCGCTCTCGCTCATCTGGGGGTTCAGCTTTCTGCTGATCAAGGTCGGGACCGAGGGCTACGCCCCCTTCCAGGTCACCTTCGGCCGACTGCTGGCCGGTACGGCGGTGCTGGTCGCCGCCATGGCGATGCGCCGGGAACGGCTGCCGCGTTCGGCCCGGACCTGGGGGCACCTCACGGTCGCGGCGTTCCTTCTCAACGCGCTGCCGTTCTCGCTCTTCTCCTACGCCGAGCTGACGATCCCCTCGACCCTGGCCGGTATCTGCAACGCGACCTCGCCGCTGTGGGGCATGGCGCTCTCGGTGGTCGCCCTGTCGGAGGACCGCCCGACCCGTCGCCGCGTGGCCGGTCTCGGCCTCGGCTTCCTCGGCGTTCTCACGGTGCTGGGCGCCTGGCAGGGCTTCTCCGGCCTGGACCTGCCGGGCACGGGCATGGCGCTGCTCGCCTCGTTCTGCTATCCGGTCGGCTGGATCTACGTCCGCCGCACGCTGGCCGGGACCGGTTCGTCGACGCTGGCGCTGACAGGCAGCCAGCTCTTCCTCGGTACGTTGCAACTGGCCGTGGTGACACCGCTGTTCACCTCAACGCCCGCCTCCTTCCCGCTGCTCCCGACGCTCAGCGTCCTCGCTCTGGGCGCGCTGGGCACGGGCCTCGCGGTGCTGCTCCAGTACGGTCTGGTCCAGGAGGTCGGTCCGACGACGGCCCAGATGGTCACGTACTTCATTCCGGTGATCGCGACGGCGGCGGGCGTCGCGCTGCTGGGCGAACAGCTGAGCTGGAACACCCCGGTCGGGGCGCTGATCGTCCTGGTCGGGGCGGCCCTCACCCAGGGCCGCGCCCGCCCGGCCGCCACCGCCGTACCGAAGGAGCCTGCGGGGCACCCGGCCGCCGTCCCGCCCGAAGCCGCGGGGCAGCCGGTCGCCACCGCCGTACCGGAGAAGCCCGCAGGGCGCCCGGCCGCCGCCCCACCGGACGCGGACGCCCCACGCCTCAGCCGTAGTTGACCGGCCGCGCCGGCCCCGCGGCGGCGGCCACCGCGTCCGCCAGGGGGCCGATGTCCGCCGCGGTCAGCGGGGAGACGGTGAGCCGCACCCCCGGGGGCGTGTCCAGCCGGAAGCGCGCGCCCGGGGCCGCCGCCCAGCCCGCGTGGAGCAGCCGGGCGACCGCCCCGGTCTCGTCGCTCACGGGCACCCACACGTTCATCCCGCTACGCCCTCGGGCCGGCACACCGCGCTCCGCCAGCACCTGGATGAGCGCGTCCCGGCGAGCGCCGTAGGACCGTGCGACCTTACGGGCGTCGACGGCGCCCGAGGTCCACAGATGGAGCACGGCGCGCTGGAGCAGCCGGCTGACCCAGCCGGGCCCGAGCCGCTGCCGCCCCGCCACCCGGTCGACCGTGACGGCGTCCCCGGTGAGCGTGGCGACCCGCAGGTCCGGGCCGTAGGCCTTGGCCGCCGAGCGGATGAACGCCCAGTGGACCGTCGCCCCGGCCAGCGGATGCAGCGGCAGGTCGACGATGGCGTGTCCGTGGTCGTCCTCGATCAGCAGCACGTCCGGGTGGCGGGCGAGGACCGCGCGCAGCTCCCGGGCGCGCGGCGCGTCCAGCGACGCGCCGGTCGGATTCTGCGCCCGGTCGGTGACGACGAGGGCCCGCGCCCCGGCCCGCAGCGCCCGCTCCACATCGGCGGGCAGCGGACCGGAGTCGTCCACGCCGACCGGTACGGCACGCAGCCCGAGCGCCGGTACGAGGTCGAGCACGCCGCCCCAGCCGGGGTCCTCCACCGCCACCGCGTCGCCCGGCCTGAGGTGCGCCGCGAGGACCCGCTCGATCGCGTCCAGGGCGCCGGACGTCACGGCGACCGGCCCGGCGGGAACCCCGTCGGCGTCCATCGCGGCACGGGCGTACGCGGCGAACTCCGTGACCACCGGGGCCTGCCCGTACAGACCGTGGCTCTCCGCGTCGGCGGCGGCGGCCGCGGCGAGCGCCGGCCCGAGGTCGGGCAGCAGCCCCGGATCGGGATTGCCCTCGCCGAGGTCCCGGACGCCCGGCGGCGCCTCGATCCGCAGCGATCCGCGCGACGTGCTGGCCGGGGCGGGACGCACCCGGCTCCCCCGGCGGCCCGCCGTCTCGATCACCCCGCGCTCGCGCAGCGTCCGGTAGGCGGCCGCCACCGTATTGGGGTTGACCTCCAGGCGCGCCGCCAACTCCCGCATGGGCGGCAGCACATGACCCGGCGGGAGGTCTCCGGAGCCGACCCCGCGCTCGACACTGGCGGCAATCTCCGATGCACGCCGCCCACTGATCCGATACTCTCCTAGCACAAACATCATTATGCACTAGTGCAATGGAGTGAGCAATGCAGCACACCGCAACGCCCTACGGCACGGGCTCCGGCGTCGCCGCCCCCTACCTTCCCACCGATCGCACGGTCCCCACCCGGGCCAAGGAGCGCGCCTCCTACGACCGCGAGCTGGTCCACTCGATCCTCGACGAGGCCTACCTCTGCCACCTGGGCTTCGTGCGCGACGGCGCCCCGGTCGTCCTGCCGACCCTCTTCGGCCGGATAGGAGAGCGGCTGTACGTCCACGGCTCCACGGGCTCACGACCGCTGCGGTCGGCCAAGAGCGCGGATCCGGGGCTGCCGGTCTGCCTGACGGTCACCCATGTCGACGCCCTCGTGCTGGCCAGGTCCGCCTTCCACCACTCGATGAACTACCGCTCGGTGGTGGTGCACGGCACGGCCGTGACGGTGACCGACCCCGAGGAGCGCGGGCTCGCCCTGGACGCGATCGTGGACCAGGTCGTGCCCGGCCGCTCCCGCGACTCCCGGCCGGCCGATGCCAAGGAGCTCGCCGCGACGGCGGTGATCCGGCTGGACCTGAACGAGGTGTCCGCGAAGGTCCGCACCGGCGGGCCCAACGACGAGCCCGAGGACAGCGCCCTCCCGCACTGGACCGGCATCGTGCCGCTCACCCGGGGGTACGCGGCGCCGGTGCCCGCGGACGACCTGGATCCGGCCATCGGCGTACCGGACTATCTGACCGCTCTCTGACCGAGGTCGCGGCAGCCACGGCTGCCGCGACCGGCGCCACCCCCGTCGGGCGGGAGCCCGTCGCACCGCCACGGCCTCGGCGGGCCGGTGACCGTCACACCGCGACGCCCACCGCCCCCGTCGGCCGGGGCCGGTCACACCGCCACGGCCTCCTTCCGGCGAGCGACCGCCGCACCGCGTGCCTCCGCGAGGGCCAGTCCGGCCACGGCGGTCAGCAGGAGCAGCGTGCCGAGGACGGTCGCCGCCGTCAGCCGTTCCCGCAGGACGGTCACCGCGATGACCGCCGCGCTCACCGGCTCCAGGAGCATGATCACGGAGACGGTGGCCGACCGGACGGCGGCCGCTCCGGCGAAGTACAGCGCGTAGGCGAGCGCCGTGGGAACCGCCGCCACGTAGACCAGCAGCCACAGCACCTGCCCGGTCTCCGCGGTGTGCGGCACCAGCCCTTCGGCCAGGGCCATGGGCAGCAGGCCCACCGCTCCGATGCCGAACGCCCAGGCGCTGGTGGTCAGCGCGTCCCCGCCGTCGCCGTCCCGCCCGAGCCACCGGGTGAGCAGCGTGATCGCCGCGTACCCGGCGGCGGACAGCAGCGCCAGCAGCACCCCGGCCGGCACGACGTTGCCGCCCTCGCCGCCCAGGACCAGCACGACGAGCCCCGTCAGCGCGCCGGTCACGGCGGCCAGGCCGCCGCCGCCGAGGCGTTCGCCCAGCAGCAGACGCGCCCCGACGGCGATCAGGACGGGCCCGGCGCCGAGCGTGACGACGGTGCCGACGGCGAGGCCGGTGGCCTCGATCGCCGCGAAATACGCGCTCTGGAACACGGTGAGACCGATGCCGGTGCCGAGGATCCGGAGCAGCCGGCGACGCCGGGGCTCGGCCTTCCGGGGTGCGCGGCGGGGGCGGAGCGCGAGCGCCCCGGCGAGCAGCAGGAGGCCGCCCGCGCAGCGCCAGAAGGACAGGGCGAGCGGGCCGAGATCGCTGACCCGGAAGATCAGGGAGGCGGCCGCTCCGGCGGTGCCCCAGGCGACTCCGGCGACGACGAGGTACAGCAGGCCGCGCCCGACGGGCAGCGCGGAAGCAACAGGGGTGTGCATATGAACTTCTCCAAAGAAGGACAGGGTGGTGGGTCGCTCGGCTCCGCACGCGGGCAGCGACGAACCGCTCGGGGACTGCCCGAGCCCGGTCTTCGTCAGGAGTGGCCGCGCGCGCTAGACGGCAGGCGGCGGCAGCACAGTCAGATGCATGGCGGGCACACTAATGCGGGGCCCGGCCGCTGGACAACTCGCCCTCGACGCTCCCGGCCACCGCGCCGGTGCCGGCCCCGGCGGCGACGGGCCCCGACGGCGGCTTCGGCGCGGCGGACTGGGCGATGAACGCACCGGTCAGGACGACGAACCCGCCGATGAGCTGCGGCGCGGAGAGGTGTTCGCCGAGGAGCACCCAGGCCAGACCGGTCGCGATGACCGCTTCGAGGCAGGCGACGACCCCGGCCACCTGGGGCGAGAGCAGCCGGACCGAGACGACCCCGGTGACGTACGCGAGCACGGTGGCGAGCAGCACGATCCAGCCGAGCAGCAGCCAGGCGGGCACCTCGTTGCCGTTCATGCCCGCGCTGCCGCCGAGCAGGGACCAGTCCATGCCCCACGGGCGGGCGACGACGGTCAGGACGGCCGCGCCGACGATCAGTCCGTACGCGATGACGCCGACCGGGTGCGGAGGCTCGGCGCGCTCGCCGTCCCGGCCGCTCTGCCCGCCGTGGTCGGAGAGGACGAAGTAGCCGACCTGGCAGCAGGCGGCGCCGAGGGCCAGCAGCAGCCCGAGGAGATCGAAGCTGAGCCCGGCCCAGACCTCGACGACGCACGCGAGGCCGCCGACCGCCAGCACCACGCCGACCGCGGCGGCCCGGGTGACGGGCCTGCGCTGCACGAAGCGGACCCAGCCGAGGACCAGCGCGGGCGCCAGATACTCCACCAGGAGCGCCACGCCGACCGGGATACGGGAGATCGAGGCGAAGTAGAAGGCCTGGACCCCGGCCACCGCGAACAGACCGAACCCGGCGAGCAGCGCGGGGCGTTCCCGTACGAGGTTCCGGTGGCGCCAGGCGACCGGGAGCATGATGACGGCGGCGCCCGCGACGCGCAGCCAGACCACGTGCAACGGGTCGAGACCCGCCTCGATCAGCGGCTTGGCCGCCACTCCCGAACCGCCGAACGCAAAGGCCGAGACGAGGGCGAGGCCCAGCCCGGCGCTTCTGCCCTGAAACCCCGAAGACGCGTGCATCGGCACATCATGGCAGCAGTCGACAGCACCGTCACCCCCGTGACACCTGTCGAGACGGCACCCGCTCCGCGACGACGGAGAGGGCCTCGCACACGGCTGCCACGGGAGCTCGCACCACCGCCATGACGGAAGGCTCGGGACGTCACCCGTAACAGAAGCCCCAGGACGTCACACCCCACCGGGATGGACCACGCCGTCACCGCCACACCGCGGCTCACCCCTGGCGCGCCGCCTCCGCCGTGAGCGCGGCCACCCGCTCCGCCAGCCACCGCGCGTCCACGCCCCCGCGGGAGAGCACCTCCACCGCGCGGCTCTCGGTGTCGGCCGCCAGCGCGGCGAGCAGATCGAGGCCGGAGGCGCGGGCCTCCCCGCGCGCCGCCGCACGATGCAGCGCGCCCTCCATCGCGGCGAGGGCCGAGGGCGACCAGCCGTCGGCGGCCGCGTCGCGCACCACCGGAACGGCGCCGGAGTCCTCGACCGAGCCCTGCCAGCGGAGCCCGTAACCGATGCTGCGCTGGACGAGATAGCCGAGCACCCTGGCCGGCTGCGGACCGCCGTCGAAGGCCTCGCGGACCTCGGGGTCCGTCTCGATCAGCGAGTGCAGGAGGTGGGCGGTGTCGATCTGCCGGTCCCCGTCGCGCAGCGCACGCCTGCGCGCACCCGTCAGCACCGATGCCAGTTCCACGGTGAAGCGGGCATCGAGTTCGGCGTGGTTCGGTGCGGGCTGTTCAGGCATCCGCGGCGTCCGGTTTTGCACACCTCTACCCCATCAGTCCCACGGCCGGAAGACATCCCCGGAGCGGCCCATTGGACATCCCACCGAAGTTGGGGACACCGGAGCGGTCCGTCATCCTTGCGGATGAGATCGTGCCGAGGGGCACAACCATGTCGGCCCGGGGGCGCGCGCCGCCTTGCATCGCGCGCCCCCGCGGCAACCGCCGACCCCCGCGCACACGTCCCTCACGCGACAGCGCACGCGGCGCGGAAAACGGGGACGGGAAGGGAGGAACGGGTTGTTCTGGATGGTCGCCCTGCTCGCCCAGGACGGGCTGCAGTACGTCTACCGCGTGTACGCACCCGACGACGCCCTGCCCGCCGATCTCTTCTGGACGGCCTTCCACTGCCACGACGAGGGCCCGCACCCCCGCGCGTCGGACCGCTTCGACGCCGCGGTGATCTGGCGGAACAGACAGCCGCAGCAGATCTGACGGTTCATCAGTATTGAATGTTGGCGCGACTGCCGCTACGTTCCGCGACACCGAAACCGGACGAACCAGGGGTGGTCGCATGGCTGAAGTCAGCGCCGAGGCACGCATCGAGGCGCCCGCCGAAAAGGTCTGGGACCGCCTGACGGACTTCTCGTCGTACGGGGAGTGGAACGCCACCCACACCAGCTTCCCCGGGGGCGGCCCGGCCGAACTGGAGCTCGCGGCCACCTACGAGGAGAACATGAAGCTCATGGGCTTCCCGGCCGAGGTGACCTGGACGGTCGACGAACTGGAGGCGGGCCGCCTGCTGGCGACCCGGGGCAAGGGCCCGATGGGGGTCAACCTGGCCATGCGGTACTCCCTGACCCCGGAGGGCGACGCCACGACGATGCGCATCGACGGGGAGTTCACCGGAGCGGCGGTCTCGCTGATGGGCGGCAAGCTCAAGGACTCCGCGACGGCGGCGCTCCAGGAGTCGCTGCGCAAGCTCGGCGGGCTCGTCGCCCCCTGATCACGCCCGACCGCACGGTACGCGAAAGGCCCCGCGGAATCCGTTCCGCAGGGCCTTACGCACATGGCCCGCCTTACGCGCATGGCCGGCCGTACGCACGCGGCCGGTCTCACGCACGGCTCAGTGCTCGTCGGCGAGGATCAGGTAGAGCTTCTTACGCGCGTCGTTGATGACCGTCAGCGCCTTCTGCCGCTGATCGGCCGAGCCGGTCTTCCAGACCTGCCCGAACGCCTCCATCAGGCCGAATCCGGCCTGCCGGATCTCGTTGACGCCTTCCCAGTCCACTCCGCGCCCGGCCTCCTCCCACGGAGCCTCGGGGCCGGTCTCGGCCTCGCTCCGTCCGGATTCGGTGAGCGTGAACAGCTTCTTGCCGCCCTCGCTGGCGCTGACGATCAGACCCTCGTCCTCCAGCAGCTGGAGCGTCGGATAGACGGAGCCGGGACTGGGCCGCCAGGCCCCGCCACTGCGCTCGCCGATCTCCTGGATCATCTCGTAACCGTGCATCGGGCGATCCTTCAGCAGAGCCAGGATCGACGCCCGCACGTCACCGCGCCGCGCCCGTCCCCGGCCACCGCCCCGACCGCGCCCGCCACCGAAGGGCCCGCCGCCGAACGGCGGCCCGAACGGCCCGAACGCGGCCCGACGGCCGTCACCCTCACCTCGACCGTGATGACCGGGCCCGTAGTGCCCCGGCCCGTGCTCGTATCCATGTCCGTGTGAACGCATCGCTACGCTCCTTCCATCGTTGATCTGTCGCGATGCGTCAACGATATATCGGAAACTATCGAATGACAAGGAACCCGAATATCGGTGGCTGAGACGTGCGACAGGAGCCCCGGGCCGTGGCCGGCAGCGGAGGCGTTACGTGAGCAGGCGGCGGCGGTAGCCCTCGGCCACTGCCGAGGCTCGATCACGGACGCCGAGTTTGTCGTAGATGTGCTGCAGATGGGTCTTGATGCTCGCTTCGCCGATGAACAACGCCGTAGCGGCATCGCGATTGGAATGGCCGTTCGCGACCAGTTGCAGCACCTCTTTCTCCCGATCGGTCAGAGTGCCAGCGCCGGGCCTCCGAACCTGCCCCATGAGGTGCTGCGTCACCGACGGCGCGAGCACCGACTCCCCACGCGCGGCCGCACGGACGGCTCGGAGCAGCTCGTCGGGCAACGCGTCCTTCAGGAGGTATCCGATCGCGCCCGCCTCGATCGCCGGCAGTACGTCGCTCTCGCTGTCGAAGGTGGTCAGGATCAGCACTCGGGCACTCGGGGCCCTCTCGCGCAGGGCCGCGGTCGCGGCGACGCCGTCCATCCCGGGCATCCGGAGGTCCATGAGCACGACATCCGCTGCCAGCCGCTTCGCGCGTTCGACCCCCTCGGCGCCGTCCCCGGCCTCACCGACCACGACCATGTCCTCGGCGCCCGCGAAGGTGCCTCGAAGACCGCCCCTCACGACCGGATGGTCGTCGACGATGACCAGGCGAATCATCGGACGGCCTCCCCCTTCGCCCTCGTGCCCCCGGGGGCGATCGCCGGAACGCGGACACTGACGGATGTTCCTTCACCCGGTGCGCTCTGCACCTCCAGGTGACCGCCGACCCCTCTGATGCGCTGGCGCATGCTCGTCAGGCCGAAGCCGGTGCCGGCGCCTTCTGCGAACCCGCGTCCGTCGTCCCGTACGTCCAACAGCACCTCGGCGCCCGTGTACGACAGCGTGACACCGACGCGCGAGGCCTCCGCGTGCTTCGCCACATTGGTCAGCGACTCCTGCGCGACCCGGAAGAGCGACACCTCGATCGCCGGGCTCAGCGGCTCCCGGACGCCGGTGACCTCCAGCTGCGCTCCGATCCCCTGGTCCTGCGACCATCGCTCGGTCAAGGTGCGCAGCGCGTCGGGGAGTTGCGCTCGCCCGAGTTCCTGAGGGGCGAGCGCCCGCACGGACCGTCTGGCCTCGGTCAGACTGCTGCGCGCGAGCCGGAGCGCCCGCGCGACGTGCTCCTCCGTCTCGCCCCGCACACGCGCGGAACGCTCCGCGGCCTGGAGCTGCGTGATGATGCCGGCGAGCCCCTGGGCCAGCGTGTCGTGGATCTCGCCGGCCAGTCGCTGCCGCTCGTCCTGCGCCCCGGACTCCCGTGCCTGGGCGACCAGTTGGGCATGGAGCCCGGCGTTCTCGTGCAGGGCCGCCTCCAGCCGCTCGACGAGCTTCTCCCGCTTGCGTTCCTCCGGTTCGCTTCGCGCCGTGAGCAGGATGCCCGCCCCGATCGCCGCGGTCTGCACGGCGACGATCAGGATGAACTCCGCGACCGTCTCCGGGGTCGGGTTCGCCCACACCCGCATCGGCGAGCCGTTGAGGGCGATGGAGGTCGCCAGGACTCCGAGCAACCCCACCGGCCACGGCTTGAGCACGTACGCGTGGAAGAAGCCCGCGATGGTGAAGACGAGGAAGATGTCGGAGTACATCATGAGGGTGACGCACAGTGCCAGCAGCCCGACGAAGTAGACGGCCGCCGGCACGGGCCGGAGCGTCCTCGTCCTGAGCGGCAGGGTGTGTCCGAACAGCACCCACAGCACCGAGACCATGACCAGTCCGAGGACGGATGCTCCCTCGGGCCGGAAGCGTTCACCGGAAGCCGGAAGCACCCACGAGAAGTAAACCGCCGTCGAGACCGTCAGCAGCAGCCACGGTGTGAACAGTTGCAGCAGGTCCCAGACCCGTAGCTGCTGCTCCTTCCAGGCCAGCCGGGAGCGATGCGCGATCTCCGCCTCTTCCGCGACGGCGGATTCGTGCGTACGGGAGCTCGGGCGCCCACCGGACCCGGGATCTCGCGTCATCGTGACCTACTCCCAGCGGAAGAGCTTGGCGGCGATCGTGCTCGCGATCACTGCGACACCCGCCATTATGGCGATCTGCAGCCAGAAGGGCTGCCCACCGGCGGTGGCGGTGACCTCGCCCGCTTCGGCGGACCACGCCGCGGTGAGGGCCTGAAGACCGGGCGGGATGAACTCGCCGGCCTCGCGCAGCACGTCGGGCATGAGGACCCGGGGCAGGAAGGCCCCGCCGAAGAACATCAGCGCGACGAACAGGAGGGTGCCGGTCTGGTTCGCGGCACTGCTCGTGCGGACCACGGCCGCGGAGATCATGCCGAGCCCGAGCAGTGCCGCGTAGCCGACGACGAAGGCGACGACGAACTTCAGGGGCTGCTCGGGCGGCGCGATGTCCAGCACCGCCCACGCGAGGAAGATCATGAGCGCCGCGGAGACGAGCACGGAGGCGAACGCGACCGTCATCTGCGCGAGCAGCACGCTCCGCGGATGCGCGGGAGTGGTCGACAGCCTGCGCAGGATGCCGCGCTCCCGGTACGTCGCGATCACCGCCGGGATGTGCTGCACGGCGATCATCACCATCCCGAACACCAGCGCGGTCGGCGCCCAGATGTCGATGGACCGGAGCCCGCCGGTCTCCGGCGACGACTCTCCCAGCGCCGGGACGGCGCCCAGCCCGAGCAGGAGTCCCGCCGGGAACAGCACACCGAAGGTGACGGTGGCGGAGTCCCGCAGGAAGAGTTTCGTCTCGACCTCGACCATCTTCAGGAGAGCACGCATCACCCGGCCCTCCTCTCGGAGCGTTCCGGGGAATCCGGGGAATCCGGAGACTCCCGGGATTCCGGGGCATCCGGGGCTCGGCCCGTGAAGGCCACGAACGCGTCGTCGAGGTTGCGCTGGTCGACGCGGAGGTCCTCCGCCACGACCTGCGCCCTGGCGAGAGCCCCGGCGACGCTGCTCAGAAGCTGTCCGCTGCCGGTGACCAGCCAGCGGCCCTCGGTGATCTCGACATCGGTCACGTCGGGAAGCTCGGTCAGGGCACTCCTGTCCAGCGGCTGCCTCACACGGAACCGGACCTGCTGCACCGCGCTCGACCGCGCGATCAGCCCCGCGGGCGTGTCCACGGCGGCGACCCGGCCACCGTCGATGACGGCGATCCGGTCGCTGAGGCGCTCCGCCTCATCCATGAAGTGCGTGAC
The DNA here is from genome assembly GCF_010548505.1 of Streptomyces sp. SID14515. Taxonomy (NCBI): domain Bacteria; kingdom Bacillati; phylum Actinomycetota; class Actinomycetes; order Kitasatosporales; family Streptomycetaceae; genus Streptomyces; species Streptomyces sp. SID14515. Next base: position 40,240 of record NZ_JAAGMH010000110.1, on the reverse strand, counting down.
GAGGACGATCGTGACGCCCGTGTCACGGACCCGCTCGACGAGGCTCCAGGTGTCGCGCCTCGCCTGCGGGTCCAGTCCCGTCGTGAGCTCGTCGAGAATCGCGACCTTCGGGTTGCCGACCAGGGCGAGCGCGATCGAAAGCCGCTGCTTCTGCCCGCCCGAGAGGGCCTTGTACCGCGTGTCGCGTTTCTCCGTGAGACCCAGGAGCTCCATGAGCTCGCGCCGATCGGCCGGGTCCCGGTAGAAGGAACCGTAGAGTTCGAGCGCTTCGGCGACCTTGATCGCGTCCGGGAAGCTGCTCTCCTGCAGTTGCACGCCGAGTAGCTCACGCACCTCCGCCCGGTCCTTGACCGGGTCGAGTCCCAGCACCGAGATCGAGCCCGAGTCGGGTGTCCGCAGCCCGGCGACGCTCTCGACGGTGGTCGTCTTGCCGGCGCCGTTGGGTCCGATGACGCCGAAGATCTCCCCCTCCTCAACGGTGAAGGAGACGTCGTCGACGGCGATGTGCCGCCCGTATCGCTTGTGCAGATTCCGTACTTCCAACGCGGTCATACCGCGAAGTTACGGACGCACCGCACCCCGCCACATCGACCGTGGCGTCCGAGCCCCGGTTGATTCGCGCATCCACCGATCGGTGGATGCACAGCATCTCGGGGAGCCTCGATCCCCTTCGCTTCCGGGATGGGGAACACTTCGCCGAATGATCGTGATGCGGCCCGTCCTGGAGATGAACACCCCCGACGGCTTCGACCTCTGGCCCGTCGTGGAGACCGAACGGTTCGGCTTCCTGCCGCTCGGCGGCGACCTTTCACCCGCCGAGGTCGGGACGGCGCTCATGCGCATCGCCGCGTGCAATGACGTCGGCCCCACGGATGACGACGAACTGCCGCCCCGGCCGACCGACCCTGTCAGCGGCTTCCTGCACGGACTGCTGACCCTCGACAGCCTCTACGCCGCGGGCGGTCTGCGGGTCACGGACACCGCCACGGGCGTCGTCTTCTCGCCCGGCTGCTGCGACGGCCTGGAGGACTGGCGCGACTGGTACGTGCTCGCCGACTGCGGGGGCGGAATCGGGTACGGCCACGATCCTCGGTCGTCGCTGGCCGAGCGCCTCGGCGACACCGTCCGCCTGACCGTCGACACCGACCGGACGGACAGCCCGGTGATCGAACTGCCGGTCACCGGGCTTCGCCGTCTGCTCGCCGGCGCCGAGCGCGACCTGACCGAGTTTCTCGCGGTGGCGGCCGACTGGGTCTCCGGGCACCTGCCCGACCACTCCGCTCCTCTGGTGGCCGCCCTCGCCCGCGTTCTCGACGTTCCTCCGCCCGGCGTACCGCCGACGCCGCTCAGCACGGAACGGACGTAGGACACCGGCCGACGGCGATCGGCCGACGGCGATCGACCATCGTCCATCGGCCCAGGTCCGACGACATGGAGCAGTGGACCGGCCCGCTCCGGCGAAGCATCAGGGGCCGCCCGGCCGGAAGGGCTCCCGGGATGCCTCTCCGTAGCGGGCCGCGATCGTGGCGGCCCGGTCCCGCAGGGCGTTGCGCAGCGACTGCGGGGCCAGGGCTTCCGCGTCCGTGCCGAGCTGCCACAGCGCCCATTCGGCGTGCCGTGAGTCCTGGAAGGTGACCTCCAGCCTCGGCCAGCCGTCCGCGTCGGGGTCTTCCGCGCGGACGGCCAGCACGGTGCCGAGCAACTCCTCCCGCCGCACCGGGTTCACCCGTACCAGCACGGTGATGTGCTCGTCGGAGAGGAACCGCGCGGACCGTTCCCGCCAGATCCGGTCCAGATCGACCCGGTCCGGCCGCTGTGCCGGTTCGGGCAGCTCCTCGGCGGCCAGCACCCGCGACAGCCGGTAGGTGCGGTCCGCGCCGGATCTCGTGGCCAGCAGATAGCCCCGGTCCCGTACGGTGACCAGCCCGATCGGGTCCACCGTGCGCCACTGCGGCCCCTGGCCCGTGGCCGCGTAGTGGATGCGCAGTTTGTGTCCGGCGAGCACGGCCCGGCGGACCTCGATCATGGTGGGGCCGGACACCTCGTCGGCGACGGTCCGGCGTGAGAGCAGATCGGTCTCCGGGTCGACGAGAAACCGCCGGGCCGCGTCGCTCGCGGTGGCCTGATGGCTTTCGGGCAGCGCGTCGACGACCTTCCGCATCGCCGAGGCGAGCGCCGACCCGAGGCCGAACACCTGCTCCCCGCGCCCCGATCCGGCGGCCAGCAGGGCAAGGGCCTCGTCGTGGTTCAGCCCGGTGAGTTCGGTCCGGAAGCCGGGCAGCAACGCGAACCCGCCGTGCCGGCCGCGTTCGGCGTAGACGGGAACGCCGGCCGCGGACAGCGCCTCGATGTCGCGCAGCACGGTGCGGGTGGACACCTCCAGCTCGCGGGCCAGGGTGTCCGCGGTCAGCCGGCCGCGCTGACGCAACAGCAGTACCAGGGAGACCAGTCGGTCGGCGCGCATGCGGGAACCGTAACGAAATACATGACCAAGGGTGTCGTCATTTGTTGGCAGGCTCCCCAGCACGACGTCGAAGCCGGCGACCGCCGAGCCGATGGACGTACGTATTCCCCGCATCGAATGGAGCTGAAGTGGCCGTGGAACGAACAGCCGTCAACCCGGTGACGTGGTCGGTGGACCTGGGGTTCAACCAGGGCGAGGTCGTTTCCGGGCAGGCCCGGACCCTGTACATCTCGGGCCAGACCGCGATGAGCGACGACGGCAAGCCCCTGCACGACGGTGACATGGCGGCGCAGTTGGCGCTGAGCACCGACAACCTGCAGGCCGTGCTCGGCGAGGCCGGCATGTCCCTCGCGAACCTCGTCCGGCTCAACGTCTACACGACCGACGTCGATCTGCTCTTCCAGCACTACGGCGTACTGGCGGGGCGGTTGGGCGCGGCCGGGGTGGCGCCGGCCAGCACCATGCTCGGAGTGACGCGACTGGCGGTACCCGGCCAGTTGGTGGAGCTCGAAGGCACCGCCGTGGCGTGATGCGACCTCGTACGCCGGTAGGTGCCCGTACCTGTAGTCGCCCGTAATCGCCTGTCGCGCCCGCCCGCCGAGCGCTAGCGTTCGGGGCGACGAGTGACCCACCAGGAGCGGAGAAGGCGGAGAGACATGCCCGGTCGTCCGAGCGCGCGTTGACGTCGTAGGCCGAGACCGGCCCGTCATCGCGTGCTGCCCCTGAAGTCGCGGCACAGCGAGCCCTTTCCCGACCGATGCCCGGCGTGCTTTCGCGCGCCGGGCGCCGGTTCTCGTTTCCGGCGACCCCAGAGGCTTCCGTGCAGCCCCCTTCCCCTTCACCCTCCGCCGCCCCTTCCTCCTCCTTGTGGCGGGACGCCGACTTCCGCAGGCTCTGGGCGGGCCAGACGGCCTCCCAGCTCGGCGAACACACCACGCTCGTCGTGCTGCCGCTCTTCGCCGTTCTGACGCTCGACGCCGGCGCGGGCCAGTTGGGCGTCCTCCGCGCCGTGGGGCAGGCGCCGGTCCTGCTGCTCTCGCTCCTCGCGGGTGCGTGGGTGGACCGGTGGCGGGCCCGCACCGTGATGGTGCTCACCGACGCCGCCCGCGCCGTGGCGCTGGGCGCGGCAGCCGTGGCGGGACTCCTCGGACTGCTCGGTCTGCCCGCCCTGTTCGTGGTGGCGTTCACCGTCGGGGCCCTGTCCGTGCTCTTCGACGTGGCGCACCAGGCCTCCCTCGTACGGATGGTGCGGCGCGATCAGCTCGTGCAGGGCAACAGCGCGCTGGAGGGCAGCCGGTCCGCCGCGCAGATCGGCGGTCCCGCGCTCGGTGGTGCGCTGGTGTCCCTGCTGTCGGCGCCGGTCGCCACCGCGTCCGGCGCGCTGTTCTTCGCGGTGTCGTTCGTGTCCCTGCGGCGGATCCGCCGCAGGGAAGCCGTACCGGAGCGCGTGGCGCCGGTTCCACAGCAGGCCTCCCGGCTCCGGCACCGGATCCACGAGGGCCTCCGCTTCGTCGCCGGAAACCCCTGGCTGCGGGCCGTGTGCCTCGCCTCGGCCGCCTTCCAGTTCTCCCTCTCCGCCACCATGACCGTCTACCTCCTCTTCCTCCCGCGCGAACTGCACCTGCCGGGCGCCACCGTCGGGCTCGCCCTCGCGGCGACCGGGCCGGGCGCGCTCCTGGGCTCGGTCCTGGCCGCACGGCTGCCGGGGCGGTTCGGCCACGGCGTGGTGCTCGTGGCGGCAGCGGTGCTCGGCAACGGCGCACTGCTGTGCGTACCGGCACTGCACGGCCCCTCGACCGCGACGATCCTCGCGCTCCTCGCCGTCAACTTCGTGTTCGGGGCCTTCAGCCAGTTGGTGAACGTCACCGTCATGTCCGTACGGCAGGCCGTCACGCCGGACGGGATGCAGGGGCGCGCGGCCGCGACGATCACCTTCGTCGGCATGGGCTGCACCCCGCTCGGCTCGCTGCTCGGCGGCCTTCTCGCGCAGGAGTGGGGGCTGCGCGCCGGCCTCCTGGCGGCGGCCGCGGGCATGATGCTGTCCCCGGCCGTCATGGCCGCCTCCCCGCTCGTACGCCTGGGACGGAGGCTCACGCTATGACGTACGCCACAAGGCCGCGCGCGGACCGGGCCGCCGTGCGCACCCCCGTACGGACAACCACCCGTCCTCGCCCACCGATCCGAGGACGCGCCCCCGAGGCCGCGAGACCGAAGCCCCGCCGGGCGACTTAGGTCACCCTTCCCTGTCGCTGCGCGGGCCTGGTACAGATGGTGAGGTTCCACCTCCCACACCGGAAGCGCAGCCATGAACGCACCCCTGGATCAGGACAGGACAGCCGAGCTCACCCCCTTCACCATCGATCTGACCTTCGAGGAAGCACGGCGAAGGGCCGAGGTCGTCGCCGCGCTGGGGCCCGACTGGGATCCGGTGGCCGCCCTCCGCAGCGAGAACGAGGCCTACGCCCTGCTCTACTCGGGCCTGGACGCCGATCAGCAGCGCACCTACGACCGGCTGGTGGCCGCCGGTGTCCTGCCGGACGAGGATCCGGGCCGTGCGGCTGCCCATTGATCCGCAGGCGGACATCGCCCGCCGCGCCTGGGTGGCCTGCCCCGCCTGCGACGACGCCCGCCACTGCGCGACCTGCGCGGACCGTCGCACCTGCGGCGAGCACTGGCGCTATCTGATCTCCAACAACGGTCCGGTGCTGCACCTCCAGTGCCCCGGCTGTACGCACACCTGGTCGCTCGACACCCGCCCCGGCCGTACGCCGGTCGAGCTCAGGCCGCGGCGTACCTGAAGGGTGCTCCCGCCGCGAAGGCCCTCGACGATGTCCTCGCCGTTCTCCTCCTTGAGCCGGTGAACCTCCTCGGGCGGGTCCCGGCGGGGGCGGACAAGGGCCAGACACCCGGAATTGGCCTTGGCCGATCTCCGCGCCGCCGACCTACGGTCGCCCCATGAGGATTCGCATCGTCGACGCGTTCACCGACCGCCCCTTCTCCGGAAACCCCGCCGGCGTGCTGCTGTTGGAGAGCGGCGCGTTCCCGGCCGCCGAGCGCCTTCAGGAGATCGCGGCCGAGGTCAACCTCTCCGAGACGGCCTTCGCCCACCCGCTGCCGCCGGGCGGCACGGCCGACTGGGCGCTGCGCTGGTTCACCCCGGCCACGGAGGTGGACATGTGCGGGCACGCGACGCTCGCCACCGCCCATGTCCTGCACACCACGGGCCTGGCCTCGGGCCCGGTGCGGTTCGCCGCGCGCTGCGGGATCCTGACCGCGACCGCCCACGCGGACGGCTCCCTCACCCTCGATTTCCCGACCTCCCCGCTGACCGAGGAGCCGGTGCCGTACGGTCTCGCCGACGTCCTCGGGGCCGACCCCGTCTCGGTGCACGACACCGGCGAGCACATCGGCGACCTGCTCGTCGAACTCCGCGACGAGGCGACCGTACGGGCGCTCGCACCGGACTTCGCCGCGCTGGTGGCCCACTCCCGGCGCGGCGTCATCGCCACCGCAGAGGCCGAGGACCCCGCCCGGGGCTACGACTACGTCTCGCGCGGCTTCTTCCCGGGCGTCGGCATCGACGAGGACCCGGTCACCGGCAGCGCCCACACCGCGCTGGCCCCCTTCTGGTCGGCCCGCCTCGGCCGCGACGACCTCACCGGACTCCAGGCATCCGCCCGCTCGGGCCTGGTCCGCACCGCACTGCGCGGTGAGCGCACTCTGCTGACCGGCAGCGCGGTCACGGTGATCGACGGCGAACTGCTCACCACGCTCTGACCGACGGCCCCACCGGGGTGCGCCGAACTCCGGCGCACCCCCCTCGCCCTCTCGCCGCACCGCACCGCACCGCACTCAGGGCGTCGGCAGCCAGCCGACCCGGCCCGCGAGCAGCGCGTATCCGACGAACGCCCCGATGTCCAGGAGCGCGTGCGCGACGACCAGCGGGCCCACCCGGCCCCAGCGCCGGTAGAGCAGCACGAAGACGACGCCCATCACCACATTGCCGATGAAGCCGCCGATCCCCTGGTACAGGTGGTACGAACCGCGCAGCACGGAGCTGGCCACCAGGGCCGCCATCGGCGTCCAGCCCAACTGCCCGAGTCTGCGCAGCAGATACCCGACGACGATGACCTCCTCCACCACGGAGTTCTGGATCGCCGAGAGGATCAGTACGGGGTACTTCCACCAGACCTCGGGCAGGGATTCGGGGACGACCGTCAGGTTGAATCCGGTGGCGTGCGCCACGAGGTAGAAGGCCAGCCCGGCGCTGCCGATGCCGGCCGCGACCAGGGTTCCCCGCCCGAGGTCGAACCAGGGCCTGGCCCGGTCGAAGCCGATGGCCCGCAGGCCCGTTCCCTCCCGGATCAGCAGGTGCGCGACCAGCGCGACCGGCACCAGAGCCGTTGCGATTCCGAACATTTGCCATGACAGATCAAGCCATGGGCGGTCCGGAGCGTACGAGCCGTTGAGCTTCGCCGCCTGGTCCTTCAAGCCTCCCGGTTTCGTCAGTGATCCGACAAAACTGATGAGGGAGGACAGTGCACTGGCGCCCAGCGAGAGCGCCAGGACCAGCACCACCTCGGTCCGCAAGATCCTTCGTGACACGGCCTCTTGGGGAAAAGAATCAGCCACGCGCCCGGCCTCCACCTGCACACCTGCCTTTTGTTCTGCAATCGCGTCTCATCCCGCCAACCGTCCCGCTAGTGTCTCGAAAGCACGTACGAAGATCATGCGCGACAGGCCGGGGGACGACCGCCATCGCTGATGGCGCGGTCCCCCTTTCCTTGTTTGATCCTCAAGGAGGGGCACCACCGACATGGGACGTCATAGCTTGCCCGACGGCCACGCGACCGAAGGACGCCGGGACCGCCGAAGCCCCCGGCGCCGGCGTCGCACGGTCGCCATCGCCACCCTGCTCGTCCTCGCCGTGGCGGCGGGAACGGCTGTAGCGGTCAAGGGCGGCCTGTTGTCGTTCTCCGGTTCCTGCGAGGACTCCACCGTGCGTCTGTCCGTGGTCGCCTCCCCGGACATCGCCCCCGCCGTACGCTCCGTGGCCGAGCAGGCCCGCGCGGACGAGGTCAGGGCCGACGGCCGCTGCCTCGCGGTGGAGGTGCTGGCCCGCGATTCGCACAAGGTCGCCGAGGCGCTCGCCGCCGGGGGCGCGGATCCCGACTTCCAGGTCTGGCTGCCCGACTCCGACCTGTGGCTGGAGCGGGCCAAGGGGCTGGGCGAGGGCATCCCCGTCTCCCCGTCCGACTCAGTGGCCTCCTCACCGGTGGCGCTGGCCATGGTGCCGTCCGCCGCACAGACGCTGGGGTGGCCCGAGAAGACGTACTCCTGGGCCGAGTTGGTCGCGGCGGCGCTCGGTTCCGACCGGGTACGCCTCGGCGCCGCGGATCCGGCGCGCAGCGCCACCGGGCTGCTGGCGCTCACCAGCATCGGCGCCTCGTCCGCGCGGCAGGGCGGGGACAGCGACACCCGGGTCGCCCAGACCGCGAAGGTGCTCGCCGAGCGGATGTCGGACGGCGACGCGCAGGTGCTGGAGACCCTGGCGCGCAGCACGTCAGGGGCCGAGGAGGGCAACCCGAAGCGCAACCAGGCGGTCCTGATCTCCGAGCAGTCGGCCTTCACGCACAACGCGGAGGCGACCGGCGGGGGCAAGCTGGACCTCTTCTACCCCGAGGACGGCACGCCGCTGCTGGACTACCCGTACACACTGGTGAACGAGGTGCGGCTGAGCACCGCGGAGTCCCGCGCGGCCCTGCGCTTCATGAATCTGCTGGGCGACCGGGAGGCTCGGGCCACGTTCGCCGAGCACGGGTTCCGGGCCGGCGACGGGACCGCGAAGGACTCGCTCGTCGCGGCGGCCGGCGGCCGAAAGCCCCAGCCGTACGCCGAACAGGCCGCCGAGGCGCCCTCGGCGAAGGTGCTCCAGGAGACGCTCGGGATGTGGACCATCACCGTGCAGAGCGCCCGGCTGACCACCGTGGTCGACGCCTCCGGCTCCATGGCGACACTCGTACCGGGCCGGGGCCAGTCCAGGATGGACGTCACGAAGGAGTCTCTAATCCAGGCGCTGGGCCAGTTCACCCCCAACGACGAGATCGGGCTGTGGGAGTTCGCCACCACGCTGGACGGCGACAAGGACTACCGGCGGCTCATGCCCACGAAGCGGCTCGGCGACCCGGCGGCGGGCGGCGGAACCCACCGGGAGAGGCTCACGGCCGCGTTCGCGGGCCTGGAGCCGGTGCCGGGCGGTGCGACCGGGCTGTACGACACGACGCTGGCCTCGTACAAGGAGGCCCGGTCGACGTATCGGAAGGACAAGTTCAACGCCCTGGTGATCCTCACCGACGGCTCCAACCAGGACGAGAACAGCATCTCGCGGACCGGGCTCATCGCCGAGCTGAAGAAGCTGGTCGATCCGGAGCGCCCCGTACCGGTCATCGCCATCGCGGTGGGCCCGGACGCGGACCGCGACGAGGTCGCCGAGATCGCGCGGGTCACCGGCGGCGACGGCTACGAGGTGAGCGACCCGGCGGAGATCCAGGCGGTGATCCTGCAGGCCATCATGGCGGCGGGGCAGAACGGACGCGCCGCGCAGGAATGACCGGCCGACAGGCCCCCGCGCGGCGCGTCCGGCACCCCGCGTCAGGGGGCCGGGAAGCCCACCGGCCAGGTGTGCACCGGCTCCCCCGCGTGCATCAGCTCGGCATAGCGACGGGTGGTCGCCGCGAGCGCCGCGTCCCGCCCGAGCCCGGCGTCCAGGGCCCGGTGGTACGTGGCCACCTGCCAGGAGGCCCCGTTGACGCGCCGCTTGCAGCGCTCCTCGATCACTCCGAGATAGCGGTCCCGGTCCGCGGGCTCGATATGCCAGGCGTCCAGCCCCGCGGCGGCCAGCGGGAGCAGTTCCTCCCGCACCAGCTGTACGGCGGAGATCTTCGCCAGTCCGCCGGAGCGGCCGGGACGCGGCCAGAGCAGCTCCGCCTCGATGCCGTGCCGGCAGGCCTCGGTGAAATTCTCCTCGGCGGCCTCGAACGGCAGCCTGTTCCACACCGGCCGGGACTCCTCGGCGAGCGCCCGTACGAGCCCGTAGTAGAACGCGGCGTTGGCGATCACATCGGTGACCGTCGGCCCGGCGGGCAGCACCCGGTTCTCCACCCGCAGATGGGGGACGCCGTCGGCGATCCCGTACACCGGGCGGTTCCAGCGGTAGACGGTGCCGTTGTGCAGCACCAGCTCGGCCAGCTCGGGCACCCCGCCCTCGTCCAGCACCTTCAGCGGGTCCTCGTCGTCGCAGATCGGCAGCAGCGGCGGGAAGTAGCGCAGGTTCTCCTCGAAGAGCTCGTGGGCGGAGCCGATCCAGCGCTCACCGAACCAGGTCCTGGGGCGCACGCCCTGGTTCGCCAGCTCCGGCGGCCGTACGTCGGTGGCCTGCTGGAACAGCGGCGGCCGGGACTCGCGCCACAGCTCCTTGCCGAAGAGGAAGGGGGCGTTGGCGCCCAGTGCGATCTGGACGCCGGTGATCGCCTGAGCCGCGTTCCACACGTCGGCGAACCGGGCGGGCGTCACCTGGAGGTGCAGCTGGACCGAGGTGCAGGCCGATTCCGGGGCGATCGACGGCGAGGTGCAGACCAGTCGCTCGACGCCTTCGATATCCAGGGCGAAATCCTCCCCCCGGGCGGCCGCCATTTGATCGTTCAGCAGGGTGTAGCGGTCCACGTCCGAGAGATTCGCGGACACCACGTCGTGCTCGCCCAGGGTGGGCAGGATTCCGATCATCACGATCCCCGCGTCCACCTCCCCCGCCTTGCGGTGGGCATAGGCGAGACCGGTCCGCAACTCCTCGGAGAGCTGATCGAATACCCGGCCGCCGAGGCGGTGCGGGACGATATTCACTTCGAGATTGAACATCCCCAGTTCGGTCTGGAAATCCCGGCTCGCGATGCGCTGGAGCACTTGCTGATTCATCATCCGGGGCAACCCGTCGGAACCCGCGAGATTCAGCTCTATCTCCAGCCCCATCAGGTTCCGCGGACGGTCGAACCTCCGCTCCGCCAGGAGTCTGCCCAGAGCCTCCAGGCACTGGTTGAGCTTGGTGCGGTACGCCTGTCGATCGGACAGGTCAACGGCTTCCGCCACGACCTTCTCCCCCATCTAGGGGTCCCTCCTCCAGTGGGCGGCCCGCGGCCCAGGCCGCTCGCATCACGATCGATAATGCCCAGCGGGAGTGATCCGTAACGCCCCCACGGGCCTCCGATACCCGATAGTCTGGTTGAAGGAGACCGGGGGCACATTCCCGCGGCATGCGGCTCCCCGCATTTTCGGCCGGAGCATGCGTGGCGGAAACACCGACGAGTTTCGGCCGACCGCACCGCCGGAAGGACGCCAGGTCGGCGTCGACAACACGGTCTCAAATCACCAGGAATACCGCGATTCGAAGGCCGGATGACGCCTTGTGCGACATATCCGCGGCTGCTAGCGGAAACACTGTGTGAACATGCGTCATATAAACTCCGCTCAACGAGGCAGAGAATCGATACGACTCGCCCGTCACCGGCCGTCTCCGGCCCGCATGCCCGCATGCCGACAGCGCCGTCTGCACCCGCCCAAGCTCCACCGTGTCTCCGAAGTGAGAGGCGACCCACCATGCCGCTGCATGTCCCCTCGGCTCCCGCGCCCGCCCTGCGCAGCGTTCTCGCGGCCCTCGGTTCTCCCACCGCCGTCCGCGAGGCCAAAACGTCCGCTCTCCGGTCCGTCCAGGGACCGCTGAGCCCCGAACTACCGCTTCCCGTCCATGTGCTGGACCGGATCACTCCCGCCAGGACCGCACCGCTGACACGCCTCGCGGCCTGGCGTTTCCTGATCCGGAGCGAGGGCCGCGCGGTCGCCGCGGCGGACACGGTGCTCACCCCCGACGGCTGGACGTTCTCGCACTTCTTCGAGGGGCCCTACCTCGCCTCGACCGAGCTGGCCGTCCGGCAGGCCGAGGCGTCGGCCACCGCCTGCCAGGCGCGACTGCTGTCCATCCCTGAGCTGTACATGCTCACCCTCTGGCTGCACGGCGACACCGAGGCCGATCCCGCCGGCGGGGTGCTCGCGCCGACGGACGTCCTGGTGCCCCTGGCGCCGGCCCCACCGGGCATCGCCGCCCATCGCCCGCACCGGGTCGCCGATCTGCTGCCCGTCATCTCGCTGCGCGTGGCCCCGGGGCCGCTCCTCAGCTCGGCCTGACCGGCGCCGTCCCGGCACACCGCCCCCGCAGCGACCCCGATCCGCACACCGACGGAAGGGATCACTGCGGGGGCGGTGTGCTGCTCACACGGACTAGCCCCATCCGGCCACCCCGAACCACCCAAAGGGACAGTGCAGTTGCGGTGAACCGTCCGCGCGGGTGATGCGTCATGGGAGGAGTACGGGTGCTGCAGCGAAATCCCTGCGGATTCTTCCCCGTAGGGCAACACTGGGACCGGACCGACTGATACGGGGGCGGCCATGAACACCTCATCCAGCCGCAGGACACTCGACTCGACGCAGCGAAAGAACCCATCCATGTGCCAGCACCAGCCACCCTGCCCCACCGCCGATTCACCCGACCGGGAGGCCGCCCGCCTGACGGCCCACCACCCCGAACAGGGGTGGAGCCTCCTGTGCAACGGCGTCCTGCTCTTCGAGGACACCGGCGAACTACTGCCCGACGGGCAGATCATCGCCCCGCACCGGCCGCTGGCAGCCGGCCGCGTGGTGAAGGCCGCCTGAGGACGGTCGTACGAGAAGGGGCCGGCCCGGAGAGATCTCCGCACCGGCCCCGACGCATGTCCGGCGCACGCCGCTCACGGCGCACGCCCTACGACAGGCGGTCTCAGTCGTCGTACGCGTCCAGCGGGGGGCACGAGCAGACCAGGTTCCGGTCGCCGAAGGCCCCGTCGATCCGGCGCACCGGCGGCCAGTACTTGTCCGCGGCGGACACCCCGGCCGGGAAGACGGCCTCCTCGCGGCTGTAGCCGTGCTCCCAGTCGCCGCCGAGCGCGGCCGCGGTGTGCGGGGCGTTGGCCAGCGGGTTGTCGTCCTTGCCCCACTCCCCCGAGGCGACCTTCTCGATCTCGGCGCGGATCGCGATCATGGTGTCGCAGAACCGGTCCAGCTCCGCGAGGTCCTCGCTCTCCGTCGGCTCGATCATCAGCGTGCCGGCCACCGGGAACGACATGGTCGGCGAGTGGAAGCCGTAGTCGATCAGGCGCTTGGCCACATCGTCGATGGAGACGCCGGTCGCCTTGGAGATCGGGCGCAGGTCCACGATGCACTCGTGCGCGACCAGACCGGCCGGGCCGTTGTACAGGATCGGGAAGTGCGGCTCCAGGCGCTTGGCGATGTAGTTCGCGGCCAGCACGGCGACCTGCGTGGCCCGCTTGAGGCCCTCGCCGCCCATCAGACGGACGTACGCCCAGGAGATCGGCAGAATGCCCGCCGAGCCCCACGGGGCGGCCGAGATCGGGCCCACACCGGTCTCCGGGCCCGCGGCGGGCTGGAGGGGATGGTTGGGGAGGTACGGGGCCAGGTGCGCGCGGACGCCGACCGGGCCGACGCCGGGGCCGCCGCCGCCGTGCGGGATGCAGAAGGTCTTGTGCAGGTTCAGGTGCGAGACGTCGCCGCCGAACTTGCCGGGCTTGGCGAGCCCGACCAGCGCGTTGAGGTTGGCGCCGTCGACGTAGACCTGGCCGCCGGCGTCGTGCACCTCGCCGCAGATGTCGGCGACGTGCTCCTCGAACACCCCGTGCGTGGACGGGTAGGTGATCATGAGCACGGCCAGCTCGTCGCGGTGCTGCTCGATCTTGGCGCGCAGGTCCGCGATGTCGACCTCGCCGTCGTCGGCGGTCTTCACCACGACGACCTTCATGCCCGCCATGACGGCGCTGGCGGCGTTGGTGCCGTGCGCGGAGGACGGGATGAGACAGACGGTGCGCTGGTCGTCGCCGTTGGCCCGGTGGTACGCGCGGACGGCCAGCAGACCCGCGAACTCGCCCTGGGAGCCGGCGTTGGGCTGGATGGACACCGCGTCGTAGCCGGTGACCTCGGCCAGGCGCTCCTCCAGCTCACGGATGAGGGTGAGGAAGCCCTGCGCCTGCTCGGCTGGGGCGAAGGGGTGCAGCGCGCCGAACTCGGGCCAGGTGATCGACTCCATCTCGGCGGTCGCGTTCAGCTTCATGGTGCAGGAGCCGAGCGGGATCATGCCGCGGTCCAGCGCGTAGTCACGGTCGGCGAGCTTGCGCAGGTAGCGCAGCATCGCGGTCTCGGAGCGGTGCTGGTGGAAGACCGGGTGGGTCAGGATGTCGTCGGAGCGCAGCAGCGCCTCGGGCAGCGCGTCGGCGACCGTGGCGTCCAGCGCCTCGATGTCGCCCTCGGCGCCGAAGGCGGCCCAGACGGCGGAGATCTGCGCACGGGTGGTGGTCTCGTCGCAGGCGACGGAGACGTGGTCGGCGTCGACGAGGCGGAGGTTGACCCCGCGCTCCCGGGCGTCCGCGACGACGTCCGCGGCCTTGCCGGGCACGCGCACGGTCAGGGTGTCGAAGAACGCGCCGTGCACGACCTCGGCGCCGGCGCTCCGCAGACCGTCGGCCAGGATCGCGGCGAAGCGGTGGGTGCGCCGGGCGATCGTCCGCAGCCCCTCGGGGCCGTGGTAGACCGCGTACATCCCGGCCATCACGGCGAGCAGGACCTGCGCGGTGCAGATGTTGCTGGTGGCCTTCTCGCGGCGGATGTGCTGCTCGCGGGTCTGGAGGGCGAGGCGGTAGGCCTTGTTCCCGTCGGCGTCGACGGAGACGCCGACGAGGCGGCCGGGCAGGGAGCGGGCGAACTTCTCGCGGACCGCCATGAAGCCGGCGTGCGGGCCGCCGAAGCCCATGGGCACGCCGAAGCGCTGGGTGGTGCCGACGGCGATGTCGGCACCGAGCGCGCCGGGCGAGGTGAGCAGCGTGAGGGCCAGCAGGTCGGCGGCGACGGTGACGATCGCGCCGAGCTCGTGGGCCTGCTCGATGACGGGCTCGATGGCGCGCACGGCCCCGGAGGCGCCCGGGTACTGGAGCAGGACGCCGAAGACGCCGCGCTCGGCGATCTCGGCGGGGATGCCGTCGCTCAGGTCGGCGACGACGACCTCGACGCCGGTGGGCTCGGCGCGGGTCTCGATGACCGCGACGGTCTGGGGCAGGGTGTCGGCGTCGACCAGGAAGACGCCCTTCTTGACCTTGCCGACGCGCCGGGACAGGGCCATCGCCTCGGCGGCCGCGGTGCCCTCGTCGAGCAGGGAGGCGCCGGAGGTGGGCAGCCCGGTCAGCTCGGCGACCATCGTCTGGAAGTTCAGGAGGGCTTCGAGGCGGCCCTGGGAGATCTCCGGCTGGTACGGCGTGTAGGCCGTGTACCACGCGGGGTTCTCCATGACGTTGCGCAGGATGACGGGCGGCGTGAAGGTGCCGTAGTAGCCGAGGCCGATCATCGGGGCCAGCACCTGGTTGCGGTCGGCCAGCGAGCGCAGCTCGGCCAGCACCTCCGCCTCGGTGCGCGCCGACGGAAGGTTCAGGGCCTCCGCGCTCTTGATCACGTCGGGCACCGCGGCGGCGGTGAGCTCGTCGAGGGAGCCGTAGCCGACCTGGGCGAGCATCTTCGCCTGGGCTCCGGCGTCGGGCCCTATGTGGCGCTGCTCGAACGGAATGCCCTGCTCCAGCTGGGAGAGCGGAGTGCGACGGGGGGTCATGGTGGAGGCCTCCTGGTCTGTCACGACCTGCGAGGGGCACCACGGCGCGGGTGCCCGAACGGCCTCCCCCTCTGTCATCTCAACCTGAGAGCTTCACCGGCCCGCCCGGGGGCGTGCCGACTTTCACCGTCGGTGAGGGTCAAGTCCGTCCGGGCCTGCGCCCGCACGGAACCGCCCTGCTTTCCAGAGTGACCTCAACCGTGCGGTACGGGGGCCTGAGAGATTCCGGGGAGGAGTTGCTCCTTCGGCGCCTCCGGATTCTGCACCGGAGGACTCTCCCGCACGGGGTCAGCAGCCACTGCCAGCCTACCAGCGGCCACCGCGCCGGAGCTCTCGAGTGGCCGACACCACGGATCTGCACTTGTGTGGTGCTGGTGGAGCAACAGGGACCACCCTGAGCAGTTGCGACCAGTGGGAGGCACCGTGCAGACCGATATCGATCCGCGCCGCCTGATCGGCCGCAAGGCATTCGATCGCAAGGGCGCCAAGATCGGAACGGTGGATGAGGTCTATCTCGACGACGCGACGGGCGTGCCCGAGTGGGCGGCCGTCCGCACCGGCCTGTTCAGCAGGGACGCCTTCGTCCCCCTGGAACCGAGCGAATTCACCGATGACGCGCTGCGCGTCCCGTTCGACCGCGCCTTGATCAAGGACGCGCCGGACTTCGGCGTCGGCCGGCACCTCTCGCCCGAGCAGGAACTGCAGCTCTACCGGCATTACGGGCTGGACTCCCCACCCCCGGAGGCTGCGGCGGATCCGGCGTCCGACCGGGACTTCGGCAGGCTGGCCGGCCAGGAGGAGTAGTCGGCCGGCTCGCGGACGAGCGGCAGCGGGTCGGCGGGCCGCAGCAGCGGATCGTCGATGCGGAACGTGAGGACCCGGCCGGGTGCGCTCCACGGTTCCTCGAACCGGACGGTGACCCGGCCGATGCCGCTCCCCTGCACCCAGCCGTGCCCGTGCTCCTCGTGGCGCACATCGTGTCCGGCGGGCCAGCGTCGCGCGGCGAGCAGCTCCCCGCTGTCCGGCTCGGGCTCGGGCACGGCCTCCTCGGCGCCGCCCGCCACTACCGGAGCCCGGTCCTCCTGGGCCCGCTGCGCGAGCTCCCGGGCGTCGGCGGCCTGGGCGAACAGGTCCTCCTGCGTGTAGTCGGCAAGCCCCGTGACGCCGACCCCGAGCAGCCGCACGCCTCCCGTGGTGTCGACGGACTCCAGCAGCCGCCCCGCCGCCTCACGGACCACCGTGGGGTCGTCCGTGGGGCCTCTGAGGGTCTCGGAGCGGGTCAGCGTGGAGAAGTCGTAGCGGCGGACCTTCAGCACCACCGTGCGGCCCGAGCGGTCGGCGGCGCGGAGCCGTTCCACGCACCGTACGGCCAGCCGCTCCACCTCGGCGCGCACCCGCACCCGGTCGTGCAGGTCCACGTCGAAGGTGTCCTCCACCGATACGGACTTGGCGTCCCGCTCCGCGACCACCGGCCGGTCGTCGAGCCCCAGCGCCATCCGGTACAGCCCGTGGCCGTGGGCCTTGCCGACCAGCCGTACGAGCTCCGCCTCGCCCGCCTCGGCCAGGTCGTGGACGGTGGTCATGCCCGCGCGTCTGAGATGGTCACCGGTGGCCGGGCCGACCCCCGGCAGGATGCGGACGGACATGGGGGCGAGCAGTTCGCGTTCGGTGCCCGGCTCGATGACGAGCAGCCCGTCGGGCTTGGCCTCCTCGGAGGCGATCTTGGCGAGCATCTTGGAACCGGCCAGGCCGACCGATCCGCTGAGGCCGGTCACCGCCCGGATGGCCGCCCGCAGCCCCTCCCCCGCCGCCCGGGCCGACGCCGTGTCCTCGGCCGTGCCACCGGCCTCCAGGTCCACGAAGGCCTCGTCCAGGCTGAGCGGCTCCACCAGGGGCGACAGCCGCCCGAGAAGCTTCATCACCTGGTCGCTCACCGTGCGGTACAGCGAGAAGCGGGGCACCAGATAGGCCGCGTTCGGTGCGAGCCGCCGGGCCTGTGCGGTGGGCATCGCCGAGTGCACGCCCAGGCGCCGGGCCTCGTACGAAGCGGTGGCGACCACCCCGCGCGGTCCGAGGCCGCCCACCACGACCGCCTTGCCGCGCAGGCTCGGCTTGGCCGCCTGCTCCGCCGACGCGTAGAAGGCGTCCATGTCCAGGTGGAGGATGGTGGGCGCGGGTCTCACACCGTCGATGCTGCCCTACGGCACTGACAATGGGACGGTCCGGCGCTCGAAGGAGCGCCGGACCGTCCCGTTGCCGTGCTGTTCGTCGTCCGTTCGTCGTGCGCTGCTCAGCCGGCGCGGTTACGTCGCCGCGCCAGTTCGTCCGCGGGGTTGTGCCCGACGAGCGTCTCGCCGGTGTCGACCCGCTCGCCGTGCAGCTGCGAGAGTGCCGCATCCACGTCCCGCCAGACGACGCCGACGGCGATCCCGAAGACCCCCTGCCCGCCCTGGAGCAGGCTGACGACCTCGTCGGGCGAGGAGCACTCGTAGACCGTGGCCCCGTCGCTCATCAGCGTCATGCGTTCGAGGTCCTGGAAACCACGGGCCCGTAGGTGCTGGACCGTGGTGCGGATGTTCTGCAGAGCGACCCCGGTGTCCAGGAACCGCTTGACGATCTTGAGGAGGACCACGTCCCGGAAACTGTAGAGACGCTGGGTGCCCGACCCGTAGGCCGGGCGCACACTGGGCTCCACCAGTCCCGTACGCGCCCAGTAGTCCAGCTGGCGGTAGGTGATCCCCGCCGCCGCGCACGCCGTAGGTCCGCGATAGCCGATGTCGTCGGCATCGCTCGCCGCTGCCACGCCGCCCGCTGCCACCGCCGCCGGTTGAACCGGCTGCCTGATGGCGTGGTCGGCTCCACTGCCGTGCTGCGGATACGGCCCACCCGCCGCCGTACCGTCGCCGCTGCTTCTCACGCCGACCTCCGTCCTTGACCTGCCCACTCGAAGGTAGGCAGTCACTCGGGGTGCGTCAACGATCGCCACACTCGGCACGCCGAGTGATAATCACCCTGAGGGTGGTTTCCCGTGTCTCGTTTCCGGGAAAGGCTTGTCGGATGCGCTGACGGCACCCCTGCGGGACGGTCACTGACTGTTCGTACCGAAGTCCTCCGGAGAGATCTGGTCGAGGAATTCGCGGAACTTCTCCACCTCGTCCTCCTGCTCGTCGGGGATCGCGATGCCCGCATCGTCCAGCACGCCGTCACTGCCGTAGATCGGCGTGCCGGTCCGCAGGGCGAGCGCTATGGCGTCGGAGGGCCGGGCGCTCACCTCGACTCCGCTGGCGAAGACGAGCTCCGCGTAGAAGACCCCTTCGCGGAGGTCCGTGATCCGGACCTCGGTGAGCTCCTGGCCCACGGCCTCGAGCACATCCTTGAACAGGTCATGGGTCAGCGGCCTGGCGGGCGCCATGCCCTGCTGGGCGAAGGCGATCGCGGTCGCCTCCCCAGGACCGATCCAAATGGGGAGGTACCGGTCGCCTCCCACTTCACGCAGGAGAACGATCGGTTGGTTGGAGGGCATTTCCACCCGGACACCGACAACGTCGAGCTCGTTCACACAGCAACCCTAGGACGTGCTCGCCATGTTTGGGTAGTCGGGCTCCGCCGAGCTCAGTGCAGACGGCTGCGCAGAGCGCTCTGGACGAGTGCCGCGTGCAGCCGTACGGACAGCTCGGCGAGCTCGTTCGCGGTGGCCTCGGCATGGGCTCTGGTCTGCGGATTACGGTGCCGGCGCAGGGGCGCGACCAGCTGCTCCACCAGCCCCGCCTCCCGGTCGGCGGAGGCCCGCATGGCGCGAAGATGCCGCGGTTCCAGACCGAAACGCCCCAGATCCGCCACCAGCTTGGCGACGGTCACCATCTCGGCGTCGTAGCCGCCCTCGGGAGCCGGGACGATGAGCCCGTAGGACTCCCATTCGGCCAGCCGGTCCTCGTCCACCTCGGCAGCGGCGAGCAGCTCGGCCCGCCCGATCCGGGCGGCGGTCGCCGCGCCGGGACCGCCCTCCCACACCCCGTCGGCGAGGTCCCGCCGGTCGCCGGGCGTGGGCAGGACGGGCCGCTCGCCCCGGGCCAGTGCGTCCAGGTGCTCCCGGATGACCTTCAGCGGCAGGTAGTGGTCCCGCTGCATGCGGAGCACCTGCGCCAGACGCTCCACATCACGCGGAGCGAACTTCCGGTATCCGGAAGGAGTGCGCTGCGGCTCGATGAGCCCCTCGGCTTCCAGGAACCGGATCTTGGAGATGGTGACTTCGGGAAACTCGTCGCGCAGCTGGATGAGCACCGTGCCGATGCTCATCGGGCGCGCTTCCGCGGTGGCGGTGCCGTGGCCGGCACCGCCTGTCGGTGTTCGCAGCATGGGCCTTCCTGGGGGTCCCCCCGGACGGAGTCCGGGGCTGGTCACACGCCCCGCGGGCTCGCATAGAAGACCAGGCGGTACTTTCCGATCTGGACTTCGTCGCCGTTGGACAGCTGGACCGAATCGATGCGCTCACGGTTGACGTAGGTGCCGTTGAGGCTGCCGACATCGCCCACGGTGAAGCTACCGTCCGGGCTCCTGCGGAACTCCACATGACGCCGCGACACGGTCACGTCATCGAGAAAGATGTCGCTCTGCGGGTGACGGCCGGCCGTGGTCAGGTCGCTGTCGAGCAGGAAGCGGCTGCCGGAATTCGGGCCGCGCCGCACGACCAGCAGTGCCGAGCCTCCGGGCAGCGCGTCGACCGCGGCCTGGGCCTCCGGGGAGAGCGAGGGCAGAGCCGTCTGGCCCGTGGCCTCCGCCTCGTACGCCTCGAGACCGGAGATGGAGATCGTGGACGTCGTCTCCGAGGGGCGCTCGGGAACGCCGCCCCGCAGCGGCGCGCCGCAGTTGGAACAGAACCTGCTGGCCTCCGCGTTGCGGTGACCGCACCTCGTACAGACCGGCATCGACGAGCCCTCCGGGGTGAACCCTCCACCCGCACTCGAGGCTGATGGTTCGCCGAAACCTATGCGTCCGGCACCGGCAGGGTCAACAGACGACACGCCGTCACCACCAGGGGCGCCGGACACCTCGTCGCGGAAGAGCGGACGCTCCGCCTCCGGCTCCTCGCCCTGACCGTGGCGCGGCGCGCGGTGGCGGGCAGCACTGTTGCTGTCCTCGCGTGCACTCTTCCCGAACAACTTCGCAAACAACTTCACGGGCGATTCCCCTTGACCGACATAGACCCGCCCGTGGGGCAGGACGAACCCTGAATGAACACACCTGCCGACCCGGACATCTTCACAACGTCCGTATCCACCCGACAGTTTCCACCACGCACCACCAATCCGGTGCGCCGACCCCCCGCAACCGTCCGACCCGGTCCACCGGCCCTCACGCTCGCCCGGATCACGGGGACGACGACCGAGCGTAGTCAGGCCGCTGCGCCGGTCGCAAGGCATCGACGACGATGTCGTCGGACCGCTCCACGAGCACGGTGGCCTGCTCCTTCTCCAGTGTCTGGACCACACCGCCGGGGATGTTGAGGGCGGGCTCCAGATCCTGCGGCTTGCCGATCACCGTGAACTCGTACGGTGCTTCGATCTTCTTTCCGTCGACCCGTACGTCCCCGGCGTCACCGGAGAAGTAGGTGTTGGCCACCACCCGCACCCCATTGACCTCGATCGCCTCGGCGCCCGCCGCCCGCAGTTCCTGGATGGCGTCGAGCAGCATGTCGGGCGCGACCGCCCCCGAGGGGTCGGTGATCGTCAACGTGATGCCGGGGCCCTTGGCCGCCACGGTGCCCGCGAGGATGCCGAGCTGCCGTTCCTTCTCCAGCGTCTGCTTCCGGGCCTCCTCGGCCTGGTCGGAGCTGTTCTCCAGCTCGGCGCGCTGATCGTCCAGCCGCTGCTTCTCGTCCTCCAGCCGCTGGGTCCGGTCGTCGACCTCGTCGAGGATGCGGACCAGGTCCTCCTGCCGGGCGCCTCGCAGCGCACCGTCGTCGCTGGTGGACCGCACCTGGATGGCGAGCCCCAGACCGAGCCCGAACAGCAGCACGGCGACGATGAGTTGCGCCCGGCTCAGCCGGGGCGGCCAGAGCCCCGCCTTGAGCCGTTGGCGACCGGACACCTCCTCGGCCGCGGACGGCGGCACGGAAGCGTCAGGGGCGGCGGACGCGCCGCCCTCGGGCTGTTCGCTGCGGGGGTTCTCGTCGTTGTTCATCGGCCTCAAGCCCGGAAGACGTGCCGGCGGATCGCGGCGGCGTTGGAGAAGATCCGGATGCCGAGCACGACCACCACACCCGTGGAGAGCTGAGCGCCGACACCCAGTTTGTCGCCGAGGAAGACGATCAGCGCGGCCACCACCACATTGGAGAGGAAGGAGACCACGAAGACCTTGTCGACGAAGATTCCGTCGAGCATGGCCCGCAGACCGCCGAACACGGCGTCGAGCGCGGCGACCACCGCGATCGGCAGGTAGGGCTCGACCACCGCCGGTACCTCGGGCCGGACCAACAGTCCGACCACGACTCCCACGACGAGGCCCAGTACGGCGATCACGATGTGCCCTTCCCTGTGTCTGCCGCACCACTGCCGGCGGCCTTCGGCTCTGCTGTACGGACGATCAGGCTCGGCGCGGCCGGAAGCTGCACCTTCGCCTGATCGGAGATGCTGGTGCGGATGTCGAAGCTCTCCTTGAGCGCCTGCAGGTACTGGCCGTCGGCGCTGTCCTGGAAGGCGGTCGCGAGCTTCTTCCCGTCCCCCACCGCGAGCACCGTGTACGGCGGTACGAGCGGCCTGTTGTCGACCAGTATGGCGTCGCCGGCGGCCCGGATGGCCGACAGTGCCGTCAGCCTTTGCCCATTGATGGCGATGGCCTCGGCCCCGGATTCCCAGAGGCCGTTGACGACCCGCTGCATGTCCCGGTCGCGGACCCGCCCGGTGTCGGCGAAGCCCGACGACTCGCGCGGCCCGCCGCCGCCCTGGTCGGTGTTCTTCGCGTCGTCGACGACCAGCTTCACCCCGGGTCCCTCTACCGGAGTCGCTCCGGCCAGCAGGGCCACCAGCTCCCCCTGGTCCCCGCCGTGCTGCTCCAGGGCCTTGCGTTGACGTTCACTCACGTCGGAGCGGAGCGCGTCGACACTCGACTCCAGCGTGTCCGCGGCCTGCGTCTCCGCGTTGATCCGGTCGATCAGCTCTTCGCGCTCCTTGGCGACGACCGGCGCCGAGATCCGCGCCTCGGCGGCGCCGAGGGTGACCACGAGGGCGGCCACCACCAGTCCGGCGGCCAGGCCGAGCTTCGACTTGAGCGTACGGGGCAGCCCGGCGCTCCCGTCGGCCTTGCGCCGGGCCGAGGCCTCCGCGTAACCGTCGTCGAGGCTGTGGTCCATCACGTTGTTCAGCAGCGACATGGAGGCGTCGGGGCTTGCGGGCGGCGAGGCGGTGCTCCGATCGGGGGACTGCTGCGACATGCCGCACATCGTCGCACGTCATCACGGCTGCCGCCGAATGGCCCCACCGGTGCGCCACAACCCCCTGTCCGGGGCGTCGCGGCGCACCGTACCGTGCGGGTCCGGGCGTCAGTCGCCCGCGCTGTCCACCACCGCGGCCCACTCGTCGAGCAGTGCCTGGGCCGAGGCGTCGTCCGGACCTTCCGCCCACAGATGGGTGACGGCCTCCGCCCGGTCGGGCAGGACCATGATCCACCGCCCGTCGGCCTCGACCACCCGGACCCCGTCCGTGGTGTCCACGCTGCGGTCACCGGCCGCTTCGACGACCCGCCGCATGACGAGCCCCTTGACGGCCCAGGGCGTGGCCAGGTCGCGGCGCAGGACATGCGCCCGGGGAATGCGGGCGTCGATCTGGCTCAGAGTGAGCTGGGTGCGCGCGACGAGACCGATCAGCCGGACGAAAGCGGCGCTCCCGTCGAAGACACTGCTGAATTCGGGAACGATGAACCCGCCGCGCCCGTCTCCTCCGAAGATGGTGTCCTCTTCACGGCCCACCCGGGTCAGGTCGTCGGGCGAGGTGGTCGTCCACTCCACCTGGGTGCCGTGATAGGCCGCCACCTGCTCGGCGACGCGCGTGGTCGTCACCGGCAGGGCGACCCGACCGCTGCGCCGCTCGGCGGCGACGAGATCGAGGAGGACCAGCAGGGCCCGGTCGTCCTCGATGATTCGGCCCAGTTCGTCAACGAGGGAGAGCCGCTCGCCGACCGGGTCGAACCGCACCCCGAAGGCGGCCCGCGCGGAGGACACGATCTCCCCGAGCCGCACCAGACCGGCCCGCCGGGTTTCTGCGGACTCGGTGGGCCGCGACTCGTCGAGCCCGGGGTTGATCGTCAGCGCGTCCACGCCCAGCCTGCCGAGCAGGCTGGGCAGAACGAGCCCGGCGCTGCCGTTGGAGGCGTCGACGACGACCTTGAGCCCGGATTCGGCGATGCCGTCGACGTCGACGTTCCGCAGGAGAGATCCGGTGTACGAGTCGAACACGCTGGACGGGAAGTGCAGGTCCCCGATCTCGCCGGGGAACGCCCTGCGGTACTCCTGCCGTGCGTAGACCCGGTCGAGCTTGCGTTGCTGCGCCTGCGAGAGGTCCGCGCCCCGCTCGTCGATGAACATGATGTCCACGGAGTCGGGCACCCCGGGCGACGTACGGATCATGATGCCGCCGGCGCTGCCCCGGGCGGTCTGCTGGCGTGCCACGGGCAACGGTACGTTCTCGAGGTCCCGGACGTCGATGGCGCTGGCCTGCAGGGCCGAGATGACGGCCCTCTTGAGGGCGCGGGCGCCTCGGGAGTGGTCACGGGCGGTCGTGACCGTCGAGCCCTTCTTGAGGGTCGTGGCGTAGGCGCCGGCCAGCCGTACGGCCAGTTCGGGGGTGATCTCGACGTTCAGGATCCCGGAGACCCCGCGCGCTCCGAAGAGGTGCGCCTGTCCGCGGGATTCCCAGATGACCGAGGTGTTGACGAACGCGCCGGCCTCGATGGTCTTGAACGGATACACCCGCACATTGCCCTGGATGATCGACTCCTCGCCGACCAGGCATTCGTCTCCGATGACGGCGCCGTCCTCGATCCGGGCCGCACGCATGATGTCGGTGTTCTTGCCGACCACACAGCCTCGGAGGTTGCTGTGCTGGCCGATGTAGACGTTGTCGTGCACCACGGCCTTGTGAAGAAACGCGCCGGTCTTGACGACGACGTTCGACCCGACGACCGTGTGCTCCCGGATCTCGACGTCCGCCTCGACCTTGGCGTAGTCGCCGATGTACAGCGGTCCGCGCAGCACGGCGTCGGGGTGGACCTCCGCGCCTTCGGCGACCCATACGCCGGGCGAGATCTCGAAGCCGTCGAGCTCCACGTCGACCTTGCGCTCCAGGACGTCCGCCTGGGCCTTCACATAGCTCTCGTGTGTGCCGACGTCCTCCCAGTAGCCCTCGGCGATATAGCCGTAGATGGGCTTGCCCTCTTTCATCAGCTGAGGGAAGACATCACCGGACCAGTCGACCGAGGTGTCGGCCTGGACGTAGTCGAAGACCTCGGGCTCCATGACGTAGATACCCGTGTTCACGGTGTCCGAGAAGACCTGCCCCCAGGTCGGCTTCTCCAGGAACCGTTCGACCTGACCGTTTTCGTCCACGATGGTGATGCCGAATTCCAGCGGATTGGGCACCCGGGTCAGGCAGACCGTGACGAGTCCGCCCTTTTCCTTGTGGAACGCGATGAGGTCGGTGAGGTCGAAGTCGGTGAGCGCGTCACCGGAAATGACGAGAAACGTGTCGTCCTTCAACGCCTCCTCGGCGTTCTTCACGCTGCCCGCGGTGCCGAGTGGCTTCTCCTCGTTGGCATAGGTGAGCTCCATTCCGAGCTCCTCGCCGTCCCCGAAATAGTTCTTGACGAGGGAGGCGAGGAACTGGACGGTCACTACTGTTTCGCTGAGCCCATGCCGCTTGAGCAGCCGCAGGACGTGCTCCATGATCGGCCTGTTGGCCACGGGCAGGAGCGGCTTGGGCATGCTCGAGGTCATGGGGCGAAGACGTGTGCCTTCGCCGCCAGCCATCACGACGGCCTTCATGTCGGAAACGTCCTCCTAGAAGAGACGACGGTCAGCCGAATTCGCCCGTCGGGGCATCATGAAAAACTTCTGCCGCGGGCCGGCGACACTGCGCGGCACCGCATCAACGAGCTCAATCGGCTACTGCGTCCGCCTTCACGAGCCGGCGGACCTGAACCACGTAGAGGATCCCTGCCCACCAGTAGAGCGTTGTACCCCATCCTGCGAACGCCCATCCGAAAACGGCGGCCAGTGTGGCCAGCCAACCACTCCCGTCGCTGAGCAGCAACAAGGGGAACGCGTACATCAGGTTGAACGTTGCAGCTTTCCCGAGGAAGTTGACCTGCGGGGGCGGATAGCCGTGGCGTCGCAGGACGGCCACCATCACGAGGAGCATCAGTTCCCGGGCGAGAAGCGCCGCGGTGACCCAGAGGGGCAGGATCTCACGCCAGGTGAGGCCGACCAGGGTGGAAAGGATGTAGAGGCGGTCCGCCGCCGGGTCCAGGAGCCGGCCGAGGCTGCTGATCTGGTTCCACTTGCGGGCGAGCTTCCCGTCCAGGTAGTCGCTGATGCCGCTGAACATCAGCACCAGCAGCGCCCAGCTGTCGCTGTTGGGCCCGCCGAACACGGGGCGAAGAATCAGCCACAGGAAGAGCGGTACCCCGACAAGGCGAGCCATGCTGAGGATGTTGGGGATGGTGAGGACCCGGTCCGTCTGGACCCGAGTCTCCTGGACCTCCACCCGGGGGCCTCCTGTGAAGAACGTGCCAATGATGCCCCCTGACCCTACCCTCAGCTTCCCCCGTCCGGTGCACGGGGGTGCAGCGAAGGAGCTCGGCAAAGGTCATAAGTCCGGAACGCAGAAAAGCCCCGCACCTTATCGGTGCGGGGCTTTCCCGGAAAAATTGTTCGGCGGCGTCCTACTCTCCCACAGGGTCCCCCCTGCAGTACCATCGGCGCTGAAAGGCTTAGCTTCCGGGTTCGGAATGTAACCGGGCGTTTCCCTAACGCAATGACCACCGAAACACTATGAAATTAACCAACACCGGATTTTTACACGGCCGTTCGTTATTTCAGAACTAACACAGTGGACGCGAGCAACTGAGGACAAGCCCTCGGCCTATTAGTACCAGTCAGCTCCACCCCTTACAGGGCTTCCACATCTGGCCTATCAACCCAGTCGTCTACTGGGAGCCTTAACCAATCAAGTTGGTGGGAATACTCATCTCGAAGCAGGCTTCCCGCTTAGATGCTTTCAGCGGTTATCCTTTCCGAACGTAGCCAACCAGCCATGCCCTTGGCAGGACAACTGGCACACCAGAGGTTCGTCCGTCCCGGTCCTCTCGTACTAGGGACAGCCCTTCTCAATATTCCTACGCGCACAGCGGATAGGGACCGAACTGTCTCACGACGTTCTAAACCCAGCTCGCGTACCGCTTTAATGGGCGAACAGCCCAACCCTTGGGACCGACTCCAGCCCCAGGATGCGACGAGCCGACATCGAGGTGCCAAACCATCCCGTCGATATGGACTCTTGGGGAAGATCAGCCTGTTATCCCCGGGGTACCTTTTATCCGTTGAGCGACAGCGCTTCCACAAGCCACTGCCGGATCACTAGTCCCGACTTTCGTCCCTGCTCGACCCGTCGGTCTCACAGTCAAGCTCCCTTGTGCACTTACACTCAACACCTGATTGCCAACCAGGCTGAGGGAACCTTTGGGCGCCTCCGTTACTCTTTAGGAGGCAACCGCCCCAGTTAAACTACCCATCAGACACTGTCCCTGATCCGGATCACGGACCCAGGTTAGACATCCAGCACGACCAGAGTGGTATTTCAACGACGACTCCACAACCACTGGCGTGGCCGCTTCAAAGTCTCCCACCTATCCTACACAAGCCGAACCGAACACCAATATCA
The DNA here is from genome assembly GCF_010548505.1 of Streptomyces sp. SID14515. Taxonomy (NCBI): domain Bacteria; kingdom Bacillati; phylum Actinomycetota; class Actinomycetes; order Kitasatosporales; family Streptomycetaceae; genus Streptomyces; species Streptomyces sp. SID14515. The sequence continues at coordinate 13,098 of NZ_JAAGMH010000110.1, read as the reverse complement.
AACTATAGTAAAGGTCCCGGGGTCTTTCCGTCCTGCTGCGCGAAACGAGCATCTTTACTCGTAGTGCAATTTCACCGGGCCTATGGTTGAGACAGTCGAGAAGTCGTTACGCCATTCGTGCAGGTCGGAACTTACCCGACAAGGAATTTCGCTACCTTAGGATGGTTATAGTTACCACCGCCGTTTACTGGCGCTTAAGTTCTCAGCCTCGCCAACCCGAAAGTCAGCTAACCGGTCCCCTTAACGTTCCAGCACCGGGCAGGCGTCAGTCCGTATACATCGCCTTACGGCTTCGCACGGACCTGTGTTTTTAGTAAACAGTCGCTTCTCGCTGGTCTCTGCGGCCACCCCCAGCTCAAGCAGCAAGTGCTATCACCAGTGATGGCCCCCCTTCTCCCGAAGTTACGGGGGCATTTTGCCGAGTTCCTTAACCATAGTTCACCCGAACGCCTCGGTATTCTCTACCTGACCACCTGAGTCGGTTTAGGGTACGGGCCGCCATGAAACTCGCTAGAGGCTTTTCTCGACAGCATAGGATCATCCACTTCACCACAATCGGCTCGGCATCAGGTCTCACCCTTAACGCGTGACGGATTTACCTACCACACGGGCTACACCCTTACCCCGGGACAACCACCGCCCGGGCTGGACTACCTTCCTGCGTCACCCCATCGCTTACCTACTACAAGTCTGGTTCATCGGCTCCACCACTACCCTCAACTCCGAAGAGATCGGGCCGGCTTCACGGACTTAGCATCGCCTGATTCAGTACTGGGCGTTTCAAAGCGGGTACCGGAATATCAACCGGTTGTCCATCGACTACGCCTGTCGGCCTCGCCTTAGGTCCCGACTTACCCTGGGCAGATCAGCTTGACCCAGGAACCCTTAGTCAATCGGCGCACACGTTTCTCACGTGTGTATCGCTACTCATGCCTGCATTCTCACTCGTGAACCGTCCACAACTCGCTTCCGCGGCTGCTTCACCCGGCACACGACGCTCCCCTACCCATCCCAGCCCCCGTTGGGGGTACATGCTGGAATGACACGACTTCGGCGGTACGCTTGAGCCCCGCTACATTGTCGGCGCGGAATCACTTGACCAGTGAGCTATTACGCACTCTTTCAAGGGTGGCTGCTTCTAAGCCAACCTCCTGGTTGTCTCTGCGACTCCACATCCTTTCCCACTTAGCGTACGCTTAGGGGCCTTAGTCGATGCTCTGGGCTGTTTCCCTCTCGACCATGGAGCTTATCCCCCACAGTCTCACTGCCGCGCTCTCACTTACCGGCATTCGGAGTTTGGCTAAGGTCAGTAACCCGGTAGGGCCCATCGCCTATCCAGTGCTCTACCTCCGGCAAGAAACACACGACGCTGCACCTAAATGCATTTCGGGGAGAACCAGCTATCACGGAGTTTGATTGGCCTTTCACCCCTAACCACAGGTCATCCCCCAGGTTTTCAACCCTGGTGGGTTCGGTCCTCCACGAAGTCTTACCTCCGCTTCAACCTGCCCATGGCTAGATCACTCCGCTTCGGGTCTAGAGCGTGCAACTCAAACGCCCTATTCGGACTCGCTTTCGCTACGGCTTCCCCACACGGGTTAACCTCGCTACACACCGCTAACTCGCAGGCTCATTCTTCAAAAGGCACGCAGTCACGACTGCATGTGCAAGCACATACAGCGACGCTCCCACGGCTTGTAGGCACACGGTTTCAGGTACTATTTCACTCCGCTCCCGCGGTACTTTTCACCATTCCCTCACGGTACTATCCGCTATCGGTCACCAGGGAATATTTAGGCTTAGCGGGTGGTCCCGCCAGATTCACACGGGATTTCTCGGGCCCCGTGCTACTTGGGTGGTTCTCAAGCAAGCCGTTGATGTTTCAGCTACGGGGGTCTTACCCTCTACGCCGGACCTTTCGCATGTCCTTCGCCTACATCAACGGTTTCTGACTCGTCTCACAGCCGGCAGACTATGAAAGAGAGATCCCACAACCCCGCATGCGCAACCCCTGCCGGGTATCACACGCATACGGTTTGGCCTCATCCAGTTTCGCTCGCCACTACTCCCGGAATCACGGTTGTTTTCTCTTCCTGAGGGTACTGAGATGTTTCACTTCCCCTCGTTCCCTCCACACTGCCTATGTGTTCAGCAGCGGGTGACAGCCCATGACGACTGCCGGGTTTCCCCATTCGGAAACCCCCGGATCAAAGCTTGGTTGACAGCTCCCCGGGGACTATCGTGGCCTCCCACGTCCTTCATCGGTTCCTGGTGCCAAGGCATCCACCGTGCGCCCTTAAAAACTTGGCCACAGATGCTCGCGTCCACTGTGCAGTTCTCAAACAACGACCAGCCACCCATCACCCCACCCATAACAGGCGAGTTCACTGGGGCCGGATCAGAAGGAACAACCATGACGGCCGCACCCTCAGACACCCAACAACGTGCCCGACACAACCCATCCGTTCCCGTTTTCCACGCTCCGAAGAGCAGTACTGACAGAAACCAACCGACTGTGCCGAATAGTCAACGTTCCACCCATGAGCTGACCACCGTCGAACATTTGCCGACGTAGTGGCTCTGGATTCCTTACGGAATCTAGATGCTCCTTAGAAAGGAGGTGATCCAGCCGCACCTTCCGGTACGGCTACCTTGTTACGACTTCGTCCCAATCGCCAGTCCCACCTTCGACAGCTCCCTCCCACAAGGGGTTGGGCCACCGGCTTCGGGTGTTACCGACTTTCGTGACGTGACGGGCGGTGTGTACAAGGCCCGGGAACGTATTCACCGCAGCAATGCTGATCTGCGATTACTAGCAACTCCGACTTCATGGGGTCGAGTTGCAGACCCCAATCCGAACTGAGACCGGCTTTTTGAGATTCGCTCCGCCTCGCGGCATCGCAGCTCATTGTACCGGCCATTGTAGCACGTGTGCAGCCCAAGACATAAGGGGCATGATGACTTGACGTCGTCCCCACCTTCCTCCGAGTTGACCCCGGCAGTCTCCTGTGAGTCCCCATCACCCCGAAGGGCATGCTGGCAACACAGAACAAGGGTTGCGCTCGTTGCGGGACTTAACCCAACATCTCACGACACGAGCTGACGACAGCCATGCACCACCTGTATACCGACCACAAGGGGGGCACCATCTCTGATGCTTTCCGGTATATGTCAAGCCTTGGTAAGGTTCTTCGCGTTGCGTCGAATTAAGCCACATGCTCCGCTGCTTGTGCGGGCCCCCGTCAATTCCTTTGAGTTTTAGCCTTGCGGCCGTACTCCCCAGGCGGGGAACTTAATGCGTTAGCTGCGGCACCGACGACGTGGAATGTCGCCAACACCTAGTTCCCAACGTTTACGGCGTGGACTACCAGGGTATCTAATCCTGTTCGCTCCCCACGCTTTCGCTCCTCAGCGTCAGTAATGGCCCAGAGATCCGCCTTCGCCACCGGTGTTCCTCCTGATATCTGCGCATTTCACCGCTACACCAGGAATTCCGATCTCCCCTACCACACTCTAGCTAGCCCGTATCGAATGCAGACCCGGGGTTAAGCCCCGGGCTTTCACATCCGACGTGACAAGCCGCCTACGAGCTCTTTACGCCCAATAATTCCGGACAACGCTTGCGCCCTACGTATTACCGCGGCTGCTGGCACGTAGTTAGCCGGCGCTTCTTCTGCAGGTACCGTCACTCTCGCTTCTTCCCTGCTGAAAGAGGTTTACAACCCGAAGGCCGTCATCCCTCACGCGGCGTCGCTGCATCAGGCTTTCGCCCATTGTGCAATATTCCCCACTGCTGCCTCCCGTAGGAGTCTGGGCCGTGTCTCAGTCCCAGTGTGGCCGGTCGCCCTCTCAGGCCGGCTACCCGTCGTCGCCTTGGTAGGCCATTACCCCACCAACAAGCTGATAGGCCGCGGGCTCATCCTTCACCGCCGGAGCTTTTAACCCCGTCCCATGCGGGACAGAGTGTTATCCGGTATTAGACCCCGTTTCCAGGGCTTGTCCCAGAGTGAAGGGCAGATTGCCCACGTGTTACTCACCCGTTCGCCACTAATCCACCACCGAAGCGGTTTCATCGTTCGACTTGCATGTGTTAAGCACGCCGCCAGCGTTCGTCCTGAGCCAGGATCAAACTCTCCGTGAATGTTTACCCGTAATCGGGTGCACACATCACGAGAGCGGAACAACCGGTCGGAATAAGACCCGTTGTTCACAGCGTCCTCGCTGTGTAAATGCCTACCCGGTCACCGAAGTGAACCCGGTAGGACTTTCAAAGGAACCACCAACCTGCCGAAGCAGGCCGGGGTATCAACATATCTGGCGTTGACTTTTGGCACGCTGTTGAGTTCTCAAGGAACGGACGCTTCCTTCGGTCCCGTTTCACCGGGGCCCTCCGGGCGCTTCCCTTCGTTCTTGCGTTTCCGACTCTATCAGACTCTTTCGTGTCCGATTCCCGGTCGAAGCGGGTCAAGCGGTCCTGCTCTTTTCGCTTTCCAGGTTCTTCGCTTTCGCGTTTTCCCTTTCCGGCGAGTCCGACTCTATCAGATCCTTTCGGGCCTGATTCCCAGTCAGCGGGGCTTGTCTTCCCGGCTGTTGGGCCGTTCCGACGCTCAAACTCTAGCGGATTCTCCCGGCGGCTCATAATCGAGCCTTCGTCATGAATTCCGGCATGCCGAAATCATCCCGAGTGGGAGATCGTGCTGAAGTTTGGTTGCCGCGTTCGCGGCGGGATCGGCTGCCGCGGAACCGTTCCGGCTCCGTGACAACTCGGAGAACTTTACGGATCCTCCAGGGGCGTGTCAACCCTCCCCCGGTGACCTCCGCGGTGGCTTCCGTGGGGCCTTCGTGGCGTCTCCGGCCTGGCCGTCAGTCCAGGTCGGTGAGGCGGCCGCCGGCGTCCGGCTGGGCGTGTTCCACCCGGCGCAGGAGGCGGACCAGCAGCTCGCCGAGGACGCCGCGTTCGTCGCCGGACAGGTCCTGGAGGAGGTCCTCCTCGAAGTCGCTCGCCATGCGCATCGCTTCGAGCCACTTCGTACGGCCCTCGTCCGTCAGCTCGACGATGACGCGGACCCGGTTGTTCTCGTCGCGGTCCCGGGTGACCAGGCCCTCGCCGGCCATCCGGTCGATGCGATGGGTCATGGCGGCCGGGGTGAGACCGAGGCGCTTCGCCAGTTCGCCGGGGCCCAGGCGGTAGGGGGCGCCCGCCAGGACCAGGGTCTTGAGGACCTCCCACTCGGCGTTGCTGATGCCGAGGGCTGCGACCTGCCTCCCGTACGCGACGTTCATCCGGCGGTTCAGGCGACCCAGTGCGGAGACGACCTGCTCGACCTGTGGGTCGAGGTCGCGGAACTCGCGCTGATAGGCGGCGATCTGTTCGTCGAGGCTCGGCTCGCTGGGGCCGGGCTCCTCGGTGCTCTCAGACATGGCGGGCAGTATGGCACGCCCCCACCACCCTTGAAGTCCTTCAGCCTGTAGTTTTCACCTTCTAAGTTTAGTGCTAAAGTCTTCGAGTCTGATTTCTTCGAAACCTTGAGGTAGGTGAGTGTGACCAGGGAGATGGGCGCAGCGCTGCGGCGGATCCAGCTGGGCAGCGCGCTGAGCGCGTTCGGGCTCGGGTTCACCGTTCCGTATCTGTACGTCTACGTGGCGCAGGTGCGGGATCTGGGCGCCGGTACGGCGGGAGTCGTTCTGGCGGCCTTCGCGATGGCGGCGCTGGTCGTTCTGCCGTTCACCGGGCGGGCCATCGACCGGCGGGGCCCGTTGCCAGTGCTGGTGGTGGCCTCCGTTCTGGCCTCCGTGGGCGCGGTCGCCCTGGGGTTCGCGAGCAGTGTTCCGGCCGCCGTGCTGGCCGCCGCGGTCCTGGGTGCGGGCACCGCCGTCATGCAGCCGGCCCTCGCCACGATGCTCGTGTGGTGCTCCAGCACCGCGACCCGTACGCGCGCCTTCGCCATGCAGTTCTTCCTGCAGAACCTGGGGCTCGGCCTCGGCGGGCTCGTCGGCGGGCAGCTGGTGGACGTGGACCGTCCGGCGAGCTTCACGATGCTCTTCCTGATCGAGGCCGCGATGTTCGTGGTGCTCGGTGTCGTCGTGACCACCGTGCGCATGCCGCGTAACGCTTCGCTCGGCGGCGCCAGGCCGGCGGACGGGTCCGCCGCGAAGGGCGGCGGGCTGCGGGCGCTGCTGTCGCACCGGGCCATGGTGCAGCTGTGCGTGCTGGGGTTCGTGCTGTTCTTCGCCTGCTACGGGCAGTTCGAGTCCGGGCTCGCTGCGTACGGCACGGAGGCCGCCGGGATCGAGCCCTCCACCCTCGGCTTCGCGCTGGCCGCCAACACCGCGGTCATCGTCGTGGCGCAGTTCGTCGTGCTGCGGCTCGTGGAGCGGCGGCGGCGCAGCCGGGTCATCGCCGCGGTCGGCCTGATCTGGGCCTTCGCCTGGATCGTGGCGGGCTACGCCGGGCTCGGGCACGGCAGCCAGACCATGGCGACGGCCGCGTTCATCTCGACGTACGCGCTGTTCGGGCTGGGGGAGGCGATGCTGTCGCCGACCGTCGCCCCGCTGGTCGCCGATCTGGCGCCGGAGTCGATGGTCGGGCAGTACAACTCGGCGTTCGCCCTGTGCAAGCAGCTCGCGCTCGCGGTCGGTCCGGCCGTCGGCGGGCCGATGGGGGCGTCGCTGCACGGCCCGTACATCGTGACGTTCGTGTTGTTCTCGCTGGGCATCACGGTGCTCGCGCTGCGGCTGGGCCGGCGGCTCACCCCCGTACAGGACCAGCCTTCGCCGGCCAACGTCCCCTCGCGGGTGGTGGCGGTGTCACTGCCCGAGGGCGGAGACGTCGCGGAGGCCGCTCCCGCGCCCCCGTCCGCAACGGTCGCCCCGGCCTCACCGGCCGCACCCGCCGCCCCGGTCTCCGCGGGGCACTGACCGGATCCGCTGAACGTTCGCCCTGCTCACTGCGGCAGGGCGAACTCGCACCAGACCGCCTTGCCGCCGCCCGGTGTGCGCCGGCTGCCCCATGAGGTGGCGATCGAGGCGATGATCGAGATGCCGCGTCCCGCCTCGTCCGCCGGTTCGGCCTGGCGGCGGCGCGGCAGGTGGTCGTCGCCGTCGGTCACCTCGATGATCAGCCGACGGTCCGTACGACGGAGTCCCAGGCGCATCGGCGGGGTGCCGTGCTGGAGGGAGTTCGCGACCAGTTCGCTGGTGGCGAGGACGCCCAGGTCGCGGAGCTCGACCGGAAAGCGCCAGGAGGTCAGGACGCCGGTGGCGAAGGCGCGGGCGCGCGGGGCGGCCTCGATGCCGCCGAGGAGATCGAGCGCGGCGTTGTGGAACAGCTCCGCGTTCGTCCCCGTACGGGCGGGGTGCTGGACCACCAGGACCGCCACGTCGTCGTCATGCTCGGCGGTCACGCCGAGGGAGCGGATCAGCCGGTCGCACACCACCTGCGGTGATCCCTTGGCGCCCGAGAGGGCGCGGGCCAGGGAGGCGACGCCCTCGTCGATGTCCTCGCTGCGCCGTTCGACCAGGCCGTCCGTATAGAGGACCGCGGTGGAGCCGGGCGGCAGTGCGATGGTGCCCGAGGTGTGGACCCAGCCGCCGGTGCCGAGCGGTGGGCCGGTGGGGTCGGCGGCTCGGTGGACCGTGCCGTCCTCGTCGCAGACGAGGATCGGGAGGTGTCCGGCGGAGGCGTAGACGAGCTGCCCCTCGTTCGGATCGTGGACGGCGTAGACACAGGTCGCGATCTGGCTGGCGTCGATCTCGGCGGCGAGGACGTCCAGCAGCTGGATCACCTCGTGCGGCGGGAGGTCGAGCCGGGCGTAGGCGCGGACGGCGGTGCGGAGCTGGCCCATCACGGCGGCGGCCCGGACCCCGCGGCCCATCACATCGCCGATGACGAGGGCGGTGCGGCCCGCGCCGAGGGTGATGACGTCGTACCAGTCGCCGCCCACCGCGGCGTCGGTTCCGCCGGGCTGGTAGGTGGCGGCGATGCGGAGGTCGTCGGGCTGTTCCAGCTCCTGCGGGAGCAGGGAGCGCTGGAGGGTGACGGCCGTTTCGCGGTGGCGGCGCTCGCTGGTGCGCAGGCGTTCGGCGGCTTCGGCGTGGTCGGTGACGTCGGCGGCGTACACGAGGACGCCGCCTTCTCTCCTGCCGTCTCCCTTATCTCCCTTGCCTTCCTTGCTTTCCTTGTCGTCCTTGTCCTCCGTGCTGTCCCAGGAGGCGACCGGGGTGCAGGTCACGGTGTACGAGCCGCCCTCGGCGGTCCTGCGGGACTTGACCGTGCGGGCGGTGCCGCTGCGCAGGACCTGGTCGAGCAGGGGAAGCACGCTGAGCTGGGCGAGCTCGGGCATGGCCTCGGCCGCGGGGACGCCGGACGGGCGGGGGCCGAACGCGGCCTCGTACGCGTCGTTGACGTACGCGACGCGGTGGTCCGCGCCGTGCAGCAGGGCGACGGGGGCGGGGAGCCGGCCGAGGATCTCGCGGGCGGAGAGGTCGTCGAGGGCGGGCCCGGGGAGGGCCTCCGTCGGGGCGGGGCCGGAAGGAGCCGGGGAGGCGTCGTCCGGCAGGGCGGGCGAGCCCTCCGGCCGGGCGTACTCGGCTCGGGCCGCCGGCACGGCACTGCGGTCGTCCCGCGCGGCGGCTCGGCGCTGCGTTCCGGGAAGGCGGGCGCTCCAACGCGTGAAGTTCACGGTATTTCTGGCCTCGTGTGTCGGTCTGGTCCGCTCGGGCGGGCTGCTTCTTCTGCCGTGTTCGGGGGCACCGGGGGCCATACCCCGGGAAGGCGCAGCCGGGCCTCGTCGTGCTGTTGGTGCGTCGCTGCAGGTCACTGTCGGTCACTGCTGACCGGGTCACTCTGTGCAGGCGTGGGCCCACCTATGGTCACACGTCCAGTGTGACCGACCGTACTGACAGTCGCCGCCCTGCCGCCCGCCGGCTGTCCGTCAGCTGTCCTTCAGCTGCCCGTTCAGCTGTCCGTTCGGCGGTCGTCCGGCGGTTCTCCGGAGCTCTTCGGGCGGCCCGGTCCGGGGACTCCCGGGGTGCCGGAGCCGCCGCCCGCCGCGAGTTCGAACTCGGCGCGGGGGTGCTCCAGCGAACCGAGGGAGACGATCTCGCGTTTGAAGAGTCCGGACAGGGTCCATTCGGCAAGGACGCGCGCCTTCCGGTTGAACGTGGGCACCCGGCTGAGGTGGTACGTACGGTGCATCAGCCAGGCGGGGTAGCCCTTGAGCTTGCGACCGTAGACGTGGGCGACGCCTTTGTGCAGGCCCAGGGAGGCGACCGATCCGGCGTACGCGTGGCGGTACTCCTTGAGCGGCCGGCCGTCGACCGAGGCGAGGACGTTGTCGGCGAGGACCTTCGCCTGGCGCACCGCGTGCTGGGCGTTGGGCGCGGTCTCGCGGCCCGGTTCGGAGGCGGTCAGATCGGGTACGGCGGCGGCGTCGCCGGCGGCCCAGGCGTGCGGCACCCCCTCGACGCCGAGGGTGGCGGTACAGCGGAGCCGGCCGCGTTCGGTGAGGGGCAGGTCGGTGGCGGCCAGCAGCGGGGCGGGTTTGACGCCCGCGGTCCATACGAGGGTGCGGGTGGGGAAGCGGGAGCCGTCGCTGAGGACGGCGACGCGGTCCTCGCAGGTGTCGAGGCGGGTGTCGAGGCGTACGTCGATGTTCCGGCCGCGCAGCTCGCCGATGGCGTACGTGCCCATGGCCTCGCCGACCTCGGGGAGGATGCGCCCGGAGGCCTCGACCAGGATCCATTTCAGGTCCGTCGGCTTGATGTTGTGGTAGTACCGCGCCGTGTAGCGGGCCATGTCCTCCAGTTCGGCCAGCGCTTCCACGCCCGCGTAGCCGCCGCCGACGAAGACGAAGGTGAGAGCGGCGTCGCGGATCGCGGGGTCGCGGGTGGCGGAGGCGATGTCCATCTGTTCGATGACGTGATTGCGCAGCCCGATGGCCTCCTCGACGGTCTTGAAACCGATGCCGAACTCGGCGAGGCCGGGAACGGGCAGGGTGCGCGACACGGACCCGGGGGCGATGACGATCTCGTCGTACGCGATCTCCATGGCTCCGGTGCCGTCCTCGCCGGTGGCGAGGGTGGTGACGGTCGCGGTCCGTTCGGTGTGGTCGACGCGCTGCGCCTCGCCGATGACGATCGTGCAGTCGTTCAGGACGCGGCGCAGCGGCACGACCACATGGCGCGGCGAGATCGAGCCGGCGGCCGCTTCGGGGAGGAAGGGCTGGTAGGTCATGTACGGCTCGGGCGTGACGACCACGATCTCGGCGTCGCCGCTCTTCAGTCTCTGCTTCAACTTCCGTTGGAGACGCAGCGCTGTGTACATCCCGACGTAGCCGCCGCCGACGACGAGAATGCGCACACCTGGCCGGGTGCCGGGGGTCGTCCCCCGGGAATCTGGAGCCATCACCACCCCATGACGCAACGGAGTCAGTGGTTTGTCCACAGGCCCGGCAAATTGTGTGACTGGCGGATCCTCAACGGCACTCGGGGCCCGTGGGTGGCGGAAAACGACAGCCGCGCAGGTCAGGCGCTACGCACGAGGTGAGTGGGAGGGCGATGTTCCGCCAACGATCGGATCTTGGTCCGATCGGGGGGCGTCCCATGCGGAACTACCCCCTTCTGAATTGACGCGGGCTCAACTATGTTCGTAACCCGTCGGGGTGTCGGGTGCGGATTTCGTTGTGCTCCGCTCCCCGGCTGAAACGGCGGGAAGTCTCCGGGGGGAGACGTCATAACCGGGGGAAGTTATGCATATTCAGGATACGCATGGCCAGGCTGCGCTCTCTCGCGCGTCCGAGGACCATGGACGCCTCGGCTCCGTGGGTGCGCTCGGCGTCATGAGCTCGGCGGACGCCGTTCGATCGGCGGCCGCGGTGAGTGCGGCGGCGATGAATTCGGCCGGTGCCGGACAGGCCCCGAACGGGGCGACGACGGCGGGAACGGCGACGACAGGGGCCGCGGGCGCACCGCGCTCGGCTCCGCTGCGCGTCGACGCGCAGCGCAATCTGGAGCACGTGCTGCGGGCGGCTCGCGAGGTGTTCGGGGAGCTGGGTTACGGCGCTCCGATGGAGGACGTGGCACGTCGCGCCCGCGTCGGCGTGGGCACCGTCTACCGACGGTTCCCGAGCAAGGACGTGCTGGTACGACGGATAGCCGAGGAGGAGACCTCCCGGCTGACCGAGCAGGCGCGCACGGCGCTGGGGCAGGAGGAGAAGCCCTGGTCGGCGCTCTCCCGCTTCCTGCGTACGTCTGTGGCGTCGGGTGCGGGCAGGCTGCTGCCGCCGCAGGTGCTGCGGGTCGGGGCCGACGGGGAGGAGTCGGGTGCACCGGCGGCTTCCGGGGCGGCTTCGGCTCCGGGCGCGGTGGACGAGACGCGGGTTCCGCAGCAGCGGCAGGGAGTGGGCCAGGACGACTTCCGCGTCGTCGGCCAGCGCTCCGGGGGCGGCGACGGGCTCGACGGCCTCGGTGAGGACTCGGGCGCGGTCGAGCTGCTGGAGGTCGTGGGGCAGCTGGTGGACCGGGCCCGGGACTCCGGTGAGCTGCGCCGGGATGTGACGGTGGCCGATGTGCTGCTGGTCATCGCGACGGCGGCTCCTTCACTGCCGGACGCCGCTCAGCAGGCCGCGGCTTCGGCCCGGTTGCTGGACATCCTGCTGGAGGGGCTGAGGTCGCGGCCGGCGTGAGGCAGCCGTCCGTCTGTGTCCGTCCGCGGCCGGCCGTCCTTCTCGACGGCTGTCCCGGACGGGCGGACGGGCGGACGGGCGGTGAACGGGTGTCGGGAGACGAATCGACGGGGTCTCCTTCCCCGAAAGAAGGTTCTCTAGTACTCGTATTCGAGAAAACGCCCCGGATGAGTGGTTGGCAGGACTGAGATGCCAACGCGATTGAGCCATGTGGCAGTCTTGGCCGATATTCGGGTCCGAGGGTGTATACGGGGGCTTCCGCGATGAGCGGTAACGAGCAGCAGGAAGAGCCGCTCGGCGAGATCGCTGCGGCCGACAGGGACACGAAGGCGGACGGGCCGTCCGCCGGGCAGGTGCCGAGCCAGGCCATACGCGGCGCGTCGGACGGGGAGTCCGAGGGCGGTACCGTCCTGCCCGGCCCGTGGCCCGCCGTCGCCGAGGGGGACGCCTCCGGCGGATCCGGCGCACCCGCGGTTCCGCAGCAGCGCGCGGGGCGCAGCGGGGCCCCCGAGGCCGGTCTTTCCGACGCCCGGCTGATCGAGGACATGCGGGCGGGCGACGACCAGGCCTACGAGGAGCTGTTCCGGCGGCACTCGGGCGCCGTGCTCCGCTACGCCCGCAGCTGCTGCCGGGACGGGCACACCGCCGACGACCTGACGGCCGAGGTGTTCGCGCGCACGCTCCAGGCCGTACGGGGCGGAAAGGGGCCGACGGAAGCGGTCCGGGCCTATCTGATGACCGCCGTCCGCCATGTCGCCGCCGCCTGGACCAAGAGCGCCAAGCGTGAGCATCTGGTCGACGACTTCGCGGTGTTCGCCGCACAGGCCTCCCGCTCCTCGGAGGTCTCCGACGACGACACCCTCGAACTCGGCGCCGACGTCCTGGCGATGCACGAGGCCGAGCAGACGATGGCGATGCAGGCGTTCCGGAGCCTCCCGGAGCGCTGGCAGGCGGTCCTGTGGCACACCACGGTGGAGGAGGAGTCGCCGAGCGAGATCGCCCCGCTGTTCGGCCTCACCGCCAACGCCACCGCCGTCCTGGCCAGCCGCGCCCGCGAAGGGCTCAAGCAGGCGTATCTCCAGGCCCATGTCAGCCAGGCGCTCACCACCGGCGGGGACTGCGCGCAGTACGCCGACCGGCTCGGCGCCCACGCCCGGGGCGGGCTGCGGACCCGGGCCGAACGCGGTCTGCGCAAGCACCTCGACGAGTGCGCCAAGTGCCGGGTGGCGGCGGGCGAGCTGGACCATGTGAACGCCGGGATCCCGGCGCTGCTGCCCGTCGCGGTCATCGGCTGGTTCGCCGCCGGGTATTCGCTCAAGGCCGCGGGCATCGTGGCCGGCGGCGCGGCCGGGGCCGCCGGAGCGGGAGCCGCCGCGGCGGCCACCGGGTCCGGTTCCACCGGTGGCGCCGCCGG
>NZ_JAAGMH010000101.1:0-107232 GCF_010548505.1 Streptomyces sp. SID14515 | reverse complement strand
TGGGCGTCGGCGGCGGCCCGGGCCTCGCCCAGCTTGTTGAGCCCGGCGGCCCGGTCGCCGCCGGGTGCGGTGGCCCGGGCCCGCTCGTGCAGGGCCTGCTGGGCGGCGAGCCGGTCGCGGGCCGCGAACAGGGCGCGGGACAGGGCGAGCGCGGTGTGCCGCTCCTCGGCGGAGAGGAAACGGTTACGGCTGGAGAGCGCCAGGCCGTCGGGGTCGCGGACGGTGGGGACGCCGGTGATCCGGACGCCGAAATTCAGGTCGCGGACCATCCGGCGGATCAGGGCGAGCTGCTGGGCGTCCTTCTGCCCGTAGAACGCCTCGTCGGGGCGGGTGAGGTGGAGGAGCTTGGCGACGACGGTGAGCATCCCGTCGAAGTGCCCCGGCCGGGCCGCGCCTTCGAGGCGCTCGCCCATGGGGCCGGCGGTGATCCGGACCTGGGGCTCGCCGCCGGGGTAGACCTCGTCCACACCGGGGGCGAAGACCGCGTCGGCCCCCGCCGCCGCGGCGATCTCCAGGTCGGCGTCCAGGGTGCGCGGATAGCGGTCCAGGTCGGCGGCCTCGCCGAACTGCAGCGGGTTCACGAAGACGGTGACCACGACCTGGCCGTCCGCACCCGCGGCTTCGCGGGCGGCGCGGATCAGGGCGGCGTGGCCGTCGTGGAGCGCGCCCATCGTCATGACGACGGCCCGCTCGGCCCCGGCGGGGCGGGGCAGCGCTTCGAGCTCGGCGGCGGTGCGCAGGAGGGCGGTCCGCATCGTGCGCGTCATCGGGTCTCCCCCGGTCCGGGGCCGCCGGGGCGGCGCTCCTGGTCGGCCAGGACGACGAGCAGGTCCTCGGCCAGCTCGGCCTTGAGCAGGCCGTGGGCGAGGGCCCGGTCGGCCGTGGCCCGGGCCATCGCGAGATATCCGGCCACCGCCTGCGGGGCGTGCGCGCGCAGTTCGCCGATGTGGGCGGCGACCGTGCCCGCGTCCCCCCGGGCGACCGGGCCGGTCAGCGCGGCGTCGCCGGAGCGCAGGGCGTTGTCCAGGGCCGCGCCGAGCAGCGGGCCGAGCATCCGGTCGGGGGCGGTGACCCCGGCCTTGGTCAGCAGCTCCATCGACTGGGCGACCAGGGTGACCAGGTGGTTCGCGCCGAGCGCGAGGGCCGCGTGGTAGAGCGGGCGGGACTCCTCGGCGATCCACTCGGGCTCGCCGCCCATCTCGATGACGAGGGCCTCGGCGGCCAGCCGCAGCTCCTCGGGGGCGGTGACGCCGAAGGAGCAGCCCGCGAGCCGCTGGACGTCGACGGCGGTGCCGGTGAACGTCATCGCGGGGTGCAGCGCGAGCGGCAGCGCACCGGCCCGCAGCGCGGGGTCCAGCACCTTCGCCCCGTACCGCCCGGAGGTGTGGACGAGCAGCTGGCCGGGCCGTACGGCACCGGTCTCGGCGAGGCCCTCGACCAGCGTGGGCAGCACGTCGTCGGGGACGGTCAGCAGCACCAGCTCGGCGCGGGCCAGCACTTCGGCGGGCTCCACCAGCGGCACGTCGGGGAGCAGCTCGGCGGCGCGGCGGCGGGAGGCGTCGGAGACGCCGGACACGGCGACCGGGCGGTGTCCGGCGAGCTGGAGGGCTGCGGCGAGGGCGGGTCCGACCCGGCCCGCACCGACGACGCCGACCGTGAGCCGGGCGGGGCGGTCCCTCGCGTCGAGGGGTTCCTTGGAAACTGATGCGTTCACGCGGCGATGGCCTTCCGTTCCAGTCCGCGGGGGGTACCGGACGATTTCTCTGCATGCTACGCCAGCGTTTCGGCGGAGCTCCCCCGCCGCCCACAGCCTGTGGATAACTTCGGAGGCCGAGGAAAACCCGTGGGCGCGCTGTCAGAGGTCCGGGTGATGATCGTCCCATGGCGACGATGGATGAGCAGGAGCAGCGGCGGCGCAGGCTGACCGCGTGGCGGGGGTCGCGACGGGTGCTGGCCCGGGTGGGCGCGGACGGCACGCTGGGCGAGCGGCTGGCGGCGCTCGCGGCCGGCGCCGCTTCCGTACACGATCCGGAGGACTGGACCGATGTGTACGGGGGCGGGGTCGTCGCCGATCTGGAGCGGCGGGTGGCCGGGCTGCTCGGGATGGAGGCGGCGGCGTTCTTCCCGACCGGGACGATGGCGCAGCAGGTCGCGCTGCGGTGCTGGGCGGGGCGTACGGGCGACGCGACGGTGGCGCTGCATCCGCTGTCCCATCCGGAGCTGCACGAGGGCGGTGCGCTGGGCGCGGTGAGCGGGCTGCGCACGGTGCATCCGACGTCCGAGCCGAGGCTGCCGAGCGCGGCGGAGGTCCGGGAGTTCCCGGAGCCGTTCGGCACGCTGATGCTGGAGCTGCCGCTGCGGGACGCCGGTTTCGTGCTGCCGTCCTGGGAGGAGCTGACGGCGGTGGTGGAGGCGGCCCGGGAGCGGGACGCGGTGGTCCACTTCGACGGGGCGCGGCTGTGGGAGTGCGGCCCGCACTTCGGGCGGGAGCTCTCCGAGATCGCGGCGCTCGCGGACAGCGTGTACGTGTCGTTCTACAAGTCCCTGGACGGGCTGTCGGGGGCGGTGCTGGCGGGCCCTTCGATGCTGGTGGAGGAGGCCCGGGTGTGGCGCCACCGGTACGGGGGCCAGGTCTTCCAGCAGTACCCGGCGGCGCTGTCCGCGCTGCTGGGCCTGGAGCGGGAGCTGCCGAGGCTCCCTGCGTTCGTGGCGCACGCGAAGGTGGTGGCCGGGGCGTTGGCGGAGGGGTTCGCGGCGTCGGGGGTGCCGTGGTTCCGGGTGCGTCCGGAGCCGCCGCACACGCATCAGTTCCAGGTGTGGCTGCCGTACGGGACCGAGGTGCTGGACGAGGCGTCGGTGCGGCAGGCCGAGGAGACCGGCGTGACGCTGTTCCGGCGGTGGTTCGCGGGGGCGGCCGGGACGGGGCTGCCGCCCGGGGTCTCGGTCACGGAGGTGACGGTGGCCGGGGCGGGGCTCGAGTGGTCGGCCGAGGATGTGCGGGACGCGGTGGCGGGGTTCGTGGGGTACGTGGGGCGGGGGGCCTTGCCCTAGGGCGGCCCCCGGGCCCGGAGGCCCTTGTCCGGTGTCGGCCCTCCGGCGTGAGGGGTCCGTCCTCAAACGCCGGACAGGCTGGATTCGCCGGCCCGCCCATCTCGGGGGTCCGTCCTCAAGCGCCGGACGGGCTGGATTCGCCGGCCCTCCGCGTGAGGGGTTCCGTCCTCAAGCGCCGGACAGGCTGGATTCGGCGGCCCGCCCGCCTCAGGGGTCCGTCCTCAAGCGTCGGACGGGCTGGGTGTGGCGGCGGGCCGGAGGTGCCGGTACAGGTTGCGCAGGGCCGTGACGTCGTGGCGGCCCGGTGGCGGGGGTGCGGGCTGGGACAGGCGGGCCGCGCGGTAGGTGTCGAGCATGTGCTGCTGGAGAGCGTTCATGCGGACAGCCTGCGCAGGTCACGGCGGGGCCGCGCGTGGATTGACGGCCCCCGTCAAATGGCACGACGACCCGTGCGCGTACCCGCACTATGGAGGGGTGAGCGTGCACATAGACATCGCGGGACTGCCCGCCGACCGCGTCGTTTTCGCGACGTCGCCCCTGGCCGAACTGGGCCTCGCCCTGCACGCGCTCTCCGAGCCCGGCCACCACCCGGGGCTGCACGGCTGGGCGACCGCGACCGCGGCAGGGCTGGAGCCCGACCTCGCGGACCGGATGCTGGAGGCGGAGTTCCTCTGGCGGAACACCTTCTCCGACGTGTTCATGCCGTTCTCCGGGCTCCGGGGCGGCGACGGCAGGACCGGGGCGACGCTCGCCGAGGACCTGGACCTGCTGGACAAGATGGACGACGAGCGGTTCGTCGCCGCGGCCCTGGAGTTCACCTGCGCCACCCATTACGGGGCCGGGGCGCCGTCGCCGCTGAGCGACGCGGCGATGCGGGACCGCTCCCTGGAGCTGGCAGCGGCGCGCGGCCCGCAGCAGGTGGAGTTCACGCGGCGGCTGCTGGCCGACCCCGCCTCCGTACGCGGCTGGATCCGGCGGCTCTTCGAGGACTGCGACGAGGCGTTCTTCGCCGACACCTGGCGCCGGGTCTCCGTGCAGCTGGTGGCGGACGCCCGGCACAAGACGGAGCTGCTGCGGCGCAAGGGGCTGGCCGAAGCGGTCGGGGCGGTGTCCTCCGCCGTGACGCTGGACGAGGACGCGGGCCGGATCAGCATCGACAAGCTGTCCGAGGGCCGGACCACCGCCGTCGACCCGGGCGTCGGCCACGGCCTGACGTTCGTCCCGACGAGCTTCGGCTGGCCGCATCTGATGGTGCTGCACGCCCCGGGCTGGCGGCCGGTGATCCACTACCCGGTCCACCTGCCCGAACTGCCGTCGCCCGCCTCCGTGGAACAGCTCCAGCGCCGGATGGAAGCCCTGGCCCACCCGATGCGGATGCGGCTCTGCCGCAACCTGGCCCGCTCCCCCTACACCACCGGTGAGCTGGCCGAATCCAACGGCATCACCCCACCCGAGGTCTCCCGCCACCTCTCGGTGCTCAAGAAGGCGGGCCTGGTCACGACGCGCCGCCGGGGCCGCTATGTCCTGCACCAGCTGGACCTGACGATCGTGGCCCGGCTCGGCAGCGACTTCCTGGAGGGCGTCCTGCGCTGAGCCGGCCGGCTGCCGACGAGGCACAGCGGGACGGGCACGACCTCAGTCGAAGCGGATGTGCCGCACGCTCGTCCAGGTCCGCCGCAGCCGGTGCCGCAGCCGGCCGTCCGTATCCGGTACGGGTGTCAGACCGGCGGCCCCGGCCACCAGGTCCGCCACCTGAGGAACCGTCACCCGGTCCGTACGGATATGGCGGGCGAACTCCGGGCGCGCGAGCCGCTCCAGGCAGTCGTCCAGCCGGCTCACGGCGAAGCTCTCCCCCTTCAGCCCGCGCCCGAGACCGCGTTCGCGCAGCCGCCGCAGAACGGTGGCGCGGTCGGCGAGGAGGGCGCTGTGGTGGACGGTGTGGCCGTCCTCGCGCAGCCGCCCGACGATCTCGGCGAAATACCCCGGGTCGACCAGCGTCATCGGCACGATCACCGGCCCCGGGTGCCCCTCCAGAGCGAGGGCGAGCACCTCACGGACCCCGGAACGCCAGGACGCCAGATCCTGGAAGTCGCCGCGCAGGCGGGGCGGCAGGGTCCGGTGCAGCCCGAAGCCGATGTGCTCGGGATCGCAGACCACACTGCCGGGGAGCCGCCGGTGCAGCTCGTACGCCGTCTGCGTCTTACCGCCGCCGAACGGCCCGTTGATCCACAGCAGCGTGCCCACGGCCGGCCTCCCGTCCCCTTCAGCCCGCGCCGCCGCCGGCCCGGACCAGCCCGGTCTCGTAGGCGAGGACGACGATCTGGACCCGGTCGCGGAGGTTCAGCTTGGTGAGGATGCGGCCGACGTGCGTCTTGACCGTCGCCTCGGAGAGCACCAGCCGGGCCGCGATCTCCCCGTTCGACAGGCCCTGGGCGACCAGGAGCATGACTTCCCGTTCGCGTTCGGTGAGCTTGCCGATGTGCTTGTTCTTCGGCTCCTTGTCGCTGGGCAGCATCGGCGAGAAGCGGTCGAGCAGCCGGCGGGTGGTGGACGGGGCGACGACCGCGTCGCCGCTGTGCACCGAGCGGATCGCGGCGAGCAGTTCGGCGGGCGGTACGTCCTTGAGCATGAAGCCGCTGGCCCCGGCCTTCAGCCCGGAGAAGGCGTACTCGTCGAGGTCGAAGGTGGTCAGGATGAGCACCTTCGGCGGGTTCTGCTGCGCGCAGATGCGGCTGGTCGCCTCGACGCCGTCCAGCCGGGGCATGCGGACGTCCATCAGGACCACGTCGACGGCGGTGGACCGCAGCAGCTCGATCGCCTCGGCCCCGTCCCCGGCCTCGGCCACGACTTCCATGTCGGGCTGGGCGGCGAGCACCATCCGGAAGCCGGTCCGCAGCAGCACCTGGTCGTCGACGAGCATCACGCGGATGGCCATGGTCATGGGAACGTGTCCTGTCCTGAGGTCGGTCGATCGGTCGGTCGGTCGTGGTGGCCATGGTGGCCCCGGTGGCTTTGGCGGTCGTCGAAGGCCGGGCCCGGTCCCGTCACCCGCCCGGGGGCTTGAGCGGCAGCAGGGCGCTGATCCGGAAGCCGCCGCCGGGCCGGGGCCCCGCGTCCAGGGTGCCTCCGACCATGCCGACCCGCTCCCGCATCCCGATCATCCCGTGCCCGGCGCCGTCCGCGCCGCCGTCCTCGTACAGCTCGTGCGCCGCGCCCCGGCCGTCGTCCTCGATCAGCAGCCCGAGGCCGTCGTCGAAGTAGACCAGCCGGACGCTGGCCCCGGCGTCGGGCCCGCCGTGCTTGCGGGTGTTCGTCAGGGCTTCCTGCACGACGCGGTACGCGGTCAGCTCCACGCCGCTGGGCAGCGGGCGGGGGGTGCCCTCGACCTTGAAGTCGACCTCCAGGCCGGTCTGCCGCACCTGGGCGACCAGGTCCTCGATCTGCTCGACGTCGGGCTGGGGAACGTACTCGCCGCTCTCCGGGGCATCGCCGGTGCGCAGCACCCCGAGCAGCCGGCGCATCTCGGCGAGCGCCTGGCGGCCGGTGCTGGAGATGGTCTCCAGGGCCTGCTTGGCCTGGTCGGGGGCGGCGTCCATCACATAGGCGGCGCCGTCGGCCTGGACGACCATCACGGACACGTTGTGCGCGACGACGTCGTGCAGCTCGCGGGCGATCCGGGCCCGTTCGGCGGCGACCGCGACCTTGGACTGCGCCTCGCGTTCCCGCTCCAGCCGGGCGGCACGCTCCTCCAGCTGGTCGAAGTAGGCGCGCCGGGTCCGCAGCGAGTCCCCGAGCACCCAGGCCAGCACGAACGGCACGGTCATGATGACCGCCACGAAGATCATCTGGGCCCAGGACCCGCCGGGCTCGGCCTCCCACCGCAGCTGGGACAGGGCCGCCGCGCTCAGGCTGCAGATCAGCGCGAGCCGGGACGCCCAGCGCTCGCCGACCGTGGCCACGGTGTACGTGATCACCAGCATCGCGAAATTCCCGATGCCCGGCCGGACGTCGAACACCAGCTGCACGACGCCCACCAGGATGGCGAGCAGCAGCATCTTCTCCGGGGCCTTGCGGCGCAGCGCCACCACCGTGGAGAGCCCCAGCACCACCGGAACGGCGACGATCCCCTCGCGCCCCGCGTCGTACATGCCCGACACCATCGACACGCCGGAGAGCCCGAGGAGGAAGACGGCCCAGAAGACGTCGACGCCCGTCGGGTGTCTGCGGATGAAATCGTAGAGGCGCTGCACGTAACCCAGCGTAGGGACAGCGGATCGGTGCCCGGGTCAACCGGAGGGTCGATCCAGGTCCTGGGACCGTACTCCCCAAGGTGGAGACTTGCCTACGTGATGGACGAGTGGCGCGGGTGGCGAGAGGCGGCGCAGTCCGCCCTGTACGGATATGACGGCTTTTATCGCAGCCCTCTGCGGAGCCCGGACGGCCCGGCGGGCCACTTCCGTACGTCGGTCCACGCCTCGCCCCTTTTCGCGGCGGCGGTGGCCCGGCTGCTGAGCGGAATCGCGCGGGAGCTGGACACCGCCACGGTCGCGCTGGTCGACGTCGGGGCGGGGCGGGGCGAGCTGATGGCCGGGGTGCTGGCCGCGCTGCCGGAGGAGCTGGAGGGGCTGGAGGTGACCGCGTACGCCGTCGAGGTCGCCGGCCGGCCGCCGGGCCTGGATCCCCGGATCGAGTGGTGCGCCGAGCCGCCCTCGGGGGTCACCGGGCTGCTGTTCGCCAACGAGTGGCTGGACAACGTTCCGGCGGAGGTGGCGGAGGCGGACGCGGACGGCGTCCCCCGGTACGTCCAGGTGCGGACCTCGGACGGCGCGGAGCGGCTCGGCGATGCGGTGACCGGGGCGGACGCGGAGTGGCTGGAGCGCTGGTGGCCGCTGTCCGCGCCGGGCGAGCGGGCGGAGATCGGGCGCTCCAGGGACGAGGCGTGGGCGGGCGCGGTCGGTTCGCTCGCCGCCGGTCTCGCGGTGGCGGTGGACTACGCGCATGTACGGGGCGCCCGGCCGCCCTTCGGGACGCTGACCGGCTTCCGGGACGGGCGCGAGGTGCGTCCGGTGCCGGACGGCTCCTGCGATCTGACCGCGCATGTGGCGCTGGACGCCTGCGCGGCGGCGGTGTCCTCGGCCGTGCCGCACGCGAGCACCGAGCTGACCGACCAGCGGGCGGCACTGCACCGCCTGGGCGTCGGCGGCGACCGGCCGCCGCTGAGCCTGGCCGCCACCGATCCGGCGGGCTATGTACGGGCGCTGTCGGCGGCGGGCGAGGCGGCGGAGCTGACCGCGCGCGGCGGCCTCGGCGACTTCGGCTGGCTGCTGCACCGGGTGGGGCTGCCGGAACCCGGGTGACCGCCCTCGTACGGCGGCCGCAGGGAGTTACGGCGGCCGCAGGGAATACTGTCCCGCATGACGGAGACGACGATCGGCATCGGCGGAGCGGCGGAGAGCACCGACATGGTGCTGAACATCGGTCCCCAGCACCCCTCGACGCACGGGGTCCTCCGGCTGCGGATCGTGCTGGACGGCGAGCGCGTCCAGCACGCGGAGCCGGTCATCGGCTATATGCACCGGGGCGCGGAGAAGCTCTTCGAGGCGCGCGACTACCGGCAGATCGTCATGCTCGCCAACCGCCACGACTGGCTCTCCGCGTTCTCGAACGAGCTGGGCGTCGTGATGGCCGTCGAGCGGATGCTCGGCATGGAGGTCCCCGAGCGCGCGGTCTGGACGCGGACGCTGCTCGCCGAGCTGAACCGGGTCCTCAACCACCTGATGTTCCTCGGCTCCTACCCTCTCGAACTCGGCGGCATCACCCCGGTCTTCCACGCCTTCCGGGAGCGCGAGGAGCTCCAGGCGGTGATGGAGGAGGTCTCCGGCGGGCGGATGCACTACATGTTCAACCGGGTCGGGGGGCTCAAGGAGGACATCCCGGCGGGCTGGACCGGCCGGGTCCGCGACGCCGTCGCCTCCGTCCGCTCCCGCATGGACGTGTACGAGAACCTCGTCCTCGGCAACGAGATCTTCCGGGGCCGTACGCGCGACGTGGGCGTGCTGTCCGCCGCGGCGGTGCACGCGTACGGGGTGTCGGGGCCGATCGCCCGCGCCTCGGGCGTCGACTTCGATCTGCGGCGCGACGAGCCGTATCTCGCGTACGGGGAGCTCCAGGACACCCTGAAGGTCGTCACCCGGACCGAGGGCGACTGCCTGGCCCGCTTCGAGTGCCTGCTGGAGCAGACCCTCAACGCCCTGGACCTGGCCGACGCCTGCCTGGACCGGATGGCCCACCTGGCGCCCGGGCCGATCAACCAGCGGCTGCCCAAGGTGCTCAAGGCCCCGGAGGGCCACACCTACGCCTGGACGGAGAACCCGCTCGGCGTCAACGGCTACTACCTGGTGTCCAAGGGCGAGAAGACGCCCTACCGGCTGAAGCTGCGCTCCGCCTCGTTCAACAACATCCAGGCGCTCACCGAGCTGTTGCCGGGCACCCTGGTCGCCGACATGGTGGCGATCCTGGGCTCGCTGTTCTTCGTCGTCGGGGACATCGACAAGTAGCGGCGGCCCCGGGCCCCTTGGGGCTCAGGAGACCGCGCCGCGCAGTTGCGCCACGTCGATCTGCTCGGTCTCGTCGTGCGCGGTGAGGTCGATGACCTTGCCGACGGCCTGGTTCGGCACCGCTCCCGTGCGGTGGGCGGCGAGCGCCTCCTCGCCGACGACGTCCGCGAGGTCCTCGTTCTGCACGGACTCGATCGCGGCGTTCGCCTTCTGGGAGTTCTGGGAGTTCTGGGCGTTCTGGGCGCCGAAGAAGTCGAAGTTGCCCTGGGGGGCAGGCTGGCGGCGCGCGGCGTACGGGACGACGGCCGAGGCGGCCGGGATCGCGCGCGGTACGCGCACCGGCGCGATGGAGGCCGGGGTCTTCGCGCTCGGAAGCTCCGGGGCCGGCGGAGTCGGCGGGGTCGGTGCCGATGCGGCCGGGGTGGTCGGTGCGGCCGAAGTGGTCGGTGCGGCCGAAGTGGTCGCGTCCCGAGGAGCCGCGTTACGGGTGTCCGGGGCCGGGGCGGGCGGGGTGGTCGCGGGGCGGCGGTGCTGGTGGTCCAGGTGCTCGCCCGCCCCGGTGGCCGCCGCGTGCTTCCCCTTCGGGCCCTCCGCCTCCGTGTTCCGGTTCCGGTCCTGGACGGCCAGCTGACGCTGCCGGACCGCCTCCACCGTCCGACGGGTCTCCTGGAGCGCCGCGTTGCGCGTGAGGTTCTTCAGGGCCTCGCCCGCGCGACGGTACGACTCGGGGGTCGGCGTGGACCGCGCGGGCAGCAGCTCCTTGGGGGCCGCGGCCTCGATGGCGAGCTGCCTGCGGCCCTCCAGCGCGCTGGCCCGCTCGGTCTCGGCGTTGGCGTAGCGGCGCAGCAGTCCGGCGTGCTCGCCGCGCAGCCCCGCGAGCTCCACGCGCTTGCGGCGGAGCTTGGTCTCCAGACGGGTGCGCAGCTCGCGCGACTCCTCCAGATCCTGCTCCAGCTCGGCTATCCGCTCCTCGGCCCGCCATTCGTCACTGGCGCGGGCCCGGGTCAGCTCGGCGACCCGCAGCCCCGCCGCCCGGTCCCAGCTGCGCATCAGATACGCGCCGGTCACGGCGGCGGCCGCCACGGCGGCCACCAGGCCGCGCAGGACCAGGGGTTCGGTCAGCAGCCAGGCGCCGGCGGCACCGACGACCGACACTCCCGCCACCACGGAAGGCGGCAGGATTCTGTGGAGGGGCGGCGAATGGCGGTGGCGTCCACGTGGCATGGCCTGAAATTTACCGTGTGTACGCGCCACTTGGGGGGCCGCCCGGCAATCTGTTCCCCGCCGGTTACCTCGCGGCCCCCCGGAAGCCCTCTCCACAGCCCTTTACCTATTGATCGAGAACTACTTCTTGATCAGATCCTTCGACTCCAGATACTCCTTGGCCACATCGGCCGGCTTGGCCCGCTCGGCGTCGACCTTCCGGTTCAGCTCGGCGAGATCCTCCGTGGTGAGCGCGGCGGTGAGCTTGCCCAGCGCGTCGGCGATCTCCGGCGCACCCGCGTCCTTGGCATTCAGTACGGGAAGGACGTTGTCCGCGTTCTGGAGCTTCTTGTCGTCCTCCAGGAACACCAGCCCGTCCAGCACCGCGTCCGTGGTGGTCGTCAGGACCAGCTGGACCTTGCCGTCACGCACGGCCTGCTTGGACTGCGGGGTGCCGACGCCCTTGGGGTCGATACCCGTGACGTCGATGCCGTACGTCTTCTTCAGCCCGGGTGCGCAGAACGGCCGCACCTCGCACTCGTCGCCCGCCGCGATCTTGACCTTGATCTTCGACTTCCCCAGATCGGAAAGCGTCTTCAGGCTGTTCTTCTCGGCGAATTCCTTCGAGACCGCGAAGGCGTTCTGGTCGACGGCCTTCCCGGCCGGGAGAACCTTGAGTCCCAGCGGTTCGGCGAGCTGCTTCAGCGCGGCGACCGTGGCGTCGGCGTCCCCGGAGGCCACCGGCTTCGCCTGGGCCTCATCGGCCCCGTTGACCTTGGCGTTGAGGAATTCGGCGATCGTCGCGGCGTACTCCGGTACGACGTCGATCTCGCCCTTCTCCAGCGAGGGCTCGTACAGCTCACGGTTCTTCACCGTGGTGATCGAGGTGCTGTATCCGGCGTCGCCCAGGATCTGCGCGTACAGCTCGGCGAGCACCTTGGACTCGGTGAAGGAGGCCGAGCCGACGACCAGGGAGCCCTTCTTCCCGTCACCGGCCGAGGAGCCCGAGCCGCCCTTCTCCTTCTCCAGGCTGTCGCCGCCGCAGGCCGCGAGCGACCCGGCCAGCGCCACCATGCCGATGACCGCTCCGGCTATCCGCGAGGTCCTGCTCATAAGTGTTGTTCTCCGTCCGAACAGAAGAAAAGTGACCAGAAGAAAGATGATGATGACGAGAAGAAGGGCGCTGGCGACCAGTGGAAAGAGGCGCGCTCACGCGGGCCTGCGGCGGCGCAGCGGGGACAGCGCCCGGTCCAGCACCACCAGCACGCCCTCCACCAGCAGGGCGAGACCGGCGACCAGGACGGCGCCCGCGAAGACCTGGGCGGTGTCGTAGGTGTTGAACCCGGCGGTGATGATCCGGCCCAGACCGCCGAGGCCGACCATCGCGGCGATCGACGCGGTGGCGACGACCTGGACCGCGGCGGACCGCAGCCCGGTCATGATCATCGGGTAGGCGAGCGGCAGCTCGACCCGGACGAAGAGCTGCCCGCCCGACATCCCCATGCCCCGCGCGGCCTCCACCACGGCCCGGTCCACCTCCCGCATCCCGACATAGGCGTTGGTCAGCAGCGGCGGCACCGCGAACAGCACCAGCGCGATGATCGTGGGCCAGTACCCCGAGTTGCGCAGGGGCGTCACCATGAACAGGGCCAGCACCGCGAAGACCGGCACCGCCCGCCCCACGTTGGAGATGTTGACCGCGAGCGCGCCCCCCTTGCCGATATGCCCCAGATACAGGGCGAGCGGCAGGGCTATCGCGCAGGCCACCGCGAGGGCGACCCCGCTCACGTACAGATGCTCGCCGAGCCGGTGCGCGGCCCCGCCGTCCCCCGACCAGTTGGCCCCGGTGGTCAGCCAGGTCCAGGCGTCGCCGATGACTCCCACGGGTCAGCCCACCTCCACCTTCGCCGGGGCGGACGCGGACGCCTCCGCCTTCACCGGGCCGGACGGCGGGACGACCGCCCCGGATATCCGGGTCCAGGGCGTCAGCAGCCGCTGGAGGCCGAGCAGCAGCAGGTCCGCCGCCACCGCGAGCAGCACGCACAGCACCGAGGCGGTGAGCACCTGGGCCTTGAAGAAGCTGGGCAGCGCGTCCTCGATGAGATTGCCGAGGCCCCCCTTGCCGACGAGCGAGCCGACCGTGGTCAGCGCGACCGTCGACACGGTGGCTATCCGCAGCCCCGCCATCACCGCGGGCAGCGCCAGCGGAAGCTCCACCTCCCACAGCAGCCGGGCCGGCCCGTACCCCATGCCGCGGGCGGCTTCCCTCGCCTCCTGCGGCACCGCTTCGAGCCCCGCCAGGATGTTGCGTACGAGGATGGTCAGCGAATAGAGCACCAGGCCCGTGACGACGAGCGCGGCCGAGAGCCCGAACAGGGGCAGCAGCAGCGAGAACATCGCCAGCGAGGGCACGGTGTAGAGCACGGTCGTCAGCCCGAGCACCGGTCCGGCGAACCGCCGGCCCCGACGGGCGAGCAGCGCCAGCGGAAAGGCCACCGCGAGCCCGATCAGCACCGAGACCACCGTGATCCCGATGTGCTGCACGGTCGCATCGGTCAACTCCTGGCTGCGGGAGCGGAGATACTCCCCGCAGATCCAGTCGTTCGTCACCAGGCAGCTCTGCTCGGCCATCCGCCCCTCACCTCCTGCGTTCCCTCGTCGCCCGGGACCGGGCCCGGATCTCCCCCGGATCGCCCCGGATCGAACTGATGACTGGCGAGCCTATCCTCGACCACTGACAATCGCGGAGGCTGTCGCATTCCGGCAACATGCCCTTCACAGAACGCCCTCCACAATGGGGAACCATGATCCGTTTCGAGCACGTCACCAAGCGGTACGCCGACGGCACCACCGCCGTCGACGACCTTTCCTTCGAGGTCGCCGAGGGTGAACTGGTCACGCTCGTCGGACCTTCCGGTTGCGGCAAGACGACCACCATGAAGATGGTGAACCGGCTGATCGAACCGACCGAGGGCGGGATATTCCTCGACGGGGACGACATATCCACCATCGACCCCGTGCAACTGCGCCGCCGAATCGGCTATGTGATCCAGCAGGTGGGACTCTTCCCGCACAAGACCGTGCTGGAGAACACCGCGACCGTTCCCCACCTGCTCGGCTGGAAGCGCGGAAAAGGACGCGAACGCGCCGCCGAACTCCTCGACCTCGTCGGACTGGACCCGTCCGTTTATGGCGACCGCTATCCGGAACAGCTTTCCGGTGGCCAGCGCCAACGCGTGGGCGTGGCCCGCGCATTGGCCGCCGATCCGCCCGTTCTCCTGATGGACGAGCCTTTCGGCGCGGTCGACCCGGTCGTCCGCGAACGCCTCCAGAACGAATTCCTGAAACTCCAGGCCCAGGTCCGTAAGACCGTGCTGTTCGTCACCCACGACATCGAGGAGGCCGTCCGCCTCGGCGACCGGATCGCCGTCTACGGGCAGGGCCGCATCGAGCAGTTCGACTCCCCCGCCACCGTGCTCGGAGCCCCCGCGACCCCGTACGTGGCCGACTTCGTCGGCGCGGACCGCGGGCTCAAGCGGCTCTCGGTGACGCCCATCGAGGAGAGCGACCTCGACCAGCCGCCGGTTGTCCACCTCGACGACCCGCTGGCCACCGCCACCGAACGGCTCAGGTCCGAGGGCGCGCGCTGGGCGGTCGTCCTGGACGGCCGCGACAACCTCCACGGCTGGATCCCCGCCGACGCGACCGCCGACGCCACGGCCAAGGGCACCGTCCGCGAACACGCCCGCCGGATGGAGGCCTGGCTCCCGCTCGGCGCGCCCCTCAAACAGGCCTTCGCCACCATGCTCCAGCACGACGCGGGCTGGATCGCGGTCATCGACAAGGAGAGCGAGGGCCGCTTCCTCGGCGTGCTGACCCCCGCCCGGCTGCACGAGGCCCTGCGCCGCTCCATCGACGCGGACGCCCAGGACGTACCGCGCGCCGAGGTCGCCGTGGAGACGGTGGCGACGATCGCCACGGCCACCTGAACGGCGGGCTCAGTTCTCGCCGAGGCGGGCGCTCAGCCACTCCAGGGCCGGCGGGATCTCCCGCCGCCAGGTCGTGAAGTTGTGCCCGCCGCTGTCCAGCACGATGGACGACACCTTCGCGGGCGCCTTCACCTTCTCGATGAACTTCATCGTCTCGCCGAGGTTGTCCTCGCCCTCGCGGGACGTCGTCACCAGGAACGAACCGCCCGACGGCGGCCGGTTCTCCAGGGTCCACAGCAGGTCGGCGCGGTCACGGAGCTCCTGCCGCCCGTGGAACAGGTCGCCCGTCGTCGGGTCCTCGGCGGCCTTGTAGTACGCGGAGAGGCCGGCGCTCGCCGCGTACCGGTCCGGGTGGTGCATCCCGATCTTCAACGCGCAGTAGCCGCCGGTGGAGTTGCCGATGATGCCCCAGTTACGGGCCTTCTTCCCGACCCGGTAGGACCCGGCGATGGCCTCGGGAAGGTCCTTCGCGAAGAACGTCTCGGTCTGCGGGCCCTTCGGAATGTCCACGCACTCGGTGTCCCGGGGCGGCGCGACCGTCGGCCGCAGCATCACCAGGATCATCGGCTGCGCCTTGCCCGCCTTCACCCGCTCGTGCGCGGTCTGCGGGTAGCGCAGCCCCTTCAGCAGGTTCTCCGCCGTGCCCGGATAGCCGGTGAGGACCACGACCGCCGGGAACTTCCGCGTGGCGTAGGCCGCCTGGAAGTACTCCGGCGGCAGATAGACGTACGCCGGTGACTCGATGCCCGAGGTCCGCCCCGAGACGACCACCTTGTCGATCCGCCCGCCGACCGCCGGCACCCGGCCGCCCGGCACATCCGGGTGCTGGGTGTCGATCCGCGTCATGTGCCGCGAGCCGGGCCCGTTCCCCGCATGGTCGGAGACCACGCCGAGCTCCTGCTGCCGGCCGAAGAGGTCGGCCCAGGAACCGTAGAAGAGGAAGGCGTTGTTGGCCGCCAGACCCACCGCCGCGAACAGCGTCAGCTGGGTCGCCAGGAGCAGCCCGATCCGGCCCGACACCGCGGCGGCGCCGGGCCGGGCCAGGCGCGGCCAGAACCGGACCGTGGCGGCGAAGAGCGCGACGGCCAGCACCGCCACGACGGCGAGGACTGCTGTGCTGGTGAGACCCATGAGTGAGCTTTCTCTGCGATTCCGTACAGGCGATTCGGTACGAGGGATGGCAAGGGACGGGAAGGGACGGGAGCGGGAAATTTCCGGAATGTGGGTGAACCCTCGCTCCACAACCCACGTCCTAAAGGGCGCACATCGTCCGTGGGGCTCCGGCCGGCGGACTCAACGAATCTCTCGCGAAGCCACGGGAAACGATGTCTGTCACGCTAGATGGGGATAATTCGGTGTCGGTTCCGCAGCGCGTCCGCCGGTTGTTCCACGGGCCGCGCCCCGAATCCGTACCGGCTCTCGTCGGTACCGCCTGCACCGTCGTCGGGCTGATCGACGTCGCCGCCGGGGTCTTCCCCCGCTTCCGGCACAGCCGGATGCACACCCTCGCCGAAGTGCTCCCCGGGGCGCTCGGCCCGTTCGCCGCCGCGCTCTCGCTGAGCGCCGGTGTGCTTCTGCTGCTCCTCGCGCACGGGCTGAAGCGGCACAAACGGCGGGCCTGGCGGGCGGCGGTGGCCCTGCTGCCGGCGGGGGCCGTGGCTCAGTTCGCGTACCGCCACTCGATCATCGGGGTGCTCGTCTCGCTGACGCTCTGCGCTCTGCTGGTGCGCCACCGGGACCAGTTCCGGGCGCTGCCCGACCCGCGCAGCCGCTGGCGCGCGCTCGCCAACTTCGTGCTGCTGGGGGCCGGTTCGCTGGGGCTCGGGCTGATCATCGTCAGCGTCCACCCCGGCCGGGTCGTCGGCGACCCGTCCATCGCCGACCGCCTCCAGCACGTGCTGTACGGCCTGTTCGGCGTCGAGGGGCCCGTCGACTACGCCGGGCGGACCAGCTGGACGGTGGCCTACTCACTGGGCGCGCTCGGCCTGCTGACCGCCGTCACCACCATCTACCTCGCCTTCCGCCCCGAGCACCCGGCCGCCCGCCTCACCGAGGACGACGAGAGCCGGCTGCGGGCCCTGCTGGAGCAGCACGGCGGCCGGGACTCGCTCGGCCACTTCGCGCTCCGCCGCGACAAGGGCGTCGTCTTCTCCCCCAGCGGCAAGGCGGCCGTCTGCTACCGGGTCGTCTCCGGGGTGATGCTGGCCGGCGGGGACCCCATCGGCGACGTGGAGGCCTGGCCGGGCGCGATCGAGCGGTTCATGGACGAGGCGCAGGCGCACTCCTGGACGCCCGCCGTGATGGGCTGCAGCGAGACCGGCGGCCAGGTCTGGACCCGCGAGACCGGGCTCACCGCCCTGGAGCTGGGCGACGAGGCGGTGGTGGACGTGGCGGATTTCTCCCTCGCCGGACGCGCCATGCGTAACGTGCGGCAGATGGTCAAGCGCATCGAACGCAATGGCTACGAGACCCGGGTCCGGCGGGCACACGACATCGGCGAAACCGAACTGGACCGGATCCGCCGGGCCGCCGCCGACTGGCGCGGCACCGACACCGAACGCGGCTTCTCCATGGCACTGGGCCGGATCGGCGACCCGGCCGACGGCGACTGCGTGATCGCTACCGCCCATCTGCCCGGCTCCGACGCGCAGGACTCCCCGCACGGCGACCTGAAGGCCGTCCTCCACTTCGTCCCCTGGGGGCGCGACGGCATGTCCCTGGAGCTGATGCGCCGCGACCGCTCGGCCGACCCCGGCATGAACGAGCTGCTGATCGTCGCATCCCTCCAGGCCGCCGAGAAGCTCGGCGTCGCCCGGGTCTCGCTGAACTTCGCGATGTTCCGCTCCGCGCTGGCCCGCGGCGAGCGGCTCGGCGCGGGACCGGTGCTGCGCTGCTGGCGAGGGCTGCTGATCTTCCTCTCGCGCTGGTTCCAGATCGAGTCGCTGTACAAGTTCAACGCCAAGTTCAAGCCCCGCTGGGAGCCCCGCTTCGTGGTCTTCCGCACCAGCCGCGACCTGCCCCGCATCGGGATCGCCGCGATGCAGGCCGAGGGCTTCGTGAACTTCTCGCTGCCCCGCCCGTTCCGCCCCCGCAGACGCCGCCCGTGCGGCCACACGCGGCACACGGCCCCGGAGCAGCACGAGGTGAGCGCGGTATAGACGGGGCGGACACGGCTAGGGGGTGTCTTGCCGATCAGGGTCGGTCAGGCCGCGGCGCCTGGTGCGGTGCATCGCAAGGCGCTGGAACGTCCTCATCGCGGAGCGATTCGGGCGTTTCGGCAACGCGGCGAGGTGCCGTGCCAGGCGTCGTGGACCCGGCCGTGATCGGCAAGACACCCCCTAGTCTGGTCGTATGAGTACGTCACGCGCGCGGGGCACGGTCCGAGGACTGCCGGAGTGGGACCGCTGTGCGGTCATGGGGGTCGTCAACGTGACGCCCGACTCCTTCTCCGACGGCGGCCGCTGGTTCGACACCACGGCCGCGGTCAAACACGGTCTGCACCTGGTCTCCGAGGGCGCGGACCTGGTGGACGTGGGCGGTGAGTCGACCCGCCCCGGCGCCAGCCGGGTGGACGAGGCCGAGGAGCTGCGGCGGGTCGTCCCGGTCGTGAAGGGGCTGGCCTCCGAGGGCGTCACCGTCTCCGTGGACACCATGCGCGCCCGCGTCGCCGAGCAGGCCGTCGCCGCCGGGGCCGTCCTGGTCAACGACGTCAGCGGCGGCCTCGCCGACCCGGACATGATCCCGGCCGTCGCCGCCGCCGAGGTCCCGTTCGTCGTGATGCACTGGCGCGGCTTCAGCGAGTCGATGAACAGCCGCGCGGTGTACGAGGACGTGGTCGCCGAGGTCCTCGACGAGCTGCGGCAGCGGATGGACGCGGTGATCGCGGGCGGGGTCGCCCCGGAGCGCGTGGTGATCGATCCGGGCCTCGGCTTCGCGAAGGACGCCGCCCACGATCTGTCGCTCGTCGCACACCTGGCCGAGCTGCGCACGCTGGGCCGCCCGCTGCTGGTGGCCGCCTCCCGCAAACGTTTCCTCGGCCACGTCCTGGCCGGTACGGACTCGGCCCCGCCGCCCGCCCGCGAACGCGACGCGGCGACCGCGGCCGTCTCCGCGCTGTCCGCGCAGGCCGGCGCCTGGGCCGTACGGGTCCACGAGGTACGGGCCACCGCCGACGCCGTCCGCGTCGCCCGCGCGGTCGAGGGAGCCGCGTGAACGAGGAACACGCACAGGCCGCCGCCGACATCGCGGAGGTCAAGGCCGCCAACACCGGCTTCTACGAGGCGCTGGAACGCGGCGACTACGAGGACCTCTCCGACCGCTGGCTGCCGGGCGAGGACCTCACCGTCTCCTGCGTCCACCCCGGCTGGCCGGTGCTCACGGGCCGGGGCGAGGTGCTGCGCAGCTACGCCCTGATCATGGCGAACACCGAGTACATCCAGTTCTTCCTCACCGACGTCAACGTCTCGATGACCGGCGACATGGCCCTGGTCACCTGCACCGAGAACATCCTCAGCGGCGGCCCCGCCGAGGACGGCAACGCGCTGGGTCCGCTCGTGGGCCAGCTGGTCGTTGCCACGAACGTGTTCCGGCGCACCGCCGACGGCTGGAAGCTCTGGTCCCACCACGGGTCGCCCGTGCTGACGGAATCCGACGAGGACGACGACGAGGAGACGCCCTCCTGAGGAGGAAACACCCTCCCGAGTGGGTACGGGACCGATAGGGATTGGAACCGCCGACCGCCGGGTATGGGCGGCTATCAGCCAGGTGAGGTGCTGTCCATGGCCCCCACGGGCGAGCACTGTCGGTGCTCGCAGGTAGATTCGAAAGAAGGCACCTCGCCGCCCGCACGCGGCCGGGTGCCTCTCGACCAACGACAGCAGGAGTGATTCGCGTGGATCGTGTCGCGCTGCGCGGCCTCAAGGCCCGTGGGCACCACGGTGTCTTCCCCCGGGAGCGGGAAGAGGGCCAGACCTTCATCGTCGACCTGGTGCTCGGCCTCGACACCCGCCCCGCGGCAGCCACCGACGACCTGGCCCGCACCGTGCACTACGGCGTGGTGGCCGAGGAGGTCGTCGACGTGGTGACGGGCGAGCCGGTCGATCTGATCGAGACGCTCGCCGAGCGCATCGCCCAGCAGTGCCTGAAGCACGAAGGCGTCCAGGAGGTCGAGGTGGTGGTGCACAAGCCGGACGCGCCGATCACCGTCCCCTTCGACGACGTGACCATCACCATCACCCGGAGCCGAGCATGACTGCATTTTCCACCGAAGGGCAGAGCGACCCGACCGTACAGCCGGTCCCGACCGCCGTCGTCCGGCAGGTGGACGCCGCGGACGTCACGCTCTCCAACCCCAAGATGGCCGTGATCTCCCTCGGCTCCAACCTGGGCAACCGGCTGGAGACCCTCCAGGGGGCCGTCGACGCCCTGGAGGACACCCCGGGCCTGCGGGTCAAGGCCGTCTCCCCGGTGTACGAGACGGAGCCCTGGGGCGTCGAGGCGAACTCCCAGCCCTCCTACTTCAACGCGGTCATCCTCGTGAAGACGACCCTGCCGCCCGCCTCCCTGCTGGAGCGCGGCCAGGCCGTCGAGGAGGCCTTCGACCGGGTCCGCGAGGAGCGCTGGGGCCCGCGCACCATCGACGTCGACATCGTGTCGTACGCCGACGTCCTCTCCGACGACCCGGTGCTCACGCTCCCCCACCCGCGCGCCCACGAACGGGCCTTCGTCCTCGCCCCCTGGCACGACGTGGACCCCGAGGCCCAGCTGCCCGGCGCCGGCCCGGTGGCCCAGCTGCTCGCGGCGGTCGGCCGCGACAGCGTGCTGCCCCGCGCCGACCTGGAACTGCGCCTGCCGGAGTAATCGTTAGGCTCGACGGACGGTGGTCCGGCGCACGGCCGGACCGGACACAGGCGGCGCGAAGGGCGGCTCACTCGGTGAAGCAACTACGGCTCGGGGTACTGGCGGGCCTCTTCGCCGCCGCCGGTGTCCTCTCCTGGGGCGGGGCCCGCCTCTGGGACTCCTTCGGCACCCTGCCCAGCGTCCCGCTGGCCGCGTCGATCGTGCTCGCCGTGATCGCGGTGATCCTCCTCGCAACCGCCCTCTCCACCCGCACCCGCCTCCGCGCCCAACGCGAACGCCGCCCCGGCGCCAAGGGCGTGGAGCCCCTCTTCGCGGCCCGCGCGGTCGTCTTCGGCCAGGCGAGCGCCCTGGTCGCCGCCCTGGTCGCCGGCATGTACGGCGGCACCGGCGTCTTCCTCCTGAGCTACCTCGACATCCCGCCCCGCCGCGACCAGGCGATCTACGCGGGCGCGGCGGTGATCGCCGGCATCGCGGTCGTCGCGGCCGCCCTCTTCCTGGAGCGCGTCTGCCGCCTCCCGGACGACGGCAACCACCACGACGGCACGGGCACGGCAGCCGCGTAACGCAGGAGACGGGCCCGGCAGCCGCGCTCGCGCGGCGGGCCGGGCCCGTCTCCGTGTTCCGGGGCGTCAGCGCGCCATGATGAGGCTCATCGCCTCGGCGCGGGTCGCGGGGTCGCGGAGCTGGCCGCGCACCGCGGAGGTGAGCGTCTTCGCACCGGGCTTGCGGATGCCTCGCATGGACATGCACATGTGCTCGCACTCGACGACGACGATGACTCCGCGCGGCTCCAGGATCGACATGAGGGACTCGGCGATCTGCGTCGTCAGCCGCTCCTGGACCTGCGGACGGCGGGCGTAGACGTCGACCAGCCGGGCCAGCTTGGACAGGCCGGTGATCTTGCCGGTGGAGGCCGGGATGTAGCCGACGTGCGCCACGCCCCTGAACGGCACCAGATGATGTTCACAGGTCGAGAACACCTCGATGTCCTTGACCAGCACCATCTCGTCGTGCCCCAGGTCGAAGGTGGTCGTCAGGACGTCCTCGGGCTGCTGGTACAGGCCCGCGAATATCTCCTTGTACGCCCGCGCCACCCGCCCCGGCGTCTCCCGCAGGCCCTCGCGGTCCGGGTCCTCTCCGACGGCGATCAGCAGTTCGCGTACGGCCGCCTCGGCCCGCTTCTCGTCGAATTCGCCGATCGAACCCTGGCCGTCCAGCGTCACCGGGTCGGTCATCTGTGCCTCGTTCCTCTGTGCTGTCCGATGCGCGGGTTCGCGCTCGGACCTCGCAGGCATACGGAAAAGCCGCGCCCCCACAGGCTAAAACCTGGGGGGCGCGGCATCCATTCCGGGACCGGTTCGGCCCCCGTGACGGGGGTCTCACCGGAGTCGGTCCGGGGCTAGCTCTCGGGACGGTCCTCGGGGATCGCCTCGGTGGACGGGGCGATGTCCTTCGTCAGGTCCGTCGGGGCGATCTCCGGCGGGGTGGCCGAACCGTTGGCGACCGAAGCGCCGTT
Source organism: Streptomyces sp. SID14515 (assembly GCF_010548505.1). NCBI lineage: Bacteria > Bacillati > Actinomycetota > Actinomycetes > Kitasatosporales > Streptomycetaceae > Streptomyces > Streptomyces sp. SID14515. The sequence goes on along the minus strand of NZ_JAAGMH010000101.1, from coordinate 85,057 downwards.
GGTGAGGGCCAGCTCCTTGGGAGAGAGCACCGGGGGCCGCGTCGACGGGGTGCGTCGGGCGGATCCGGTCCATGCGGGGCGGGCGGGGCGCCGGACGAGCGGGGCGAAGATCTCCGCGATCTCGTCCTTGCCCAGCGTCTCCTTCTCCAGGAGTTCGAGCACCAGGGCGTCGAGGATGTCGCGGTTCTCGACGAGGATCTCCCACGCGTCGTTGTGGGCGGTCTCGATGAGCTTCTTGACCTCCTCGTCGACCAGAGCCGCGACCTCTTCCGAGTAGTCGCGCTGGTGGCCCATCTCGCGGCCCAGGAAGGGCTCCGAGTTGTCGCCGCCGAACTTGATCGCGCCGAGGCGCTCCGTCATGCCGTACTGCGTGACCATCGCGCGGGCCGTTGCCGTGGCCTTCTCGATGTCGTTCGCGGCGCCGGTGGTCGGGTCGTGGAAGACCAGCTCCTCGGCCGCACGCCCGCCCAGCATGTACGCCAGCTGGTCGAGCATCTCGTTGCGGGTCGTGGAGTACTTGTCCTCCTCCGGGAGCACCATCGTGTAACCGAGGGCGCGGCCGCGGGAGAGGATCGTGATCTTGTGGACCGGGTCCGACTGGGGAGAGGCCGCCGCGACCAGGGCGTGTCCGCCCTCGTGGTACGCGGTGATCTTCTTTTCCTTCTCGGACATGATCCGGGTCCGCTTCTGCGGGCCCGCCACGACACGGTCGATCGCCTCGTCGAGGCTCTCGTTGTCGATGAGCTTCTTGTTGCTGCGCGCCGTCAGGAGCGCGGCCTCGTTCAGCACGTTCGACAGGTCGGCACCGGTGAAGCCGGGCGTGCGTCGGGCGACGGCGCCGAGATCGACGCCCTCCGCCACGGGCTTGCCCTTCTGGTGCACCTTGAGGATCTCCAGGCGGCCCTGCATGTCCGGGCGGTCGACCGCGATCTGCCGGTCGAAGCGTCCCGGGCGCAGCAGCGCCGGGTCGAGGATGTCCGGGCGGTTCGTGGCGGCGATCAGGATGACGCCGCCCTTCACGTCGAACCCGTCCATCTCGACGAGCAGCTGGTTGAGCGTCTGCTCGCGCTCGTCGTGACCGCCGCCCATGCCGGCGCCGCGGTGGCGGCCGACGGCGTCGATCTCGTCGACGAAGACGATCGCCGGGGCGTTCGCCTTGGCCTGCTCGAAGAGGTCGCGCACCCGGGAGGCGCCGACGCCGACGAACATCTCGACGAAGTCGGAACCGGAGATCGAGTAGAACGGCACGCCCGCTTCGCCGGCGACGGCGCGTGCGAGCAGCGTCTTGCCCGTACCGGGCGGCCCGTAGAGCAGGACGCCCTTGGGAATCTTGGCGCCGACGGCCTGGAACTTCGCCGGCTCCTGGAGGAACTCCTTGATCTCGTGGAGTTCTTCGACGGCCTCGTCGGATCCCGCCACATCGGCGAACGTCGTCTTGGGGGTGTCCTTGGTGATCAGCTTGGCCTTGGACTTGCCGAACTGCATGACCTTGGAACCGCCGCCCTGCATCTGATTCATCAGAAACAGGAAGACGACCACGATGAGGACGAAGGGCAGCAGCGAGAGGAGGATCGAGACGAACGGGGACTGCTTCGACGGCGAGACGGTGTAACCCTTCTCGATGTCACCCGCCTCGAACTTCGTCTGCAGCGTGTCGGCGAGCTCGACGCCCTGGTTGCCGATGTAGCTCGCCTGGAACTTGCTGCCGGACTCGCCTTCGAGCTTCTGGCCCTTCTTCAGCTCGATCTTGACCATTTGTTCGTCACCGGTGGTCAGCTTGGCCTGCTCCACCTGGTCCTTGCTGATCGCCTGGATCACCTTGCCGGTGTCCACCGTCTTGTGGCCGCCCGACGAGCCGACGACCTGCATCAACACGACCACGGCGAGGACGGCCAGCACGATCCACATGACCGGCCCACGGAAGTATCGCTTCACGTCCATCCATACGGAGCGAAGACGCCCCGTCCCTCCTGCCCGTAGGTAAATGCTGCTGTTTGAAAAGACTGTTCTTCGGACGGTACCCCAGCATCGTCACCCGCGACTGCCGGGTACGGCGGAGAAACCTGCTTTCGAAGCTCCAACGGCCCGAGGGCAGTGAGGGTTCCCCGGCGGGTCTGCCGGGGTCAGCCGCCGTAGACGTGCGGGGCGAGCGTGCCGACGAAGGGCAGGTTGCGGTACTTCTCCGCGTAGTCCAGCCCGTAGCCGACGACGAACTCGTTGGGGATGTCGAAACCGATCCACTTCACATCGATCGCGACCTTTGCGGCATCCGGCTTGCGCAGCAGGGTGCAGACCTCCAGCGAGGCCGGCTCCCGGGAGCCCAGGTTGGACAGCAGCCAGGACAGCGTCAGACCGGAGTCGATGATGTCCTCGACGATCAGGACGTGCTTGCCCTTGATGTCGGTGTCGAGGTCCTTGAGGATCCGGACGACGCCGGAGGACTGGGTGCCCGCTCCGTACGAGGAGACGGCCATCCAGTCCATCGTGACGGGGGTGGACAGCGCGCGCGCCAGGTCCGCCATGACCATCACCGCGCCCTTGAGCACGCCGACGATGAGCAGGTCCTTGCCCGCGTACTCCGCGTCGATCTTCGCGGCCAGCTCGACGAGCTTCGCGTCGATCTCTTCCTTGGTGAGGAGCACCGACTGAAGGTCGGTACCCATGTCCTTCTCGTTCACCCACGTCTCTTTCTCTGCCTGCCGGCCCGGGAAAGCGCCCCGGGCCGGGCCGGCTGTTCGCCTGCACTTCAGCCGCTTGCGCGTCAGCTCTGCCGAATGACCAGTCTGCCACCCTGCCGCATCGCCTCGACGCGGCCGGGCAGGTTGATGGCGCGCTGGCCGCGCCAGCCGGTGATCAGGCGGTCGACTTCTTCGAGGTGCCGGGCGAAGAGCGAGCCGGCGGGCGCCCCGGCCTCGATCAGTGCGCGGCGCAGCACCCGACGGCGTACCGCGGGAGGCAGGACGTAGAGCTTGGCGCACTCCAGCCGGCCGGTGTCGTCGCGTACGGAGAGCTCGGCCTCGGCGGCCCAGGTGTCCAGGGCGTCGGCGTCGTCGCGGGAGAGCTGGGCGGTGCGGGCGAGGGCTTCGACGACGCCTTTGCCGAGCGCCTTCTCCAGGGCGGGCAGGCCTTCGTGGCGGAGCCGGGAGCGGGTGTAGGCGGGGTCGATGTTGTGCGGGTCGTCCCAGACGGGCAGCGACTGGACCAGGCAGGCCTTGCGGGCGGTCTGCCGGTCGAGCTGGAGGAAGGGGCGGCGGTAGCGGCCGGCCGGTCCGGAGGCGGCGGCCATGCCGGAGAGCGAGCGGATGCCGGAGCCGCGGGCGAGGCCGAGGAGGACGGTCTCGGCCTGGTCGTCGCGGGTGTGGCCGAGCAGGACGGCGGCGGCGCCGTGGCGTTCGGCGGCGGCGTCCAGCGCGGCGTAGCGGGCGTCGCGGGCGGCGGCCTCGGGGCCGCCCTCGCGTCCGACGTGCACGGCGACGGCCTCGACGGGGTCGAGGTCCATGGCGGTGAGCCGGGTGACGACCTCGGCGGCGCGGAGATCGGATCCCGGCTGGAGGTTGTGGTCGACGGTGATGCCGCCGGCCCGGACGTCGAGTTTGCGGGCCTCGAACGCGAGGGCGGAGGCGAGCGCCATGGAGTCGGCGCCGCCGGAGCAGGCGACGAGGACGAGCGGGCTGTCGGGCCGTTCGGGGAGGGCGGCGCGGGGGGCGCCCGCGGTGCCGGCCTCGGCGTAGTGGGAGCGGGCGGCGTGCGCGGGGCGCCTCGCCGCTTCGGCGGGCCGTTCGTGGTCGGCGTGCCGGTGGAATTCGGTGAGTACGTCGTGGAGTACGCGGCGGACCGCCAGGCGTATCGCCGCGACCGCAGGATGGGGACCCATGTCCGGTGCCCTTCGTGGAGTTCGGGAGGAGCGTCGAGCGCCGGAACGCGTGAGTCCCGTCACTCAGAGTGCGTCGATGGTGACAGAGGCAAGCTGTTCATCGAGCATTGCACGCCTTCCCATGCCCCTATGGTCCCTCGGATGGGTGATTGGAGGGCCAATTTGGCTCCGCGGACCGCCTGATGGTCAGGATTCGGCCTTACGGTGCACCCGCGCGACCCAGTCGGCGGGCTTGGCGATCTCGGCCTTGGTCGGCAGCGTGTTCGGTGAGGTCCAGACGCGGTTGAAGCCGTCCATGCCGACCTCTTCGACGACCGATCGTACGAACTTCTCGCCGTCCTTGTACTGCCGGAGCTTGGCGTCCAGGCCGAGGAGCTTGCGCAGGGCCTGGTCGAGGCGGCCGGCGCCCTGGGCGCGGCGCTGCTGGAACTTCTCCCGGATCTCGGAGACGGAGCCGACGACCTCGGGGCCCACGCCGTCCATCACGTAGTCCGCGTGGCCCTCCAGGAGGGACATGACGGCGGTGAGGCGGCCGAGCACCTCGCGCTGGGCGGGGGTCTGGACGATGTCGACGAGGCTGCGGCTGTCGCTCTCGCCCTGTTCGCCCTCGGGGCGGCCGCCGGAGAGCGACTGGGCGGCCTCGCGGAGGCGCTCCACGAAGGTCATCGGGTCGACGTCGGTCTCGTCGAGGAACGTCTGGATCTCGCCCTGGAGGTGGTCGCGGAGCCAGGGCACGCCGGTGAACTGGGTGCGGTGGGTCTCCTCGTGGAGGGCGACCCAGAGCCGGAAGTCGTGCGGGTCGACGTCCAGCTCGCGTTCGACGTGGACGATGTTCGGGGCGACGAGGAGCAGTCGGCCGCCGCCGTTCTCGGAGGCGGGCAGGTCTCTGGCGGCGGGGGCGAACGTCTCGTACTGGCCGAGCACCCGGGAGGCGAGGAACGAGAGCAGCATGCCCAGCTCGACGCCGGTGACCTTGCCGCCGACCGCGCCGAGGACGGCGCCGCCGGGTCCGCCGGAGCGGCGGCTCTCCATCTTGGTGAGCAGGGGGCGCAGCAGTTCGCGGAAGCCGGCGACATTGGCCTTGATCCAGCCGGCCCGGTCGACGACGAGGACGGGGGTGTCCTCGGGTTCGGTCCCGTCGGGGATCATCCGGGTGAAGAGCCGGACGTGTTCCTCCGAGGCCTTGGCGTGCCGCCGGAGCTCCGCGACGACGGCACGGGCCTCCTCGCGGCTGATGTCGGGCCCGGGCCGCACGAGCCGGGTCGCGGTCGCCACCGCGAGATTCCAGTCGACCATCTCGGCACCACCGATGCTCGTCATGCGTCAACCGTACGTGAGCCCGTCGCCCCTTGGTGGGGTCTTGCAGGGCTCTTCGGCTGACGGCGGGCCCCGGGGCCCGCCGTCAGCCGCCGGTTCCGGCGAGTGCGGTGGCGAGGGCGTCGAGGGCGGGTTCGGCCTGGGTCGCGGAGAGGCTGCCGGAGGCGAGGAAGGCGAAGGCGAGGAGCCGGCCCCGGGCGTCGACGACGGTTCCGGCGAGGGAGTTGACGCCGTTGAGGGTGCCGGTCTTGGCGCGGATCAGGCCGGTGCCTCCGGCGTCCTTCTCGTAGCGGCTGTCGAGGGTGCCGCTGAAGCCGGCGATCGGGAGGCCGGTGAGGACGGGGCGCAGTCCGGGGCGGTCGGGGTCGGCGGCGCGGGTGAGGAGGGCGGTGAGGAGGGCGGGGGTGACCCGGTCCTTGCGGTCCAGGCCGCTGCCGTCGGCGAGGTGGGCGCCGGCCACCGGGATCTTGAGCTTCTTCAGTTCGTTGGTGACGGCGCGGCCGGCCCCGGCGAACGAGGCGCTCTCGCCCTTGGCGATGGCGGTCTGCCGGGCGAGGGCCTCGGCGATGTCGTTGTCGCTGTTGGTGAGGGTGCGCTCGACGAGGGCGGAGAGCGGGGCGGAGCGGTGGGTGGCGACGGTGCGGGCCTTCTCGTCCGCGCGGGCCGCGCGGGGCTCGCCGGTGACCTCTACGCCGGCCTTCCTCAGCTGTGCGGCGAAGGTGCGGGCGGCGTCGCCCGCGGGGTCCTCGCTGCGGTCGGCGATGCCGCGGTCCGTGTCGTCGAGGCGGCCCTCGTTGACCATCAGCGCGGTGACGGGCGCGATGTTCTCGTTGGGGCTGATCGGGTGGAGCACGGGGCCGGTGTAGCGGGAGGTGTCGTACGTGAGCCGTACGGCGGCCTTGTCGTCCTCGCGGAGCGCCTCGGCGGCCTTGCCTGCCATCGAGCGCAGAGCCGTCTCGCTGAGCGTGGGGTCGCCGCCGCCGACGAGGGTGAGGGTGCGGGAGTCCGGGGAGAGCGCGGCCGTGGTGGCGATGCGGTGGTCGGGGCCCAGGACGGAGAGCGCGGCGGTGGCGGTGGCGATCTTGATGGTGGAGGCCGGCGTCATCGGCGTGGTGGCACCGCGTCCGTACAGCTCTTCGCCGGTGGCGGTGTCGATGACGGACGCGGCGACCTCGGTGCCCAGTTCGGGTACGCCGATGAGCGGGGCGAGGGCGTCGCGGAGCCCGGCGGGGTCCTGGGGGGCGTCGTGGGTGGTGGTGCCGAGGGCCGGGAGGACGGCCGGGGCGCTGGGGGCCGGGCGGGGGCCGTCGGGCGTCGGGCGGCCGTGATGTGCGCCACCTGTTCGGTCCGCGGTGACTGCCAGTGCCCGCTCGGCCTTACGCTGACCGTTGTCCCAGGGGCCGGCGGCGAGGACGGCGCCGGTGGCGACGACCAGGCCGAGCGTGGCGGAGCCTGCGATGACCTGCCAGGTGTACGACCCGTTGCGTCTGTTCTTCAGGACCTTCAGCCTGCCCCACGGGTCCGACGGGCGCATCGACGGTCTTTCCACCGGCTCGGCCACCGTTGACCAGCCCCTTTCGCGAGCACTCTTCTGCGTGGGGGACACTTAATCACCAGTCGTATGTGTTGATCATGGAGGAGCCACCCGTGGAGTTCGACGTCACCATCGAGATCCCGAAGGGTTCGCGGAACAAGTACGAGGTGGACCACGAGACCGGTCGGATCCGCCTGGACCGTCGACTCTTCACCTCGACCAGCTACCCGGCCGACTACGGCTTCGTCGAGAACACCCTCGGCGAGGACGGCGACCCGCTGGACGCGCTGGTCATTCTGGACGAGCCGACCTTCCCCGGTTGCCTCATCAAGTGCCGCGCCATCGGCATGTTCCGGATGACCGACGAGGCGGGCGGCGACGACAAGCTGCTCTGCGTCCCGGCGTCCGACCCGCGGGTGGAGCACCTGCGCGACATCCACCACGTGTCGGAGTTCGACCGCCTGGAGATCCAGCACTTCTTCGAGGTCTACAAGGACCTGGAGCCGGGCAAGTCCGTCGAGGGCGCCGACTGGGTCGGCCGTACCGAGGCGGAGGCCGAGATCGAGGCCTCGTACAAGCGTCTTGAGGCCCAGGGCGGCAAGCACTGACGTCCCCCTTCCGGTTCCGTTTGTGAGCCGGACGGCCGTCTTCGAACGGGCGGTACACCTTCGCGGGTGTGCCGCCCGTTTCGCTGTCCGCCCTTCCGCGCGTGCGGGGCCCATGCCGGTGGCCATACTGGGCACACGTGCGGCGGGGCGACCCCCAGTGACGTGCAGTCGAGCAGGAACGAGGTCGAGTGGTGGCGGAATCGGGCGGTCCAGAGGACCAGAAGCCCCAGTCCGACGAGGCGCGGAGCGCTTTCGCTCCGCCCGCGGGGACGATGCATCCGGTGTCGCCACCCGAGGAGGACCATCCGACGTCGGAGTTCGCCATCCCGACCGGTGTGCAGCAGGAGCCGGGCGGTCCGGCCGCGTCGGGCGGCGGTTCCGGGGGCGGTTCCAACTCCGACACGCTGAGTTCCGCTTTCACGCCGCCGAGCACGTACAACGCCCAGCAGGCGCCGCCCGCGTTCACTCCGGCGCAGGGCATTCCGATGGTCAAGCTGACCAAGGAGGCTCCCTGGCAGGACCGGATGCGCACGATGCTGCGGATGCCGGTGACCGAGCGTCCGGCCACGGAGGCGATCCAGCGCACCGACGACGAGACGGGCCCCGCGGTGCCGCGCGTGCTCGACCTGACGCTGCGTATCGGGGAGCTGCTGCTGGCGGGCGGTGAGGGCGCCGAGGACGTCGAGGCGGCGATGTTCGCGGTGACCCGGTCCTACGGTCTCGACCGCAGCGAGCCGACCGTCACGTTCACGCTGCTGTCCATCTCGCACCAGCCGTCGCTGGTCGACGACCCGGTGACGGCGAGCCGTACGGTACGCCGCCGGGGCACCGACTACACCCGGCTGGCGGCCGTGTTCCGGCTGGTCGACGACATCACGAACACGGACGCCGAGGTGTCGCTGGAGGAGGCCTACCGGCGGCTCGCGGAGATCCGCCGTAACCGCCACCCCTACCCGGGCTGGGTGCTGACGGCGGCGGCCGGGCTGCTGGCCGGTTCGGCTTCCGTGCTCGTCGGCGGTGGGGTGCTGGTGTTCCTGGTGGCGGCGGCGGGCGCGATGCTCGGCGACCGGCTCGCGTGGCTGTGCGCCGGGCGCGGGCTGCCGGAGTTCTACCAGTTCACGGTGGCCGCGATGCCGCCCGCCGCGATGGGGGTGGCGCTGACGCTGACCCATTCGACGGACATCCGCCCGTCCGCGGTGATCACCGGTGGGCTGTTCGCGCTGCTGCCGGGGCGGGCGCTGGTGGCGGGCGTGCAGGACGGGCTGACCGGTTACTACATCACCGCGTCGGCCCGGCTGCTGGAGGTCATGTACTTCTTCATCGGGATCGTCGCGGGCGTGCTGATCGTCCTGTACCTGGGGCTCCAGCTGGGGGCGCAGCTCAACCCCGAGGCCCGGTTCACGCCGTACAACGAGCCGGTGGTCCAGATCCTGGCGTCGATGGCGCTGAGCCTGGCCTTCGCCGTGCTGCTCCAGCAGGAGCGGTCGACCGTGCTGGCGGTCACCCTGAACGGCGGCGTGGCCTGGATCATCTTCGGGGCGATGGCCCGGACCGGGAACATCTCGCCGGTCGCGGCGACGGCGGTGGCGGCCGGGCTGGTCGGCCTGTTCGGCCAGCTGTTCTCGCGCTACCGCTTCCACTCCTCGCTGCCGTACATCACGGCGGCGATCGGGCCGCTGCTGCCCGGTTCGGCGACGTACTTCGGTCTGCTGGGCGTGGCGCAGAACGAGCTGGACACCGGGCTCGCCTCGCTGTCGACAGCGGTCGCGACGGCGCTGGCCATCGCGATCGGGGTGAACCTGGGGAGCGAGATCTCGCGGCTGTTCATGGGGGTGCCGGGCGCGGTCGGCGGGGCGAGCCGGCGGGCGGCGAAGCGGACCCGGGGGTTCTGAGCCCGCGGGCCTCGTGGCCGTACGTACGCCGTACGTACGCCGTACGAGCGCCGTACGCACGCCGTACGCATGCCGTATGCGCAGAAGCGCCCCTCCCCCGGAGCTGCGGGGGAGGGGCGCTTCGCCGTGTACGTACGCGGGGTCAGCGCTTGGCGTGGCGGCCGCGCTGGCCGGAGGAGGGGCCGTTGCCGCCCGCCGGGGGGCGGCCGGAGCCGTCGCCGCCCGGCGCCTCGGCGGCGGCCGCCTTCTTGTTCTGGCTGCGGGCCCGCAGCACCTCGATCACGATCGGCACCACGGAGATGAGCACGATCAGGATGAGGATCATCTCGATGTGCTCGTGCACGAAGTCGATCTTGCCGAGCAGCGCCCCGAGCACGGTGACGCCGACGCCCCAGAGGATCGCGCCGACGACGTTGTACGTGATGAAGGAGCGGTAGTTCATCCGGCTGACGCCCGCGATGATCGGCGTGAAGGTGCGCACGATGGGCACGAAGCGCGCCAGGACCAGGGACTTCGGGCCGTGCTTCTCGAAGAACTCGTGGGCCTTCTCGACGTTCTCCTGCTTGAAGAGGCGGGAGTCGGGGCGCTTGAAGAGGGCCGGGCCGACCTTGCGGCCGAAGAGATAGCCCACCTGGTCGCCGACGATCGCGGCGACGGCGATCAGCGTGCAGACCAGCCACAGCGGGTATTTCAGCTGCCCCGTGGTCACCAGCAGACCCGTGGTGAACAGCAGCGAGTCGCCGGGCAGGAAGAACCCGATCAGGAGGCCGGACTCGGCGAAGACGATGAGGAGGAGGCCGGGGAGCCCGAACGTGTTGAGCAGATAGTCCGGGTCCAGCCAGCTCGGTCCGAGCGCAAGCGTATTCAAGGGTCCGGGCTCCAGGATGATGTGTGCGATGGCGGCTCTGTGGCTGCCCCAAGCTATCAACGCCCGATGGACGCCCGTGGTTCCAGTGGCGCACAGCGGGAATGCGCAGCCTGGAAAGCGGCCCGAAGCTGATCACAGGAGGTGCCACAAACATGGGCATTGAGGAATTCGGCGGCGGCCAGGCGGCCCAGGCGGACGTGCTGGTCGTCACCACGAACGACGTACCCGGCTACCAGGTGACCCAGGTCATCGGCGAGGTCTTCGGGCTGACCGTGAGGTCGCGCCATCTCGGCAGCCAGATCGGCGCCGGGCTGAAGTCGATGATCGGCGGCGAGCTGAAGGGGCTGACGAAGACGCTGGTCGAGACCCGCAACCAGGCGATGGAGCGGCTGGTGGAGCAGGCGCGGGCCCGGGGCGCGAACGCGGTCCTGATGATGCGCTTCGACGTCACCGAGGCGGCGGACGTCGGCACGGAGGTCTGCGCGTACGGGACGGCGGCGGTGATCAGCAAGGTGTGACGCGGGCGCGGCCCCGGGCGGGTGCGGCTGCCGCGTGGGCGTGACGCGGGACCACCGGGGCCGCCATTGAGGCGTTTTGTCTGCTTCGTCACCCTAGGGTGAGCCGGTGGCCCCCGAATCCCCCGCTCCGCCGCCGGCTCTCCCGCACCCCCCGGCCGCCCCGGCCCGGCGGCTGCTGCCGCTCGTGCTGCCCGCGACCGCCGTCGGCGTCGTCTGCGCGCTGATCCTGCTCGGCGTGAGCCTGCTGGCGGAACAGCTCCAGGACGTGCTCTGGGAGACCCTGCCCGACACGCTCGGGGTGGGGCGGTTCTCCTCGCTGTGGATGGGCGTGATGCTCACCGCGACCGGCCTCGCGGTGGGTCTCGCCCTGCGGGCCGTGCCCGGTCACGGCGGCCCCGACCCGGCCACCACCGGGCTGGTCGACGCGCCGATGCGGCCCGGCATCGTGCCCGGGCTGCTTCTGGTGACGGTCCTGGCGCTGGCGGGCGGGGTGAGCCTCGGGCCGGAGAACCCGATCACGGCGGCCAACATCGCGCTGGCCTTCTGGCTCGGCCGGCGGTTCGCGCCCGGCGCGCCGGGCGAGCTGTGGGTGGCGCTCGCCGCGGCCGGGACGATCGGGGCGCTCTTCGGCACGCCGATCGCCGCCGCGCTGATCCTCTCCGAGACGCTGGCCTCGCAGCCGGGCCCCGGGGCGTTCTGGGACCGGCTGTTCGCCCCGCTCGCGGCCGGCACGGCGGGCGCGCTGACCATGTCGCTGATCGCGCAGCCCAGCTTCGACCTGTCGCTCCCGGCGTACACCGGACCGCACTGGGGCGATCTGCTCTCCGCCCTGCTGATCGCCTCGGCGGGCGCGCTCCTCGGCCTGCTCGCGGTGTACGCCTTCCCGTTGGCCCACCGGGTCTTCATGGCGCTGCGGCATCCGGTGCTCGCCCTGACGGTGGGCGGTCTGGTGCTGGGGCTGCTCGGCGCGCTGGGCGGCCATCTCACCCTCTTCAAGGGGCTCGACGAGGTGAAGGCGCTCGCCGGGGACCCGGACGGCTGGTCGGCCGGGGAGTTCGCGGGGATGGCGGTGGTGAAGATGGCCGCCCTCGTGATCGCGGCCACCTGCGGCTTCCGGGGCGGCCGGATCTTCCCCGCGGTCTTCGCCGGGGTGTCGCTCGGGCTCTGCGCCCACGCGCTCGTCGACGCGGTCCCGCCGGCGCTCGCGGTGTCCTGCGCGGTGCTGGGCGTGCTCCTCGCCGTCACCCGGCAGGGCTGGGTGAGCCTGTTCACCGCGGCGGTGATGGTCGGCGACGCGTCGGTGCTGCCGCTGCTGTGCGCGGCCACCCTGCCCGCCTGGCTGCTGGTCACCGGGCGGGCCCAGATGCAGCTGGACGGCGACGGGAAGTCGCTGCGCTAGGCCGGCGGCGTACGCGGTCATGGGGGAAAGGGCCTGTCACGGCGTACGCGGTCGCGGTTGTGGAGGAAGGACCCGTCACGGCGTACGCGGTCACGGAGAAGGACCCGTCCGGCGCGCCGGACCCGCCGAACCTCCGTATCGTCTGGTTCATGCGCTTTGCGCAGCTACGTCCCGATACGGTTCGGTTCCGTACCGCTGCTCCGACGGAGGTCCCCCGCATGCCCACGCCCGTCAACGTCGCCGTCATCTACTACTCCTCCACCGGCACCGTCGCCACGATCGCGAAGGCGATGGCCGAGGACGCGGAGCGGGCCGGTGCGCGGGTGCGGCTGCGCCGGGCGGCGGAGCTCGCCCCGCAGGCGGCCATCGACTCCAACCCGGCCTGGGCCGAGAACGTGACGAAGACCGCGGACATCCCCGAGGTCACGCCGGACGACATGGCGTGGGCGGACGCGGTGATCTTCGGTTCGCCGACCCGGTACGGGAACGTCACCGCCCAGCTGAAGCAGTTCATCGACACGCTCGGCGGCATGTGGCAGGCCGGTCAGCTCGCCGACAAGGTCTACAGCGGCTTCACCTCCAGCGCCACCGCCCACGGCGGCCAGGAGTCCACGCTGCTCGCGCTCTACAACACGATCCATCACTTCGGCGGCATCCTCGTCACGCCCGGGTACACCGACCCGACGAAGTTCGTGGACGGCAACCCGTACGGCACCTCGCACGTCGCCGGGCAGGGCGACATCCCGGTCGGCGAGCAGACCCTGACCGCCGCGCGGGTGCAGGCCGAGCGGGTCGTGAAGTTCACCCGGGCGATCAAGGCGGGCCTGGCGGCGGAGAGCTGACCCGTACCCGGACCGCTTCGGCCGAGAGAAGGGCTTCCCCCATGCCGCTCCACCGCGGTGCCCACCCTGACCAGGACGAACCCTCCGACGAGCGGCGCAGGCTCGCCCTGAACCCGTTCTTCGGCGAGGCGGACCCGACGGCCGCGATGAACACCGCGCCGCCCCGGCACCGGCTGCCCGACGGGCCGCTGCCGCCGCTGACCGCGTACCGGCTGGTCCACGACGAGCTGATGCTCGACGGCAACTCCCGGCTCAACCTGGCCACGTTCGTCACCACCTGGATGGAGCCGCAGGCCGGCGTCCTGATGGGCGAGTGCCGGGACAAGAACATGATCGACAAGGATGAGTATCCGCGCACCGCCGAGCTGGAGCGGCGCTGTGTGGCGATGCTCGCCGACCTGTGGAACGCGCCCGATCCGGTGTCCACCGTGGGGTGTTCGACCACCGGGTCGAGCGAGGCGTGCATGCTCGCGGGGCTGGCCCTGAAGCGGCGCTGGGCGAAGCGGAACGCGGACCGCTATCCGGCGACGGCACGGCCCAACCTGGTGATGGGCGTCAACGTGCAGGTCTGCTGGGAGAAGTTCTGCACGTTCTGGGAGGTGGAGGCCCGGCAGGTCCCGATGGACGGCGAGCGCTTCCATCTGGACCCGCAGGCCGCCGCCGAGCTCTGCGACGAGAACACCATCGGGGTCGTCGGCGTCCTCGGCTCCACCTTCGACGGTTCCTACGAGCCGATCGCCGATCTCTGCGCGGCCCTGGACGCCCTCCAGGAGCGCACCGGCCTCGACATCCCGGTCCATGTGGACGGGGCGTCCGGCGCGATGGTGGCGCCCTTCCTCGACCCGGACCTGGTGTGGGACTTCCGGCTGCCGAGGGTGTCGTCGATCAACACCTCGGGCCACAAGTACGGCCTGGTCTACCCGGGCGTCGGCTGGGCGCTGTGGCGTACGGCGGACGAGCTGCCGGAGGAGCTGGTCTTCCGGGTGAACTACCTGGGCGGCGACATGCCGACGTTCGCGCTGAACTTCTCCCGGCCCGGGGCGCAGGTGGTCGCGCAGTACTACACGTTCCTGCGCCTCGGGCACGACGGCTACCGGGCCGTCCAGCAGGCCTCCCGGGACGTGGCCTGCGGACTGGCCCGCTCGATCGAGGAGTTGGGCGACTTCCGGCTGCTCACCCGGGGCGACGAGCTGCCGGTGTTCGCCTTCACGACGACCGGTGACGTCCACGCGTACGACGTGTTCGACGTGTCGCGCCGGCTGCGCGAGCACGGCTGGCTGGTGCCCGCGTACACCTTCCCCGCCAACCGGCAGGACCTGTCGGTGCTGCGGGTGGTGTGCCGCAACGGGTTCTCCTCCGACCTGGCCGAGCTGCTGGTCGAGGACCTGAAGCTGCTGCTGCCCGAACTGCGGTCTCAGAAGCATCCGTTGAGCCACGACCGGAAGGCCGCGACGGCCTTCCACCACTAGGGCCCGCGGCCGGGCGGCGCCCGTGGAGGGTGATCGAAAGGCGTCGGTGCGGGACAACTAAGCTCTCCCTCGCAGCATGAACCCCTGCGCCCACGCTCCAGGGGTCCCCCCACCACGCTTGCCCGGGAGGCTTCTTTGTCCATGCACCTCAAGGCCCGTCGCACCACGCGCCGCCTCGGCCGTACCGCCGCCACCTCGGCCGCGGTCGCCGTCGCCGTGCTCGGCACCACGCTCGCCACCGCGCCCACGGCATCGGCCCTGGACAGCCGGTCCTGCACCAAGAACATCACCAACCAGTGGCGCACCGTGGACGATCTGGCCGGGGCCGCGGTCCGCACCGGCCCCGGCCAGAAGTACAAGAAGCGGTACGGCCTCGACTTCGCCGGCCACTTCTGGGCCGTGTGCCAGGCCAAGAGCGCCGCCGGGAACGTCTGGTACTACGGCAAGGACGCGATCTACGACCGCAAGGGCTGGATCGTGGCCTCCAAGACCGGCAAGGGCAAGTACTAGGGGGTGCCGTGCCAGGCGTCGTGGACCCGGCCGTGATCGACAAGACACCCCCTAGGCCCGGTCCGGCCGTTACCGTCCCCGCCCGCGAGTCCGCTACCGGCTCAGCCGCGCGAACTTCCCCACCGCCAGCGGGAAGAACACCGCGATGATGGCCACCGGCCAGAGGACCGCCAGCAGTTGAGCGTGTTCGGCGGCCCAGGATCCGGTCGCGCCGCCCGGGTTGCCGAACAACTCCCGTACGGCGGTGGCCGTCGCCGACATCGGGTTCCACTCGACCACCGCGCCCAGCCACCCCGGCATCGACTCCGGGGTGGCGAACACGTTGGAGAGGAAGCCGACCGGCCAGACCAGGATCTGGACCGCCGTGACCATCTCCGGCCGCCCCGCCACCATGGCCAGCTGGATGCCGACCCAGAGCATCGCGAACCGCAGCAGGAGCAGCAGCCCCACCGCGCCCAGGGCGGCGGCCGCCCCGTTGTGCCAGCGCCAGCCGACCGCGTACCCGGTCCCGGTCATCAC
The DNA here is from genome assembly GCF_010548505.1 of Streptomyces sp. SID14515. Classification (NCBI taxonomy): domain Bacteria; kingdom Bacillati; phylum Actinomycetota; class Actinomycetes; order Kitasatosporales; family Streptomycetaceae; genus Streptomyces; species Streptomyces sp. SID14515. The sequence continues at coordinate 69,707 of NZ_JAAGMH010000101.1, read as the reverse complement.
CGCGAGCGCGACCGTCGACTGGAGCATGTCCGCGGCGCTGCGGCCGACCAGAACGGCCCCCGGGACCATCGGCATCGAGCGGAAGCGGTCGATGACGCCCTTGCCGAGGTCCTGGGTGACCGCGAGCATCGTGCTCTCCAGGCCGAAGGCCATGGTCAGCGCGAGCATTCCGGGGACCAGGAACTCGGTGGGGTCGCCCTCCACGCCCCGGCCGCCGCCGACCAGGTACGTGAACATCAGGAGCAGCATCACCGGGAAGACCAGGCCCACGAGCACCTCAACGGGCTGCCGGGCCCAGTGCGCCAGTTCGCGGCGGGTCATCGTCCAGGAATCGGCCAGCGCCCAGCCGAGCCGGGAGGACGCCCCGGCGCCGTCCGGTCCGGGGCCGCCGCGTTCGCCGCCGCCCGGTACGGGAACCGCCGTCGTGCTCGCCGCGCTCATGCCGACACCTCCGTCTTCTCCGTCGTCGTCTTCTCCGTCGTCGTCTTCTCCGTAGTCGCCGTCCTCTGCTCCGTGTTCGGTGCGGCCCGGTCGCCGTCGGGCTGTCCGGTGAGGGACAGGAACACCTCGTCCAGGGTCGGGCGGCGCACCGCGATGTCCTCCGCCTCGATGCCCGCCTCCTCCAGCAGCCGCACCGTCCGGGTCAGGGCCGCCATCCGGTCCGGGGCGGGCGCGCCGATCCGCCGCCGGTCGGGGTCGAGCGTCAGGTCCTCGCCGCCGAGCAGCGCTGTCGCCTCCACCAGCCGGGAGGCGTCGCGCAGGACGATGTCGATCCGGTCGCCGCCGACGAGGGCCTTCAGCTCGTCGGGGGTGCCCTCGGCGACCGCCCGGCCGCCGTCGATCAGCGAGATCCGGTCGGCCAGCTGGTCCGCCTCGTCCAGATACTGCGTGGTCAGCAGCACCGTGGTGCCGCCGCCGACCAGGGACCGCACCGCGTCCCACACCTCGGTCCGGCCGCGCGGGTCGAGGCCGGTCGTCGGCTCGTCCAGGAACAGCACGTCCGGATCGGTGATCAGCGACGCCGCCAGGTCCAGCCGCCTGCGCATGCCGCCGCTGTACTGCTTGACGGCCTTGCGCCCGGTGTCCGCGAGGCCGAACCGCTCCAGCAGCTCGTCCGCCCGGCTGCCCGCCCGGCGTGCGCCCAGGTGGTACAGCCGCCCGAACATCTCCAGGTTCTGCCGCCCGCCGAGCTGCTCGTCCACCGCCGCGTGCTGCCCGAGCAGCCCGATCCTGCGCCGCACCTCGCCCGCCCGCTCCCGGACGTCGAGGCCGGCCACGGTGACCCGGCCCGCGTCGTGGCGCAGCAGCGTCGACATGATCCGTACGGCGGTGGTCTTGCCCGCCCCGTTGGGTCCGAGCACTCCGTGCACGGTGCCGCCGCCGACGGCCAGGTCCAGTCCGTCCAGGGCGCGCTTCTCCCCGTACCGCTTGTGCACGCCGTCCATGACGATCGCGTCGGTCACGTTCCCCGCCACCCTTCCACAGCTCCCTAGTCAAACTTGACTAGCAGCTCGAAGGTAAGCCCCGACCCAGCATTCGTCAAGCTTGACTAGCCTTGGTCCCCAGGGTCGGGAACACCCGTGGCGTACGGGTTCTCCTCGCCCTCGGCGAGCACCCCGACGAACGGGTCACCCTCGCCCGCGAAGGTGTACGCGCCGCCCTCGATACGGGCGATCAGGCCCCGGGTCCACTCCGCGCCGGTGTCGGCGGAGTGCACCCACAGGTTCATGATCTCGCCGATGTGGCCGAGGGACTCGGGGCCCTCCTCGGGCGTGTAGTACTCGGTGACCGAGTCCCGCCACCCCTTCATGGCCTCGATCCGCTCCTTGAGCAGCGCGACCGCCTCCTCGCGAGGCAGGTCCACGATGAACCCGATCGCCGCCGAGAGGACGTCCATGTCCTGGTCGTAGGAGCGGATGGCGTCACGCAGCAGGGTGCGGTACTCCGCCAGCCCCGCCTCCGTGACCTCGTACTCCGTGCGCGGCGGACCGCCGGCCGTGGAGGGGGCCGTCTCGTGCGCGAGGAGCAGTCCCTGCTTCGCCATCTGCTTCAGGGCGTGGTAGATCGACCCGGGCTTGGCGTTGGACCACTCGTGCGCGCCCCAGTACTCCAGGTCGTTGCGGACCTGATAGCCGTGTGCGCGGCCGTGCATACGCACGGCGCCGAGGACCAGCAGCCGGATCGCGGACATGACACCCATCTTTCCTATTCAACTTTGACTAGGGTAGCCCGCCGGGCTTGCGCACGGCGGGCCGGTGTGCCCCGGCGCGTACGGCCGGGGCCAGCAGCGCCGCGACCAGGCATCCGGCCGCCAGCGCCGCCCACACCACGTCGTACGTGCCGAACGCGTCGCGGGCGGTGGCGCCGAGGAAGGCCGAGGCGCCCGCGCCCAGTTGGTGGGCCGCGTTCGTCCAGCCGAAGACGACCGGGCCGTCCGCCCCGTACACCCGGCGGGCCAGCTCGATGACGGGCGGCACGGTCGCGACGTCGACGAGGCCGTAGACCGCCACGAACAGGAGCATCGGGGCCGTGACCACGGAGGTGAACACCAGCGGCAGCGCGAGGAGGGTGAGCGCGCGGACGGCGAAGCAGACGGTCAGCAGGCGGCGCGGGTCGAAGCGGTCGGTCAGCCAGCCGGCCAGGAGCGCGCCGAGGGCGGAGAAGATCCCGACGAGCGACAGCAGCGAGGCCGCCGCCGTGGCCCGCATGCCGTGATCGTGCGCGGCGGGCGCCCAGTTGGACCACATGATGCCGTTGGTGGACGCCCCGCAGAGCGCGAACATCCCGGCCAGCAGCCAGAACGGTCCGGTGCGCGCCGCGCTCAGCAGGACCTTCAGCGTGCGCGCCGCCGCTCCGGGGGCCGGGGGCGGGCGAGGCACGAACTCCGGCGCCCCGTACGGCTTCGCGCCCAGGTCGGCCGGGTGGTCGCGCAGCAGCAGGAACACCAGGGCGGCGACCGCCAGGGCCACCAGCGCCAGCGTCACCACCGGCGGACGCCAGCCGAAGCGGCCGACGGACCAGGCCAGCGGCGGCAGGAAGAGCAACTGGCCCAGATGGCTGGAGGAGCTGAGCGCCCCGGTCACCAGACCGCGCCGCCGGTCGAACCAGCGGGCGGTCACCCCGGCGGCGAAGGTCATGGTCAGACAGCCGCTGCCGAGGCCGATCAGCACCCCCCAGTACGCGACCAGCTGCCACGGCCGCGTCATCACCCCGGTGAGCAGCGCCCCCGCCGAGACCAGCAGCAGCGCGCCCATGACGACCCGGCGGGCCCCGATCCGGTCCATCAGCGCCGCCGCGAACGGGGCGGTGAGGCCGAAGAGCACCATGTTCACCGAGGCGGCGAGCGCGATCTGCCCGCGCTCCCAGGCGTACTCCTCGTGCAGGGGCGTCACCAGCAGGCCCGGCACGGTGGTGAACGCCCCGGCCGTGACGATGGCCGCGCCCGCGACGGCGGCCATCAGCCAGGCGCGGTGGATACGGGTGGACCGGGTGTACGTCGAGGTCGAGGTGGCCATGAAGTCAGCGTCGCGAGCGGGGGCCGCCGCCACGAGTGTCCTGATGGACCAGGTGCGCAAGGATATGGCCATGACGGTTTTCACCCACCCCGGGCGGCACCGCGTCGCCGTGCTCGCCCGCGAGGTCCTGCTCCCCATCGAGCTGGGCATCGTGCACCAGCTCTTCGGCCAGGCCCGACACGGGGCCTCGGCGGACGGCGAGCCGCTGTACGAGGTCGTCACCTGCGCCCCGAGCCCCGGGGACGTCCGCACGGACGGCGACTTCACCGTGGCCGTCCGGCACGGGCCCGAGGCGCTGGCCGAGGCCGACACGGTGATCGTCCTGTCGTCGTACGAGGACTACGTCCAGGAGACGCCGCGCCTCCCGGCCCCGCTGGCGGAGGCCTTCGCGCTGATCCGGCCCGGCGCGCGGGTGGCCTCGATCTGCACCGGCGCGTTCGTGCTGGCCTCGGCCGGGCTGCTCGACGGGCACACGGCGACCACCCACTGGCGGTACACCGAGCTGTTCGCCCGGCTCTTCCCGCAGGTGACCCTGGACCCGGACGTGCTCTACACCGACGGCGGGCCGGTGCTGACCTCGGCGGGCTGCGCCTCCGGGATCGACCTGTGCCTGCACATGATCCGGCGCGACCACGGGACGGCCGTCGCGGGCGACGTGGCCCGGCGCACGGTGGTGCCGCCCCATCGCGAGGGCGGCCAGGCGCAGTTCATCCGGCGGCCGGTGCCCGAACGGTCGGCGCCGGGGACCTCGGCCGCCCGGGACTGGGCGCTGCGTCGGCTCCAGGACCCGATCACGCTGGGGCAGTTGGCGGCCCGGGAGGCGCTGAGCGTACGGCACTTCACCCGGCGGTTCCGGGACGAGGTCGGCATGACGCCGATGGACTGGCTGACCCGGCAACGTATTGAACTGGCCCGGGAGTTGCTGGAGGAGTCGGACGTGCCCGTCGAGCAGGTGGCCGCCCGCGCCGGGCTCGGTACGGCGGCCAATCTGCGCCGGCACTTCCACGCGGCGCTGGGCGTCTCGCCGAGCGCCTACCGCACCACGTTCCGGGGGCCGGGGGGCTGAGGAAAGCGGCAGCCCCCGTCAGAACGGGAAGACCGAGCGGCCGTGCTGGATCGACATCCACCTCTGGGTGGTGAACGCCTCCACCACGGCCTCGCCGTTCAGCCGCCCCACCCCGGACGTCTTCTCGCCGCCGAACGCGACCAGCGGATCGTCCTGCACGGTGGAGTCGTTGACGTGGAACATCCCGCTGACGATGCGCTCGGCGAACTTCACCCCGCGCTCCGCGTCCCGCGTGTGCACCGCGCCGCTGAGGCCGTACGGGCCCTCGTTGACGATCCGCGCGGCCTCCTCCTCGCCGTCGAACGTCATCAGCAGGGCCACCGGGCCGAGGATCTCCTGGTGAAGCAGCGGGGAGTCCTCCGCGAGGCCGGTGAGGACGGTCGGGCCGACGACGTTGCCGACGGTCCGGCCCCGGACGAGGGCCGTCGCGCCGTCCGCGACCGCGCGGTCGACGAGGGCGTCCAGCGCGTCGGCCTGGAAGGCGTTGATGACCGGCCCGATCCTGGTCTCCGGATCCTTCGGGTCGCCGGTCCTGAGGGCGGCCACCTCGGCGGTGAACCGCTCGGTGAACTCCGCCGCCACCGACCGGTCCACCAGGATCCGGTTGGCCGCCATGCTGACCTGGCCCTGGTGCAGGAAGCGGCTGAAGACGGCCGCCTGGACCGCGTAGTCGACGTCGGCGTCCTCCAGGACCACCAGGGCGCTGTTGCCGCTCAGTTCGAGGATGGTCCGCTTGAACGCGCCGGCCGCGGTGGCGGCGATGTGCCGGCCGACCCGGTCGGATCCGGTGAACGAGATCACCTTGGGCACGGGGTGCTCGATGAACGCGTCGCCGATCTCGGCGCTGTCGGTGATGACGACGTTGAGCAGTCCGGCGGGCAGCCCCGCGTCCTCGAATATCTTCGCTATCAGTCCGCCGCCGACGACGGGCGCGTTCTGATGGGGTTTCACGACGACCGCGTTGCCGAGCGCCAGGGCGGGCGCGACGGACTTCATCGTCACCAGGAACGGGAAGTTGAAGGCGCTGATGACGCCCACGACGCCGACGGGCAGCCGGTAGAGCCGGTTCTCCCGGCCGTCGCCCACGGCGGGCAACAGCCGTCCGGTGGGCCGCAGCGCCTGGCGGATCGCCTCGCGCAGGAACTCGGTGGCGCTGCGGACCTCGTACCGCGCGCGCAGCCGGGTGCCGCCCAGTTCGTCGATGATCGCCTCGGCGATCTCCTCGGCGCGCTCCTCGGTGATCCGGAGCGCGCGTTCGATGACGGCGCGCCGCTCGTACGGGTTGACGCCTGCCCATTCCCGCTGCGCCCGCTCGGCCGCCCGGTAGGCCCGGTCGACCTCCAGTGCGGTGGCCACGGTGACGGCGGCGAGTTTCTCACCGTTGTAGGGATTGAAATCGATGATGTCCCATGAGCCGCTGCCGGTCAGCCACTCGCCGTCGATGTACTGGTGGGCCAGTTCATGGAAGAAGGACATGCAATCCCTTACTGCAGGCGTTCGCAGACTCCTGATGCGACGTCATCGTACTGAGAATTCACGTCAGTTGGAGTAGACCGCGCAGAAGATCCCGGCTCTCTTCCGGTGCGGGACTCTCCTGGGCGAGGCCCGCCATGGCCTTTTCGTACTGCGCGACTTCCTCGGGCTTGTCCAGATAGAGCGCACTCGTCAGCTGCTCCAAATAGACAATGTCCGACAGATCGGATTCCGGGAATCGCAGCATCGTGAATGAGCCACTCTCGCCCGCATGACCGCCATGACTGAAGGGCATGACCTGAAGCGTGATGTTCGGCTGCTCCGACATATCGATCAGATGCCGCAATTGGGCGCGCATGACGTCGCGTTCGCCGTACGGGCGGCGCAGCGCCGCCTCGTCGAGCACGGCGTGGAACGTCGGGGCGCGCTCCGAGACGAGGGCCTTCTGGCGCTCCAGCCGCAGGGCCACCCGGCGGTCGATCTCGGCGGGCGAGGCGCCGCGCATCCCGCGCGAGACGACGGCGTGGGCGTACGCCTCGGTCTGCAACAGGCCGTGCACGAACTGGACTTCGTAGATACGGATGAGGGAGGCCGCACCTTCCAGGCCGATGTACGTCTGGAACCAGCCGGGCAGCACATCTCCGTAACTGTGCCACCAGCCCGCCACGTTGGCCTCGCGGGCCAGCCCGAGAAGCGAGTCCCGCTCCGCCTCGTCCGCGACTCCGTAGAGCGTGAGCAGGTCCTCGACGTCCCTGGCCTTGAAGCTCACCCGTCCCAACTCCATGCGGCTGATCTTCGATTCGGAGGCCCGGATCGAGTAGCCGGCCGCCTCACGGGTGATACCGCGCGACTCCCGCAGTCTCCTGAGCTGTGAGCCCAGGAGGATGCGCCGCACCACCGATCCACTCGACTCGCCTGCCGACACTGGCCCGACCCTCCCCATCGCCTACCTGGCACCGGAGCCCCCCGGAACCCCGAGTGCCGGATTCTGCCACCAAAACGCTTCAGCCCGTACTCATTCGATTACGGAAATGAGAAGACGTCCAGAAAGCTCCGAAACTGACCCCGGGAAGAAATGCCCCAGAACCACCACGGTATCGGGCAGGTCCGGCGCGTGCACGTGCATCTGCCCTTGCATCTGCTCTGCGCATTCGGAACCATGGTCCTCGCGCACCTGCGTGCTCGTGTTGTGCCGCTGTACCCCCCGCAGTACCGCTACAGGCAGTGCCGCTACAGCCGCGAATCCCGGGAGTGCCTCGTATGGGGACGAATGGATCGACGATGCTCGAGCCGTTACGGCAGGGGCTTCCCCCCACCGACCCCTCAGGGGTTGCCGGATCGGCGTCCTGCGCTCTGCCCGCACGCTACGAAGCGGTCGGCGGCGCACGGAAGTTCACCCGGGCCACGCTGGAGCGATGGGAGCTGGGCGACCGTTTCGACGATGTCGCCCTGGTGGTGTCCGAACTCGTCACCAACGCCCTGCGCCACGCGCTGCCCGGCGATCCGCCGCGGGAATTCCAGGACCCGCCGGTGCGCCTGCATCTGATGCGCTGGACCTCACGACTGGTGTGCGCGGTGCGCGATCCCAGCCGGGAGAGCCCGGTGGCCGGCGAGGCGGCGGATTCCGCCGAATCGGGCCGCGGTCTGTTCCTGGTGGAATGCGTCAGCGACAGCTGGGGCTGGCACCCCTCCCCCGTACCGCTCGGGGAACTGCCTTCGGGACCGCTGTACGGCAAGGTGGTCTGGGCCCTTTTCCGGCTCCCGGAAAACACGAAGTCGGGTTCGTAGGAACCCCGGTCCGGCCCGTCACGGGCCGGGCCCGGCGTCAGGCGCCGGTGGCGAGGTGGTCGAACTCGCCGTCCTTGACGCCCAGCAGCAGCGCCTCGATCTCCGCGGGCGTATAGACGAGGGCGGGCCCGTCGGGGTGACGGGAGTTCCGCATCGCCACATTCCCTCCGGGCAGCCGGGCGAACTCCACGCAGGATCCCTGGGAGTTGCTGTGCCTGCTCTTCTGCCAGACGACTCCGCGAAGCTCTGTGGCCGCCATGCCGTTGTACACGTGGTGCACAGGACGCTCCCCGAGTTGCAAGGTGCAAGTGTCAACTAGCTCGGATCATAGCTGTGTTCATATGCCAATGCATGAGCAGATGCACGTGCACGCGGGGTGTTCCTTTGATTACAGGCTTTCCGCACCCGGCCGCGCCCTCCCGGAAGAGAGACGAACGGCACGCCTATTTCGCTCCCGCTTACCGGAGTTGATCGTTGCGGACCTTGGTAACGTGGCGCGGTCTTTCGACCGGAAAACAGCAAGGGGGAACTCCACGTGACCAGCTCTCTACGCACCGGCGCCGTCGTGGTCGCCGCTCTGGCCGCCTCACTGGCGCTCACCGCCTGCGGCAGCGACGACGACGCGGGCAAGGATTCCGGCGCGGACTCCGCGGCGAGCGCGACGCCCGGCGGCGGCGGCGGTGACGACAGCGCCGGGGAGTCCGGGAGCGGCGGCACGGACGCCGCGGCGCTGGAGGGCACCTGGGTCGGGCTCACGGACGGCAAGAACGTCACCGTGTCCGTCGCCGCCCGCAAGGTCGCCCTCGTCGCCGACCAGTCCGTGTGCCAGGGCGATGTGAAGGACATGGGCGGCGAGCCGATGCTGGCGCTGAAGTGCACCGGCGGCTCCACCGACCGCACGATGGGCGCGATCGACTCCGTCGACGGCTCGAAGCTGGTCGTCTCGTGGGACGGCGGCACCAAGGACACCCTCACCAAGGCCGACCCGGGCAAGCTGCCGAGCGGTATGCCCTCGCTCCCCAGCATCCCGGACCTGCCCGCGCCGTAAGGACCGTGGCCGCCGGGGGCCGCGCGCTCAGTTCTCGGCGAGCGTGCTGCTGACCCGGGTGGAGCCGCCCCGCTCGTCCAGGGCGCGGGTGAACTCCTCCAGCGCGTCCAGCAGCAGCGCCGCGCCCCGGCGCACGACCGGGTCGCCGGCCGGACTCGTGCCGTCCTCCGTCGGTGTGGGCATGTCCCAGTGGGCCACCGCGTCCACCACCGGCTGCCAGTCGGGCAGCCGCCGCTCCCGTACCGCCTTGGCGCCCTTCTCGGTGGCCCGGCGCAACGCCTCGGCCAACTGGGCGGCGCCGGGCACCGGATCGGCCGACCGGGCCGGCAGATGGGCCTCCAGGACCATCGCGGACCGGCCCAGCTGGGCCAGCGCGTGCTGGGCGTCGGTGGCGGCGGCCCGGGAGATGCCCCGGTGGCGTACGGGTTCGTGCTGGGCGGTCGCCAGCGCCTCCTGCCACGCCACACGGGCCTCGCGGGTGGCGATCAGGGCGTCCCGGACCTCCTCGTCGTCGCGGTCGGCGGGGTCCGCGTACCGGTCGACGACCGCGGCCGCGTACCGCCCGTCCGCGACCAGCCACTCGGCCAGCCGGTTGCGCAGCCTCGGGGTCTCCCAGGCCGGGTAGACGGCGTACGAGATCATCGCGAGGAGCCCGCCGACGAGCGTCAGCACGATGCGCTCCGTGACGGTCTGGGACCAGTCGTCGCCGGCCATGCCGAGCAGGAAGACGACGTACGCGGCGACGCAGACCTGGCCGACCGCGTAGCCGGTGCGCATCAGCAGGTACATCAGCCCGGCGCAGATCACCGCGAGGAGCGCGGAGAGCCGCGCGTCGGGATGGGCGGTCTGCACGACGGCGGTGGCAAGCCCGACGCCGACCAGGGTGCCGCCGAAGCGGGCCACGGAACGGGCGTACGTCTGCGAGAACTCGGGCCGCATCACCATGACCGCGGTCATCGGCGCCCAGTAGCCGTGCCCGAGCGGCACCGCCTCGCCCACGAAGTACCCGGAGACGGCGACCACCGCGACCCGGATGGCGTGCCGCATGATCGGCGAGCCGTGGTGCAGCTCGCGGCGCATCGAGGCCAGCACCACCGGGACCAGCTTCAGCAGCGTGGGCCGGTGCCGGGTGTCCGGGGCGAGGTCCGTGGGGATCCCGCTGTCGGTGCCGGTGCCCTCCGCGATCTCCAGGACGTCGTCGAGCAGGGCCGCGAGCCGGTCGGCGGCGCGGCGGGCGGGCCCGACGAGGATCACGTCGTTGTCAGGAGTCTTCAGGACGCCCAGGTCGGTGGCGGAGAGATGGACGGGTTCGCCGTGCCGGACGGCCCGCGCGGCGGCGTCCAGCACCGAGCCCGCCGCGCCCAGCAGCTCGTTCACCCAGAGCCGCTCCAGACCGTCGCCGGGCACTCCCATCGCCGGATCCGCGAGCGAGGCGAGCACCGGGCGCAGCCGCTCGGCGACACCGCGCGCCCCGTGCAGTTCGGCGGGGCGGCGGCGGGCCTGGCGCGGGGTGACGGCGGCGGCGCTGCGGGCGGTCATCAGGGGCAGCGGATCGAACGGGGCGACCGGGTCGTGGCGCAGCCGCCGGGCGTAGTCGGCCTCGGCGGCGAGCGCGTCGGCGAGCGCGTCGCGCTGGGCGCCCCATCTGCGGACCGGGAAGAGGACGATCAGCGCCGCCTGTACGAAGCCGCCGACGGCGATCATCCCGGCGTGGGCGGCGGCGTCCACGACCGAGGTGGGCAGGGTGATCGTCACCAGCATGATCGCGACGTTGGACGAGGCGATGATGCCGCCCGTGGGCCCCGCCGCCCAGGCGAGTCCGGCGAGGAAGGTCCAGGCGCCGAGCAGGCAGAGGAAGAGCACGACGTGCGCGCCGCTGACATAGCCGACGAACGTCGAGACGGCGAGGCTGGCGCCGGAGACCAGGGCGAGGACCGGGCGCGGGCGCCAGCTGCGCTGGAAGGTGGCGATGGCCGCCTGGAACGCGCCGAACGCGGAACTCGCCGCGATCTCCGGCCCGAACAGCACGAGGCTGGTGCCGACGACGAGGGCGAGGCCGGCCGCACCGCGGAAGGCGATGAGGGGTTCCAGCCTCTGCCGCTCGATCTCCAGCCCCGAGCGGGCGGTCTCCTTCAGCGCCCGGAGCCAGCTCATGGGCCGAGCCTAACCGTGCAATCTCGGACAAGCTCGACTTATGCCCTGATTTCGCCTTCGGGTCGGTGAGGTGCGCCGCCCCGCGAGCCGCCCACGCGGGCCCGGTCGGCGGCCTCGGTGCCGTGCGTCCAGCCGTCCAGGTCGCTCACGCCGCGGACCCGGGCGGTCGTGGTCCTCGGGAACATCCGCCCGGCGGTGTCGGTGACCGCGACGTCCCGGGCGGCGAGGACGGGAAGCAGCCCGCCGCCCTGGTCCGTGTCGGATTCGGCCGCTGCCGTGACCCGCTCGGCCCCGTCGGCGAGCCGGCGGCCGAGCCGCTGCGCGTACCCCATCAGGAACGCCTGCCGGAAGGTCTTGGTCCGCTTGCGCCCGCCGGCCCGCTGTCCGGCCTCCGCCCGGGTCATCGCGGCCGTCCCCTGGACGAGCAGCGAGGTGAACAGCAGCTCCACGGCCTCCAGGTCCGGCTCGAAGCCGACGACCGTGGTGAAGCCGAGATCGTCGTTCCACACGGCCTGGCAGCGGTTCGCGGAGGCGACGGCGTCGAGCAGGATCGCCTTGGCGCTCTCGTACGGGGGCTCCACCCCGATCCGGCAGGCGCCCGGGCTCCCGCTGCTCCCCGTCCGGGCGGCGAGCAGGGCCTCGTCGATGCTGTGCCGGGCCATCAGCTCCTGCGCCTTGGTGGTCAGCGCCTCGGCCTCCTCCGGGAATCCGGTCGCCTCGGCCTTCGCCAGCAGCGCCCGGATCCGGGTGAGCATGCGGGGCTCGTCGGCGGCGGGCGGCCGGTGCAGGTCGTCGGCGACCGTGCCGGGCGGCGGTCCTACGGGCTCGATGGCGGGCAGCCGCAGCAGCAGCCGGTACAGCTCCAGCAGATCGGCGGCGTAGGAGAACCGGTCGGGGCGGTTCCGGGGCACGGGCGGCGGAAGCTCGGCGAGCTGCTGCCGCCAGCGGGGCGGCAGCTCCGCGTACCGGGCGGTCTCGGCGGCGATCAGGGTCGCGGCCAGCGCCGCCCGCCGCTCGTCCAGCTCCCGGCGCACGAACCGGAGCAGGTCGGCCGGATGCCAGCCCCGGTCCCACGCCCGGCGTACGAACTCCTCGCCGCGCAGGTGCGCCTGGTCGTCGGCGTCCGGGGCGGCGGCGAGCAGGGACGCGCCGGTGTCCAGGGCGGCGTCGCCCTCCGTATAGAGGGCCGCCGCGCACGCCCGGTCGATCACCGATTCCATCCGGCCAAGGGTAGGCGCACCGCCCGGCGCCACCGTCTACGGCAGCAGCACCAGCTTGCCCCGGACGTGGCCGCCCTCGCTCAGGGCGTGGGCGCTCGCGGCGTCGGCGAGCGGGAAGACCTGGGCGATCTCCACCCGCAGCTCGCCGGCCTCCGCCAGCCGGGCGTTCTCCGCGAGGCGTTCGGCCGAGGGCCCGCCGCCGGCGGAGAAGGCGACGCCCAGCTCGGCGGCGTCCCCGTCGGCGATGGTGACGATCCGGTCGGTCGTGCCGCCGCGCAGCTCGATGGAGGCGGGCAGCGCGCCGCGCCCCGACGCGTCGAACACCGCGTCCACGCCCTCCGGGGCCAGCTCCCGCACCCGCTCGACCAGCCCGTCCCCGTACGCCACCGGAATCGCGCCCAGCACCCGCAGATAGTCGTGGTTGGCCGGCGAGGCGGTGCCGATGACGGTCGCGCCGCGGGCCGTCGCGAGCTGTACGGCGGCGGAGCCGACGCCGCCGCCCGCGCCGTGCAGGAGCAGCGTCTCGCCCTCGGCCAGCGCCAGTTCGTCCAGGACCCGGGAGGCGGTGTCGGTGGCGACGGGCAGCGCCGCGGCCTGTTCCCAGGACAGCCCCTCGGGCTTACGGGCGAGGGAGACGGCCTCGGCCAGCGCCTCGGTGGCGTAGGAGCCGGTGGCGCTCCAGCCGAGGACCTCGTCGCCGGGGGCGAACGCGGTGACGCCCTCCCCCGCCTCCTGGACCACCCCGGCGAACTCGGCGCCCGGCGTGGCGGGCAGCGGGGTGGGGAAGGCGCCCTCCATCCAGCCGTTCCGGATCTTGTGGTCGAGCGGGTTCACCCCGGCCGCCCGCACCGCGACCCGGACCTGGCCGGGGCCGGGGCGCGGCCGGTCGAGCCGGGCCAGATGCAGGACGTCGGGGCCGCCGAACTCCTCGTACACGATCGCTTCCATGGGGTGATCCTCACGGCTGCGTGGGCGGGCGGCCAGTCGGCGGCCCGCTTCCGGGGCACTGTCAGTGGCGGGTGCCAGACTCGCGTCCATGACCGAACGGTGGGCGGTGGCGGCCGCGGACGGGGGCGGGGCGCTGCTCGCGCCGCTGGGGCGGGACGGCACGCCCGCCGGTCCGGTCGTCGCCGAGCCCGATCTCGTCGAGGCGGTCCGCTCCCGCCCCGATGTGGTGCGCTGGGTGTGGCGGTCGACCGCCGGGATCTACCCTCGGCTGCTGGCCGCCGGGGTCCGGGTCGAGCGGTGCTACGACATCGAGTGCGCCGAACTGCTGCTGCTCGGGCACGCCGGGCGGCTGGGCGAGCCCCGGTCGGCGGCCGCCGCGCTGGCCCGGCTGGACAACGGCCCGGTGCCCCCGGACCCGCCCGCCCGGTCCGCCGAACCGGGCGCGCAGTCCTCCCTGTTCGAGCCGTCGTCGGGGACCGGGGTGCCGTTCGAAGGGCTGCTGCGGGTCTACGCGGACCAGGTGCGCCGCCATGACGCGGCGGAGCACCCGGACCGGATGCGGCTGCTGACCGCGTCGGAGTCGGCGGGGATGCTGGTGGCCGCCGAGATGCACCGGGCCGGGCTGCCCTGGCGTGCCGACGTCCACCGGGAGCTGCTGAACGGACTGCTCGGCGAGCGGTACGCGGGCGGCGGCGAGCCCCGCAGACTCGCCGAGCTGGCGGACGAGGTGTCGGCGGCGTTCGGCAGGCGCGTGCGCCCGGATCTGCCCGCCGATGTGGTGAAGGCGTTCGCGCAGGCCGGGATCCCGGTGAAGTCGACCCGGCGGTGGGAGCTGGAAGGGCTGGACCATCCGGCGGTCGAGCCGCTGATCGCGTACAAGAAGCTCTACCGGATCTGGACGGCGCACGGCTGGTCCTGGCTCCAGGACTGGGTGCGCGAGGGCCGTTTCCGCCCGGAGTACCAGCCGGGCGGCACGGTCAGCGGCCGCTGGACGACCAACGGCGGCGGGGCCCTCCAGATCCCCAAGGTGATACGGCAGGCCGTCGTCGCCGACGAGGGGTGGCGGCTCGTCGTCGCGGACGCCGACCAGATGGAGCCCCGGGTGCTGGCGGCGATCTCCCGCGACCGGGGCCTGATGGAGGTGGCCGGTCATGACGGCGACCTCTACAAGGCCCTGTCCGACCGGGCGTTCTCCGGCGACCGCGAACACGCCAAGCTGGCGCTGCTCGGTGCGATCTACGGCCAGACGTCCGGCGACGGCCTGAAGAACCTGGCCGCCCTGCGCCGCCGCTTCCCGCTCGCCGTCGCCTATGTCGACGACGCGGCGCGGGCGGGCGAGGAGGGGCGGGTGGTGCGGACCTGGCTGGGCCGGACCAGCCCGCCGGTCGCGCTGGCCGGCCAGGACGAAGAGGCGGGCATCCCGCAGGAGGATCCGGAGGACGACCGGGGCGCCGGGGCCGGGTCCGGGTCCGGCGGCGGTACGGCACGGGCCCGGGGGCGCTTCACCCGTAACTTCGTGGTGCAGGGCAGTGCGGCCGACTGGGCGCTGCTGCTCCTGGCCGCACTGCGCCGGACGCTCTTCGAGCAGGGGCTGCGGGCGCAGTTGGTGTTCTTCCAGCACGACGAGGTGATCGTGCACTGCCCGGCCGAGGAGACCGCGGCCGTCGCCGAGGCGATCCGCGCGGCGGGCGAGCTGGCCGGGCGGACCGCCTTCGGACGGACGCCGGTGCGCTTCCCCTTCACCACGGCGGTGGTGGAGCGGTACGCGGACGCCAAGTGACACCCGCGACGCGAACTACCGCTGCTGGAGCTTCGGCCATTCCGGGCTGATCGCCAGGGCGATGAGCTGGTCCATGGTGAGCGCGGGCTCCGGACGGGTGGCGGCGGTCGACTGCTCGCCGGAGTTGAAGGCTGAGACGACGACCCGCATGCCGTCGGGGCGCATGGTGTCGGCCGTCCACATGACGACGCCCGCGCCGCCCTTCTCGCCGGGCGACTTCGAGGTGGCGAGCAGGGTGCCGTCGGGCCGGGTGGTCGCGTCGCCGTACAGATCGTCGGCGACGTCCCGCATGTCGGGCTGCACATTGATCTGCACGAGCGAACGGCCCTTGCCGTCGTCGACGACGACCGAGGCGAACTCGCCGCCGCTGTCCGTCTCGTCGCTCACGGTCAGCCCCTCGGGCAGCAGGGCCCGGAAGGTCGGCATCAGCAGCGTGTAGTCGAGCGGCGGAGCCGGCTGCCCGGCGTCGTGCGTTCCGCGCGAGGCCGGGTCCGGCGAAGGCTCGCCGGTGCGCGAACCGCCCGTGACGGCGCCGGTGGCCGCAGGCGCGTCCGAGGGCGAGGGGTCGGCCGTCGCGGCGTCGGTGGGCGCTGCCGTCGGTGTGGGCGGGGCGGCGTCCGCGGCGGCGTCCGTGGGGGCGGCCGTCTGCGCGATCGGGCCGCTGCTAGCGACGTTCGCCCCGTCGCCGGAAGCGCCCAGCTGCCCGGTGGCGAACGTGACCCCGCCGCCGATGAGGGCGAGGGTCAGCACGCTTCCGGCCACGGCGGCGGTCCGGCGGCGGCGCACGGTGCGCCGGCCCTTTTCCAGCGCACCGTCCACCAGGGCGGCGCGGCCGGACAGTTCGAAGGTCTCTCCGGCACGGCGGAGTTCCGTGCCGAGGCCGTCCTCGAACGGCAGCTCGTCTTCGCTGGGCATGGGGAACCACCACTTCTCGCTCGGGGTGCTCGACAGTTGACGGCCCCGCGGGGGCCGGTTGGGCAGGCGGCCGTCAGGCCGCCGAAGTCAGCGGGCGGCGAACTCCGCGATGCTGCCGCCGAGCAGCTCACGCAGCCGCCCGAGCGCCCGCACACAGCGGGTCCGTACGGCCGCGGGGCTGACCTGGAGGGCGGCGGCGGTCTCCTCGATGCTCCGGTCCTCCCAGTACCGCAGCACCACGACCGCGCGGTCCTTGGGCGCCAGTCGGGACAGGGCCTGGAGCAGCGTCATCCGCAGCGCCGGGTCGTCGGTGTCGGCCGGAGCGCCCTCGGGCAGCTCGGCCAGCGGGCGTTCGCTCGCGGAGCGCCGTCGCCGGTGGGTCAGGAAGGTCCGCACGAGCACGGTCTGCGCGTACGCCGCCGGGTTGTCGATCCGGCGGGCCCGGCCCCACAGCACGTACATCCGGCTCAGGGTCTCCTGCACCAGATCCTCGGCGAGATGTACATCGCCGCTGGTCAACAGGCAGGCAGAGCGGAACAGATGGCCGGCCCGGCCGGCCGCGAACACTCTGAACTCCTCGGTCCGCGACGCCTTCATACCCTCCCCCGTCCGTCCATCCGTTCCGCCCTTCCACCTGTATGACGCGACGGGGCCGGGCAAATGTTTCGGACGGACCGAGGAAACTTCTCGGCACAGAAGTGCGCCCCGTTCACGCGCCGGACGGCGTGAACGGGGCGCGGGCGGTGGTGCGCGCTCGCTGTACCTGTCGTCTACCCGCGTTCCCACAACGCGGGGACGTTCGGCGGCTCCCAGCCCGAAACGGCCCGGTGCGCCTGCAGACAGCGGTAGGCGACCCCGCCGTAGGTCACGCGGTCACCCGCGCGGTAGGAGGTGCCGGACGACCAGCTGGCCCCCGGCTCGGTCGGCGGATCGGTGGGCGGATCGGTCGGGCCCGGCGTCTGGGCGACGTCCAGGACGAAGTCGAAGGTGCCCTGGCGCCCGTTCCCCGCGCTGCGGACGTTCATCAGCAGCTCCGGATCGAACAGGGCGTCGGTGTTGTTGCGCGGCTCGTCCGGGAAGTACAGCTGAGTGGTGAGGACGCGGCCGCCGGGCGCCTGCGCCTTCACATGCAGGTGGCGCGTACGGCCCGGGTAGAGGCCCGGCACGACGGTGGTGAGGCTGAACGACCCGTCCGGTCCGGTGAACTGGTGCCCCCGGAAGGCGAACCGGGCCATGTCGTACGCCCCGTTGGTGTCCGCCTGCCAGAAGTCGAGCAGCGCCCCGGAGACGGGCCGGCAGGCCCGGCCGAAGACATGGCCGCTCACGGTGAGCGGTATGCCGGGGGTGCCCGGGGTCACCAGGCTGGTGCGGTGCGGCGAGTCGGGCTTGAAGTACGGCCCCTCCATCTGCGGCGGCGTCGTGTCGTCGCCGTCGTCGCACTCCGGGGTGGGGGCCAGCGGCCCGTTCCCGGTGGAGGCGGCGTCCCGGGCGAGGGCGACGCCCCCTCCGGCGAGCAGGGGCGCGGCGCTCGCGACGAGCGCGGCCTTCAGGAGGCCTTTGCGGCTGATCCGCCGCCGGTCGCCCGACGCCTCGTCGGACGCGTTCGGGTCGTGAGGGGTCGCGTTGTCCATTTGTGGGGTCATGACAGTTTCCTCGGAGTCCTCGGTGGGCCTCGGCGCGGGGAGGCGGAAGGCGGAGGTTCAGGAGGTTCGGGAGACTCGGTGACGCGGGACGGTCGGTGGCCGGCCCGGGTACGGGTGCCGGTGACCGACACCCGTACGGGTGGCCGGGGCGGCGGCGGTCAGATCCGCTGCCAGAGCGCCGGAACGGCCGCGGGGGTCCAGCCGGGCTGGGCCGTGTGCGCCTGGAGGCAGCGGTAGGTCGCTCCGCCGTACGTCACCGTGGCCCCGACGGCGTACGCGGTGCCGGCCGCCCAGGTGCCGCCCGGCGGGTCGGTGGGCGGGTCGGTCGGCGGCGTGGTGGGCGGGTCGGTGGGCGTACCGCTGGTGACCAGGGTCAGCCCGTACGCCTGGAGCAGCGGGTTGAGCGGCTGGAAGTACGTCGTGCCGCCGGACGAGCAGTTGCCCGAGCCGCCGGAGGTGACGCCCTGCGCCTGGTTGCCGGAGATGTACGAGCCGCCGGAGTCGCCCGGCTCCGCGCAGACGCTGGTGCGGGTCACGCCGGAGATGGTGCCCTCCGGGTAGGTGACGCTGGTGTTGAGCTGCTGGATGGTGCCGCAGTGCCAGCCGGTGGTGGAGCCGGAGCGGCAGACCGAGGCGCCGACGACGGACGAGGTGGAGCCGGCGACGGTGACGTCGCCCCGCCCGTAGCCGTTGACCAGCGGACGCGGCGTCCAGTTGGCGTTGGTGGCGACCCAGGCGTAGTCGCGGCCGGGGAAGGTGGAGCCCTGGAAGGTGCCCTGAGCCTGCTGGTTGAAGCCGTTGGTGGTGGTGCCGACCCGTCCGCAGTGGCCCGCCGTGGCGAAGCCGTTCTGGGTGCCGCGCTTCACCGAGAAGCCGATGGAACAGCGGCCGGAGCCGTTCATGTAGTACGCGTCGCCGCCCCGCAGGTCCGCGAGGGCGCGCGGCTGTTCGGCGGACCGGGCGACGGTGACCAGGCCGCTGTCGACGCCGGCCGTCTTCAGGAACGCCGCTCCGGCCGTGGTGCTCGCGGCGTTCACGACGACCCGGTTGGCCTCGACGTCGACGTACCAGACGGGCACGTCCTTGGGCGCCTTGCGCAGCGCGGCCTTGTCGAGTGCCTCCTTGACCCCTTCGAGCCGGTCAAGGCTGTGGCCGACGACCTCGGCCTTCGCCCCGGCCTCGGTGATCCGGGCGGTCTGGGAGGCGTCGGTGGTGGCGACGGTCAGGGCCGCCTTCGCACCGCTGACCCGGGCTCCGGCGTAGCTGGCGCCGAGGGACTTCTCCAGCCCGGCGGCGACGGCGGCGGCGCGGTACTCGTTGGCTATCCGGCCGCGCGCGTCGTCCGCGCCCAGGCCGAGGTCGCGTTCCATGGCGGCCAGCAGTCCGGGCGACAGGCTGTCGGCGGAGACCGGCGGGGCGGTGGTGCCCGCGGGGTCGGCGGACGCCACGCCGGTCAGCCCGGCGAGGGCGAGCGCGCCCACG
This sequence comes from Streptomyces sp. SID14515, assembly GCF_010548505.1. Lineage (NCBI taxonomy): Bacteria > Bacillati > Actinomycetota > Actinomycetes > Kitasatosporales > Streptomycetaceae > Streptomyces > Streptomyces sp. SID14515. Next base: position 50,675 of record NZ_JAAGMH010000101.1, on the reverse strand, counting down.
GCCACCGTGGCGGTGCCGGCGACGAGGGCGCGTCTGCGGAGCGTGGTTCTCTCCACGTAACTCTCCTTGGTTCAGGGGGTGTCCGGGTCCGGCGGGGGTTGGTACGGACCAGGGAATTGCCGAAACCGTAGCGGCGGCGGCACCCGGCGCAGGAGATCCCGTTCACCCCCCTCCCTCCGCGTTATGGGGCGAAGCCGGAAGCCGTCTCCCTTTCGGCGGGGCGCCCGGGTAGGTTCGCCCTCATGCACACAGGGCAACTTCTGGGCTCGGGACGCACCGCCGACGTGTACGCACTCGACGGCTCCTGGGTCCTTCGCCGTTACCGGGACCGCACCGACACCACGGAGGAGCTGGCCGTGATGTCGTACGTGGGCGCCTTCGGGTTTCCCGTACCGCGCATCGGTCCGCCCGCCGAGGGCGCCCGCCCCACGGACCTGGTGCTCCAGCGGCTGAGCGGCCCGACCCTGGCCGAGGCCCTGCTGGCGGGGCGGCTGGAGGCGGCCGAGGCGGCTGCGCTGCTCGCCCGGCTGCTGCGTGACCTGCACGCCATACCGCCCCGGGTCTCGGCGAACCCGGAGGACTGCGTGCTCCACCTGGACCTGCATCCGGAGAACGTGGTGCTGACGGCGGAGGGCGCGGTGGTGATCGACTGGTCCACCGCGGCGGAGGGCCCGCCCGGCCTCGACCGCGCGATGTCGGCGCTGATCCTGGCCCGGATCGCGCTCGACCCGTCGCTCCCGGCCGGGGCGGACGTACGGCCGCTGCTGGCGGCGCTCCTGGCGGAACTCGACGACGACGGCGGCACGTCGGCCACCGACCTGGCCCTGGCCCGCACCCGCCAACGGGCGAACCCGCACCTGACCGACCACGAACGCGGCTGTCTGGACCGAGCGGTGGACCTGGTGATCGGCTGCACCCCGTAGAACGTGATCCCTCCGGGGGCCTTCAAGCGGCTCCGGGGGCCGTTCAAGCCCCTCCGGCGATTGAGGAGCGGGGGCCCGGGGGCGGAGCCCCCGAAAGCCCGAGCTCAGCGCCGCCCGCGCCGCGCGTCCCGCACCCGCCGCAACCGGTTCACCGTGACCGCGTCCACCCGCAGCGCCCGCTCGTCCTCGATCAGCGCGTTCAGCAGCTGGTAGTAGCGAACGGGCGAGATCCCGAGCTCCTCGCGGATCGTCCGTTCCTTCGCCCCGGGCCCCGGCCAGGACCGCCGCTCCAGGGCCAGCAGCGCCCGGTCCCGTACGGACAGCTCGTCCGCACCGGGCACAGGCACGGCGGAGACATCCCCGGCCGGAGAATCCACGGCCGGGGAATCGGGCTGCTCGGTGTCGGGGGCAGGGTCGGAGGCGGTCATATCAACCAACCTAATGCCCACCCCCGACACCGGCCGCCGGACCGCTACTCGGCGGCCTCGGCCCGTGTCGCCTCGGCGGCTATCTCCCCGAGGATGCTCTCGGGGTTGCTGCCCGGTGCGACCGCGCCGCCGATCTTCTTCTTGACCGCGTCGCTGACCGTGGCCCAGGACGTCTTGCCGAACGGGGGCAGCGTCGAGTTGGGCAGCGCGGCCAGGAACTCGTGCAGCTTCTTGTGCTTCTTGTCGGTCTCCATCGCGGCGGAGGCGCTGCCGGTCACCGGGAGCAGGTCGTACTCCTCGGCGAACTCCAGCACGTTCTCGTCGGAGTAGGCGTAGTCGAGGAACTTGCCGATCTCCTGGCGGTGGCCGTTCTCCTTGAAGCCCATCATCCAGTCGGCGACGCCCATGGAGCCCTTGGTCGGGCCGTCGGCGCCGGGCAGCGGAACCATGCCGACCTTGACGCCCTTGGCCTCGGCCTCGTCCATCAGGGTGGGGTGGCCGTTGAGCATGCCGACCTTGCCCGCGGTGAACGCCTCGAACGCCTTCGCCCGGTCCAGCTTGCCCGGCTCGACCGGCCCGGTGAGGCCCTTGCCGACGAGGTTGTCCCGCAGCCAGCGGAACGTGGCGACGTTCTCGGCCGAGTCGATGTCGTAGGAGCCGACGTCGTCGGTGTAGCCGCCGTTGCCGCTGAGCAGCCACATCAGGGTCTCGGCCTGGGCCTCCTCCTGGCCGAGCGGCAGCGCGAAGGGGTAGTCGACGCCCTTCGCCTTGAGCGCGGTGGCGTCGTTCCGGATGTCGTCCCAGGTCTCGGGGGCGTCCAGGCCGGCCTGGTCGAAGAGCTTCTGGTTGTAGAAGAGCAGCCGGGTGCTGGCGACGAAGGGCAGGCCGTAGAGCGTGCCGTTGACCTTGCCCGCGTCGGTGAGCGACGGGAGGAAGTTCGCCGCGGTGCGGATCGCGAGCGTCTCGTCGGCGGTGTAGAGCTTGCCCGCCTTGGCGTAGTCCGCGTACGCGCCGATCTGGGCGATGTCCGGGGCGTTGCCCGCCTTCACCATCTCGGCGACCTCGCGGTCGACGTCCTTCCACGACAGGACGGTGACATCGACCTTGATGCCGGGGTGCTCCTTCTCGAAGCCCGACGCGACCCCGCTCCAGTACTTCTCGGAGCTGTTCTCCGGGCCGGTGCCGTAGTCGGCGGCGACGAGCTTGAGCGTGACGTCGCCCGAGCCGGTGTCACCGCCGCAGCCCGACAACGTTGCCGTCATTCCCAGCGCGGCCACCACCGCGGTCAGACCCAAAAAGCGCCGCTGCACAGCCTCGCCCATCCTCATTGATTCAGCCATCTCACGAACGGTGCGTCGGCGTCGCCCCCGACCCCCTGTCCGGCCGCGGCACTGCCCCCTGTCCGACACCGTCCGGACGAACTGCGATTTTCCCCCATTGCCGAACCGGCGGTCTACACCACCGGAGTATCGCTTCGGCAACGTATACGGGCCCTGGGAGCCACAACTGGCGTGCGGACACTGGAAGTCGAGACCCCCACACCGTATCTTGGTCCAGACCTTTGGTCCGGATTTCCCCGATCCGGGTTGCCCATTAGTCGCTTTACGGCACAAAAGGGTCCACCTTCACGCGTTCATCATTTTGTATGCGTCCGCAACAAACCGCGCTAGTGGACTAGACCTTTTGGGGGTCGGCGGGCGAAACTGTCTTCCGTGAGACATGTCATCGCCCTCGATGTGGGCGGCACCGGAATGAAGGCCGCACTGGTCGGGACCGACGGCACCCTCCTCCACGAGGCGCGGCGGGCCACCGGCCGGGAGCGCGGCGCCGACGCGGTCGTCGAGTCGATCCTCGCGTTCGCGGCGGAGCTGCGCGCCCACGGCGAGGAGCACCTCGGCGAGAGCGCCGTCGCCGCCGGGGTCGCCGTGCCCGGCATCGTCGACGCCGAGAAGGGCGTCGCGGTGTACGCCGCGAACCTGGGCTGGCGCGACGTACCGCTGCGCGCCCTGCTGGGCGAGCGCCTCGGCGTCCCGGTCGCCCTCGGCCACGACGTCCGCACCGGCGGGCTCGCCGAGGGCCGGATCGGGGCCGGGCGAGGCGCGGACCGCTTCCTGTTCGTCCCGCTGGGCACCGGGATCGCCGGGGCCATCGGCATCGCGGGCGGCATCGAGGCGGGCGCGCACGGGGACGCGGGCGAGATCGGCCACATCGTGGTCCGCCCGGACGGCCCCGACTGCAGCTGCGGCCAGCGCGGCTGTCTGGAGACGCTGGCCTCCGCCGCCGCGGTGACCCGGGCCTGGGCCGCCGCCTCCGGGGATCCCGGGGCGGACGCCGCGGACTGCGCGAAGGCCGTCGAGTCCGGCGACCCGGCCGCGGTCCGGGTCTGGCAGGACGCGATCGACGCGCTCGCCGCCGGGCTCGTCACCGCGCTCACCCTCCTCGACCCGGGCACGCTCATCATCGGTGGCGGTCTCGCCGAAGCCGGGGAAACCTTGTTCACACCACTGCGTGCGGCCGTCGAGGAACGCGTCACGTTCCAGAAGCTGCCCCACATCGTCCCGGCGGCCCTCGGGGACACCGCCGGATGCCTGGGCGCGGGGCTGCTCGCCTGGGATCTACTCTCCACGGAGGTTTCCGCCTGATGGCCGGACGCGCAGCAGACAGCACCGTTCTCGCCGGCGCCCGGGTGGTGCTTCCCACCGGCACCGTCGAGGACGGCCGGGTGACCGTCGAGGGCACCCGGATCGCCGGTACCGCACCGGAGGGCGCCCGGATCATCGACCTCAGCGGCCACTGGGTGGTCCCCGGCTTCGTGGACATGCACAACCACGGCGGCGGCGGGGCGTCCTTCACCTCCGGCACCGTGGACGAGGTCCTCACCGGCATCCGTACGCACCGCGAGCACGGCACCACCACGATGGTCGCCTCCACCGTCACCGGCGAGATGGACTTCCTCGCCCGGCGCGCGGGCGTCCTGTCCGAGCTGGTCGAGCAGGGCGACCTGGCCGGGATCCACTTCGAGGGCCCGTTCATCTCGCCGTGCCGCAAGGGCGCGCACAGCGAGGAGCTGCTGCGCGACCCGGACCCGGCCGAGGTCCGCAAGCTGCTGGACGCCGCGCGCGGCGCCGCCCGGATGTTCACCCTGGCCACCGAGCTGCCCGGCGGCATCGACTCCGTACGGCTGCTCGCCGAGCACGGGGTCATCGCCGCGATCGGCCACACGGACGCGACGTACGAGCAGACCGTCGAGGCCATCGACGCGGGCGCGACCGTCGCCACGCACCTGTTCAACGCGATGCCGCCGCTCGCCCACCGCGAGCCCGGCCCGATCGCCGCCCTGCTGGAGGACGACCGGATCACCGTCGAGCTGATCAACGACGGCACGCATCTGCACCCGGCCGTCCTGGAGCTCGCCTACCGCCACAAGGGCGCGGGCCGCGTCGCGCTGATCACCGACGCGATGGACGCCGCCGGCTTCGGCGACGGCCGGTACCAGCTCGGCCCGCTCGCGGTCGAGGTCACCGACGGGGTGGCCCGGCTGGTGGAGGGCGGCTCGATCGCCGGCTCCACGCTCACCCTGGATACCGCGTTCCGCCGGGCCGTCACCCTCGACGAGATCCCCGTCGAGGACGTCGTCCGGTCCATCTCCGCCAACCCGGCCCGGCTGCTCGGCGTCTACGACCGGGTCGGCTCGCTGGACGCGGGCAAGGACGCCGACCTGGTGGTCCTCGACGAGGACTTCGTCCTCAAGGGCGTCATGCGCCGGGGCGAGTGGATCATCGAGCCGAAGACGGCCTGAGGCCGGCCGCCGGGCCGCGCGACGCACGTAACGAAGAGATGGCGGTCGGCCCGCGGGACTGGGCCGACCGCCACCGCTTTGACATGATCATCGGAATCGCGTGCCGTCGCCCGGACGCGCGCACCACTGGGCCATGCACCGAGGGAGGGGCCGGCAGGTGATCCTGACCGTCACTCTGAACACGGCGCTCGACGTGACGTACACCGTCGACGCGCTCGTCCCGCACGGCAGCCACCGGGTCGGCGAGGTCACCGAACGCCCCGGCGGCAAGGGCCTCAACGTCGCCCGGGTGCTCGGCGCGCTGGGCCACGAAAGCGTGGTGACCGGTTTCGTCGGCGGCGCCACCGGAGACGTCCTGCGCGGCCTCCTCGCCCCGCTCCCGCCGCGCGACGCCCTCGTGCCCGTGGCCGGGAACACCCGCCGCACCCTGGCGATCATCGACCGCTCGACCGGCGACACCACCCAGCTCAACGAGCCCGGACCGCAGGTGAGCCCCGCCGAATGGGCCGCCTTCCTGCGGACGTACGAGGAGCTGCTCGCCGGGGCCGACGCGGTCGCGCTCTGCGGCAGCCTGCCGCCCGGCATCCATGTCGGGGCGTACGCGGAACTGGTCCGGATCGCCCGGGCCGCCGCCGTGCCCGTCCTCCTGGACACCAGCGGCGAACCGCTGCGCCGGGGCATCGCCGCCCGCCCCGACCTGGTCAAGCCGAACGCGGAGGAGCTGGCCCAGCTGACCGGCTCCCGCGAACCGCTGCGCGCGGCGGGCGACGCCCGCCGGCGCGGGGCGCACGCCGTGATCGCGTCGCTCGGCCCGGAGGGCGTGCTCGCCGTCACCCCGGACGGCGTCTGGCGGGCCGCCCCGCCCGCCCCCGTACGCGGCAACCCGACCGGCGCGGGCGACTCCGCGGTGGCCGGGCTGCTCTCCGCCCTGGCCGAGGGCCTCGACTGGCCGGAGCGCCTGGCCCGGGCGGTGGCGCTGTCGACGGCGACCGTGCTGGCGCCGACGGCCGGCGAGTTCGACGCGGCGGCCTACGCGGAGCTGCTGCCGCGCGTCACCGTGGAGCCGCACACGCCGACGCCCTGACCACCTGGGCGGTGATCAGGGCGTACGTACGGAGCGTGGCGGCCGGCCGTTCTTCTTCCGGGTCAGCCGTTCTTCTTCCAGCCTGTCGTTCTTCTCGCGGTCAGCCGTTCTTCTTGATGTGGCCCGACTTCAGCTCCAGCTGGTCGAGATTGGCGTCGCACTCGTCGCCCGTCTCGCAGGACAGCTTGAGGGTGTTGGCGCCCTTGTCGAGCTGGACGTAGGCGAACGTGTTCGTCCAGCCCTTCTCCAGGTCGCCCTCGGGAGCGTGCGCGAAGTTCTCCATGTTGATGGAGCGGGGCTCCTGGTCGTTGACCGTCAGGGTCGTCTTCGCGTCCTTGCCGGGCACGCCGTAGGTCACGTACAGGGTGTACGCCCCGGCCTCGGGCACCTCCACCGACCAGGTGGCCGAGCGGCCGACCTCGTTCAGGTTGATGTAGTTGCCGTTCGCGCCCTTGGCGCCCTTGACCGTGGAGTCCAGGGCCGCGGTGCCGCCCAGCGTCAGCGTCGCCGCGTCCTGCTTCGGCAGCTCGACCGGCTTGGGGGTCTCCTCGGGCTTCTTCTCCGGCTTCTTGGACTCCTCGACCTGGCCCGCGGAGCCCTGCGAGGAGGACGCCTCGTCCTTCTTGTCGTCCTTGTCGCCGTCGTCGCCCGTGAGCAGGGCGGCGCCGATGCCGATGAGGACGACCGCGACCACGGCGACCGCCGCGATCAGGAGCGCCTTCGTGTTCGGACCGCCGCGACCCGGGCCGCCGCCGTGGCCGCCCTGCGCCGGAGGCTGCCCGCCCTGTGCCCCGCCGGGGTAGGTCTCGGGGGCCGCGTACTGCGGGTTCGGCCGGTTGTACTGCTGCGCGGGCTGGCCGTACTGCTGCTGGGGCGGGTAGCCGTACCCGCCCTGCTGCTGCGGCACCTGCTGCTGGCCGTACTGGCGCTCGCCGACGGCACGCACCTGGTTGTAGGACGTTCTGGGCACGCCCGGCTGGGCGGCCGGACCCGGGTAGCCGTAGCCGCCCTGGCCGGGCGCCTGGGCGCCTGCCGCCTGTCCGTCCGCGTACAGATAGCCGAACGGATCGTCGTCCTCGGGCTTGCTCGCGCCGTTGTTTCCGGCCGTCATCCCTGGGTCACTCCTCACCATGTCGCCAGCCGTCGCCGACCGGCCGAGCCTACCTCGAACGGAGCAGGCCCCGAATTGCGCTCATCGACCCGGACGGCCGCCGGGGAACGGGTACGGGGTAGGGGGAGAAACGGGCTGTGAACGTCATCCGGCCCTGCGGTGAACCTTCGACCGGGACCGCTTTTCCACATACATCCGCTGGTCGGCGGAGCGCAGGACCTCTTCCACGGTCATTCCGCACTCGGCCCAGCCGATGCCGAAACTCGCTCCGACCCGGACCGCCCGGCCGTCGACCCTTATGGGCGGAATAATGGCATTTCGCAGACGAACGGCCAGGTCAGCGGCGTCCGCCGCCCCGAGGCCGTCGGCGAGGACGACGAATTCGTCACCTCCGAGCCGGGCGACGGTGTCGCCGTCCCGCACACAGGTGCTCAGCCGCCGGGCGACCTCGATCAGCACGGCGTCGCCGGTGTGGTGCCCGAAGCGGTCGTTGATGGACTTGAAGCCGTCGAGGTCGCAGAAGAGGACCGCGAGCCCCTTCGTCCCGTCGTCGTGCGCCGGATCCGGGGCCTCCGCGTGCACATGGTGGTCGAAGGGCCCGCCGCCGGGAATCGCCTCGCCCTCGTAGCCGTCGGCCTGGTAGCCGTGGGTCAGGGACGACTCGACGTCTCCGTACGCCGCGTCCAGCGCCTCGATCGCGGTCGCGGCCGGGGAGTGCGGCCGCTCGCAGATCCGGGCGCTGAGCCGCGACTTCAGCTCGGCGCTGTTGGGCAGCCCGGTCAGCGCGTCGTGCGAGGCGCGGTGGGCGAGGTTCAGCTCGTGGCGCTTGCGCTCCTCGATGTCCTCGACATGGGTGAGCAGGAAGCGCGGCCCGTCGGCGGTGTCCGCGACGACGGAGTTGCGCAGCGAGACCCAGAGGTAGGTGCCGTCCCGGCGGCTGAGGCGCAGCTCGGCCCGGCCACCCTCGGCGGAGGTGCGCAGCAGGGTGCCGATGTCCTCGGGGTGGACCAGGTCGGCGAAGGAGTAGCGGCGCATGACGGAGGCCGGGCGGCCGAGCAGCCGGCACAGGGCGTCGTTGGTGCGCAGCAGCCTGCCCTGCTGGTCGCCGCCCATCTCGGCGATGGCCATGCCGCTGGGCGCGTACTCGAAGGCCTGCCGGAAGGACTCCTCGCTGGCCCGCAGCGCCTGCTGCTCCCGCTCCAGCCGGACCAGGGCGCGCTGCATGTTGGCCCGCAGGCGGGCGTTGCTGATCGCGATGGCGGCCTGAGAGGCGTACATCTGGAGCGCCTCGCGCCCCCATGCGCCGGGGCGGCGCCCGTTGCGCGGCCGGTCGACGGATATGACCCCGAGGAGGTCCCGGCCGCCCGCGGAGGCGTACATCGGGGCGTAGAGCCGGTCCAGCGGGTGCCACTCGTCCTCGAACCGGGGCTCGGGCCCCTCGGTGTGCCACTGCGGTACGTCGTCGTCGAGGAGGACCCAGCCCTCGGTGTGCGGGATGAATCGGAGGTTGTCCCAGGCCTCGCCCATGGAGAGCCGGCGCTCCCAGGACGCACGGGAGCCGACGCGGCCGGTGATCAGCGCCTCGGCGGCGGCGTTGCCCGCGAAGGCGGCGATGACGAGGTCGCCGTCCGGCCGGACCAGGTTGACGCAGCCCAGCTCGTAACCGAGGCCCGAGACGATGCCGTCGGCCACGGTCTGCAGCGTGTCCGCCAGACTCCGCGCCGTATTGAGATCAGCGACGGCCTGATGCAGCTGCCGCATGGTCGCAAGGCGGACGTACGGTTCCGACTCGGCCTCCATTGCTCGCACTCCCCGAGACCTCGACAGCAACTCCAGGTTTCATATCGACGTACTTGTTGCAGTGTCACGGCCACTGAATCACAGTGAGCTGTGCACCCGGTACACAGGGTCAGCAGAAAATGGACTCTGTGACTCAAGTCACAACAGATGATCACGGTTTGCCGGTGACTCCCGGCGACGGTGGTCGTTCCGGGGCGTACGACCGGTCCTAGGACCGGCCTGGTCCCCTGGCCCGATGCGACCGCCCGGCCCCCGCGGTTAGCGTCGGGGTGTGCTCCAGACGAAGCCCCCCACCCCGCGCCCCGATCCCATCCCCCATGCTGAGGGGGTGAGCAACGACGAGTTCCGTGCCGCACTCGCGCGGCTGGCCGCCGGGGTGGTGCTGGTGACCGCCCAGGAACCGCCTCTCGACGAGGACGGCCGCGGCGAGGACGTGGGCATGACGGCGACCGCCTTCATGTCCGTGTCCCTGGAACCGCCCCTGGTGACGGTGAGCCTGCGCAACGGCTCCCGGATGGACGACCTGCTGGACGAGCAGCCGCTGTGGGCGGTCTCCGTCCTGGCCGCGAGCCAGCGGCACATCGCGGGCCGGTTCGCCATGAAGGGCCGGATCAGCGACCGGCTGCTGTTCGAGGACGTGCCGTACGTACGGGGCGAGGTGACGCACGCACCGCTGATCGGCGGGGCGCTGGCGACGCTGGAGTGCCGCACCGAGCAGCGCGTGGTGGCCGGGGACCACACCCTGGTGATCGGGCGGGTGCTCACGGCGAACCTGCCGAGCGCGGAGGGCGAACCGCTGACGTACTTCAAGGGTCGCTACCGCCAACTGGGCTGACGGCCGTTCCGGTTCCGGTTCCGCGCGCCGGCGGTACCGGTACGGCTCCACGGGCCGACGCCTACCAGTCGCGTCCGGAGCGCCCGCGCTTGGTGTCGCCGCGCTGCTTCTTCTCGCGCAGCCTGCGCTCGTTGATCCCGCGCGGGATCTTCCGCTTGATCCGCGGCTTGGGCGGCGGCGCGGTGGCCTCGGCCAGGAGGGCGGCGAGCCGCACGGCGGCCGTCTCGCGGTTGCGCCACTGGGAGCGGTGCTCGGAGGCCCGTACGGAGACCACCCCGCCCACCAGCCTGCCCGCGAGCCGCTCCAGCGCCCGCGCCTTCCACACCTCGGGCAGCGCGTCGGTCGCCGCCAGGTCGAAGCGCAGCTCCACCTGGGAGTCACTGGTGTTGACGTGCTGGCCGCCGGGCCCGGAGGACCGCGAGAAACGCCACATGAGCTCGGCCTCCGGGAGGGAGACCGAGCCGCGGATGACATAGGGCCCGGACATGACACCCATGGTCCCTTCCCCGTGCCCCCTTCGTCACCTTCTTTTGCGACAGCCGTACGAGTCGGCTCACCGGAAGGCCGGAAGTTCGGCAAAGAAAGTAAAGCGACCAGGAACCTCGTGGTCTGCTGCTTGCGTTATGACGGGTGACGGTAGCTTTCGTGATGGCACGAAGCCCGCACACGACGAGGAAAGGGACTTCCCATGGCAGTAAGCCTGTCCAAGGGCGGCAACGTCTCGCTCACCAAGGAGGCACCGGGCCTTACCGCCGTCACGGTCGGCCTCGGCTGGGACGTCCGCACCACCACCGGCACCGACTTCGACCTCGACGCCTCGGCGATCGCGGTCAACCCGGGCGGAAAGGTCGTCTCGGACGGCCACTTCGTCTTCTTCAACAACAAGTCGACGCCGGACCAGACCATCGTGCACACCGGTGACAACGTCACGGGTGAGGGCGAGGGCGACGACGAGCAGATCAACGTCAACCTCGCGGGCCTGCCGGCCGACGTCGACAAGATCGTCTTCCCGGTCTCCATCTACGACGCCGAGAACCGCAGCCAGAACTTCGGCCAGGTCCGCAACGCGTTCATCCGCATCCTCAACCAGGCCGGCGGCGCCGAGATCGCCCGCTACGACCTGAGCGAGGACGCCGCCACCGAGACCGCCATGGTCTTCGGCGAGCTCTACCGCAACGGCGCCGAGTGGAAGTTCCGCGCGGTCGGCCAGGGGTACGCCTCCGGCCTGCGCGGCATCGCCCAGGACTTCGGCGTCAACCTCTGACCCGAGCGCACAACAGCTTCACCGGAGCCCCCGGCCGCGATCGCGGCCGGGGGCTCCGGCGTGGGTGAGCCACCGTCAGGCCGAGCGCCCAGTACCGAGAAAACCCGCCACTTCACCGAATACCGGACAGCACAGCACCCCATTCGTACAAGAACTGGTCAAAAAAATGTGAGGCAATTGTCGGCACACCGTCAACTTCGCTCATTTGGTGGCACGCTCTCCGCTCGTAGTCCCCCCACAGGACGACCAACGGAGAACACACATGAACCTCCACACCACCCCCCACAACTCCCGCACGCGCGGCACCCGTCGGCTCGCAGCACTCGCGGCGGTCGCCGCGATGGTGGTCGCCGGTGTCCAGGCCGGGTCCGCCGTCGCCACACCCGGCGGCGACGACGCCCGTACCACCGCGAAGACGCCCTCCACGGCCGCCGCCCTCGGCGTGAACCCCTCGGCGCAGCGCGCCACGGCGATCAAGTCGGCGCAGGCGGACGCCTCTTCGGCGGCGAAGGCCCTGAAGCTCGGCGGCCAGGAGAAGCTGATCGTCCGCGACGTCGTCAAGGACGCCACGGGCACGGTCCACACCCGCTACGAGCGCACCTACGACGGCCTGCCCGTCCTCGGCGGCGACCTCGTCACCCACACCGCCGCCGACGGCACGCTCAAGAGCGTGGACAAGGCGACGAAGGCGAAGATAGCCGTGGCGTCGACGACGCCGAAGCTGAAGGCCGCGGCCAGCGCCCGCAAGGTGATCTACGCGGGCGGCGGATCGCCCGTCCTCGCCTGGGAGACCGTCAAAACGGGTGTGCAGAAGGACGGCACGCCCAGCCGCGTCCACACCATCACCGACGCCACGACCGGCAAGAAGCTGCACAGCTACGAGGCGATCGAGACCGGCACCGGCAACAGCCAGTACAGCGGCGAGGTCGAGCTCACCACCACAAAGTCCGACTCCGGCTTCGAGCTGACCGACGGCGACCGCGGCGGGCACAAGACGTACGACCTGAACCAGGGCTCCTCCGGCACCGGCGAACTCGTCACGGACGACGACGACACCTGGGGCGACGGCACCGGCGAGGACCGGCAGACCGCCGCCGTCGACGCCCACTACGGCGCGGCGAAGACCTGGGACTTCTACAAGACGGCGCTCGGCCGCGACGGCATCGCGGGCGACGGCAAGGCCGCCTACTCCCGGGTCCACTACGGCGAGTCCTACGTCAACGCCTTCTGGGACGACAGCTGCTTCTGCATGACGTACGGCGACGGCGAGGGCAACAAGAACGCGCTCACCTCCATCGACGTCGCGGCCCACGAGATGACCCACGGGCTCACCTCCGCCACCGCCAACCTGGACTACGCGGGCGAGTCCGGCGGCCTCAACGAGGCGACCAGCGACATCCTCGGCGCCTCGGTGGAGTTCTTCGCCGACAACGCCTCGGACGCCGGCGACTACCTCATCGGCGAGAAGATCGACATCAACGGCGACGGCACCCCGCTGCGCTACATGGACCAGCCGAGCAAGGACGGCAGCTCGGCGGACTACTGGGACGAGAACCTCGGCGACATCGACGTCCACTACTCCTCCGGTGTCGCCAACCACTTCTTCTACCTGCTCGCCGAGGGCAGCGGAAAGAAGACGATCAACGGCGTCGACTACGACTCCCCGACCGCCGACGGCTCGACGCTGACGGGCATCGGCCGCGAGAAGGCCTACCAGATCTGGTACAAGGCCCTCTCCGTCTACATGACCTCCACCACCGACTACGCGGGCGCGCGCGTCGCGACCGAGAAGGCGGCGACCGACCTGTTCGGCGCGGACAGCGAGGAGCTGAAGGCGGTCTCGGCCACCTGGACCGGGGTCAACGTCAAGTAACGCGTCACACCAGGAAGTACGGGAGCCGGTCAGCCCTTCACGGGCGGCCGGCTTCCGCCGTACAGCCAGGCGTCCCACAGCTCGGTGAGGTCCTGCCCGGTCTCCTCCTCCACGTACGCGGTGAAGTCGTCGGTGGCGGCGTTGCCGTGCCGGTACTTCTTCGTCCACCCCCTGACCAGGGCGAAGAACTCCGCGTCGTCGTCCACGGCGAGCCGGATCCGGTGCACGACCATCGCCCCGCGCCCGTAGACCGGCGGCTCGGACAGCTCGGCGGCGGACGGCGGATCGGCGGGCGTGAAGGCCCAGTTCGCGTCGTCCTCGTACGCCTCGGCGAAGCTCTCCTCGACCGGTACGTCCTCGTGGTCCGCGGCCCAGAGCCACTCCGCGTACGTCGCGAAGCCCTCGTTCAGCCACATGTCCTGCCAGGTCTTCGGGGTGACGGAGTTCCCGAACCACTGGTGGGCCAGCTCGTGGACGAGGAGGCCGGTGTCGGGCGGGCCGGGGTAGACGGGCCGGTTCTGGGTCTCCAGGGCGTAGGCCGAGTCGCCCGTCCGCTCGACGATCGCCCCGGCCGAGGAGAAGGGGTACGGGCCGAACTTCCCGGCCGACCACTTCAGTACGGCCGGCATCCGCGCCAGCACGTCCTCGCTCGCGGCGGCCGACTCCGGGTCCACGGCGGTGAACAGCCGGACACCGTCGGGGGTCACCGACTCCTCGGTGACGAACCGCCCGACGGCGACGGTCGCCAGATAGCTCGCCATCGGCTCGGCGGTCCGCCAGCGGTAGGCGGTGCGTCCGTTCGCCGTACGGCGGGAGACCAGCTCGCCGTTGGAGATCCCGGCGAGCCCTTCGGGGACCGTGATCGCGATGTCGTACGCGGCCTTGTCGCTCGGGTGGTGGTTGCCGGGGAACCAGGCCATGGACCCGGTCGGCTCGCCGAGCGCGACCGCGCCGTCCGCCGTCCGCAGCCAGCCCTCCTTCGACCCGTCCGGGTCGGTGACGGTCCGCGGGGAGCCGGAGTAGCGCACGACGGCGGTGAACGTGCGCCCCTTGCGCAGCCGGTCCTCGACCTCGGCCGCCGGACGCAGCGTCAGCTCCTTGCCCGCCCGGTTCACGGCGGCCCGGCGGCCCTCGACGGTGGCGCTCTCGACGTCGAGCCCGAGCAGGTCGAGGTGGAAGGCGCTCAGGTCCTGGGTGGCGCGGGCGGTGATCGTGGCCGTGCCGCGCAGCCGGTCGGCGGCCGGGTCGACGTCGAGCTCCAGACCGTAGTGGGTGACGTCGTAGCCGCCGTTGCCGAGCCCGGGGAAGTAGGGATCGCGCAGCCCGACCGCGCCCGGAGTGCCCTCGACCCCGCCCGAACAGCCCCCGCCGAGAAGAGCGAGGGCGAGGAGCACGGGGACGTGGGCGGTGCGGCGACGGACCGGGTTCTGCTGATTCACCCGGTCGATCGTAGGGCCTGTCGTGCCGCTGCCCGGGACCGTTGCCCGGGGCCGTTGACCGGGGCCGAAGGAGCCGCCCGCCTCGGGGGAAGAACGGGCGGCTCCAGCTCAGAGGACGGCGATACCGAGCGGCCGGTTGCCCGCGGTCAGCCGAACCGGCTCACTCTCCTCGTCGTCCAGGTCGACGACCGTGATGCCGTTCCAGTACCCGTCGCGGGTGAAGCCGCCGGTGACGTACGCCGTGCGGCCGTCCTCGGATACCGCCACGTCCTCGTGCGGCCCGTCCAGCGGAACGATGCGCTCCGTGCCGTCCGGGGTGCGGACGGTGAGCGAGGGCTCCTGGTCGTCCGGGCCGATCGGGCCGGTGCCGACCACCAGGAGGGTGCCGTCGGGGGCGAGGGCCGCGCCGTGCTGGTGGGTGTCGGCGGTCATCCGCTCGACCGTCACCTTCCCGGTGCGCGGGTCGAGTACGGCCAGCCGCTCCCCCTCGAAGGGCAGCAGCAGCTTGCCGTCGGCGGGGCGTACGACGGCGTAGTGCGGCTTCAGCCAGGAGCCGAGCCCGCCCTCCGTGCCGTACGGGGCGACCTCCATGCGCCGGGTCCTCAGCGTGTCCGCGTCCACCGCCGTCACGTCGAAGGAGTCGTGACCGGTGGCGTACACCTCGCGGCCGTCCGCCGACACGTCCACATCGAAGGGGCGCATGCCGACCGGCGCGGTGCCGGTGACCTCGCGGGTGGCGGTGTCGATGACCTCGACCGCGCCGTTGCCGCCGGGCACGTTGACCCCGACGTAGACGTGTTCCCCGTCCGGGGCCAGGGCGACGCCCATGCCGCCGCCCCGGTACTCGCCGGTGGTGACCGGGCCGGACTCGGTCTCGTACGGGACGAGCGCGAGCCGGGTCCGCCGCTGCGTGTCGACGACCGCGACGCCCTCGGCGGTGGCGACCCAGGCCCGCCCGTCCTCGCCGACGACGAGTCCGTAGGGCGCGGTACCGACCTGCACCGAGGCGATGGGGGCCCCGCCCTCCCCGGAACCGTCCCGGCCCGGGTCGACGAAGGTCACGGTGTCGCTGCCGAAGTCGGCGACGAGGAGCGTGCCTTCGGGGGTGCGGCCGGCGGGGGCGCGGGAAGGGTCGGGGGTCGCGACGGCGTCGGACGCTCCGGACGCGGCGGAGGTGTCCGGGGCGCCCGAGGCGCCCGGTGCCGCCTCCGTCGTGCCGGTCGCGCATCCGGCGAGCAGGGCGGCGGCGAGCAGGCCGAGCGTGAGACGGCGGGCGCGGGGGGCTGGGCGCGGGGTGCGGGCCGGGGAGGCCTCGCGGACGCCGGGGGTCCGGGAGCCGGCTCGGGGGTTCCGGAAGACGGCGCGCGGGGTCCGGGAGACGGCTCGCGGGGTCCGGGAGACGGCTCGGGGGTTCCAGGAAGCGGCGCGCGGGGTCCAGAAGGCGGCGCGCGGGGTCCAGGAGACGGCGTGGGGGCCGCGGGCGCCGGTCATGCTGCGGCTCGCAGCAGGGCGGCGAGCTCGGCGAAGCCGCGTCGTTCGGCGTGGGCGAGCGCGGTGACCCCGTCGCCGTCCGGCAGGTCCCGGGTCGCCCCGGCCGCGAGCAGCAGCTCCACGACCTGCTGGTGCGCGAGCCCGCCCTCGCCGAGGATCACCGTTTCCAGCAGGGCGGTCCAGCCGAGCCGGTTGACATGGTCGACGTCGATATCGGTGACCCGCAGCACCTCCCGTACGTACGCGACATGGCCGCGTTCGCTCGCCGGGATGAGGGAGACGCCACCGAACCGGTTGCGCAGGGTCAGGTCCGGGCCGGCCGGCAGCAGCACATGCAGCATCGCGACGCTGCCGGTGACCCCGGTGGCCAGCCACGGGCTGTCCTCGCGCAGATCCTGGGCGTTCGGGTCGGCCCCGGCGGCCACGAGCAGCCGGGCCGCCTCGACGTGGTCGCCGTGGACGGCGAGGAGCAGCGGCGTACGCAACTCCTCGTCGCGGACGTCGACCCGGGCGCCGCCCTCGATCGCGGTGCGCACACCTTCGGTGTCGCCGGTGCGTGCGGCGGTGAGCAGGTCGTGATCGAGGGCGTTCATGGGTCTTCCTTCCGCTGAGGGCTCCGCTGGGGGCTTCCGCTGCGAGCGGGCGTGACTACCGGGCGAGGGCGGCGACGCCCGCCTGGGCGAACTTCTCGTCGAGGTCGCCGCTGGGCGCGCCGGCCACACCGATGCCCGCCACCGGGGCGCCCTTGACCTGGACCGGGGCGCCGCCCGCGAGGAACAGGGTGCCGGGGATGTCCTTCAGGTTCGGGGCCTGCTCCAGGCGCTTGGTCAGCTCGGAGGTGGTGGCGTTCCAGGAGACGGCGGTATACGCCTTCTTCACCGCGGACTCGGGGGACTGCGGGCCCGCGCCGTCGCCGCGCAGGGTGACGATGGTGTTGCCGTTGCGGTCGACGACCGCGACGGAGACCCGCTGGTTCTCCTTCTTCGCCGCGTCCAGCGTGGCCTGCGCGGCCTTGGTGGCGGCGGCCACGGTGAGGTGGGTGGACTGCTGGAGGTTGCGGTTGTTCGTGTCGGCCTTGACCGCGGCGGCCGGGGCGGCCGCCGGGGAGGAGGCGCTGGCGGACATCGCACCGAAGGTGCCGGCCCCGAGGGCGGCGACGACGACGGCGCCGGTGACGACACGGGTGCGCAGCGACAGCTTCTTCATGGTGGCTCCTTGGTGATCCGGGGGCGGCCCGGGGGTTCGGGGTGCGAGGCGGCCCGGAGGTGTCCGGGCGTTTCGCTCTGGTATCGATCCTCCCGGCGGATCCGGCCCCGTACGGTCGACGTACCGGCTGCAAGCGACGCGCGGGTCGGCCGACGCCCCCATCAGCCGATCGGTTGATGCGGGGGTGGCCGGACCGGGTCACCATGGAGAGGTTTACGCAGGTCAGCGACGGAACGCACGGAACGTGAGGTACGGGGTGGAGCACCGCAGCGGTTCGCCGGAGGCGGCCGAGGGCTCCGGTACCGGGGCTGGGAGTTCCAGGATCTCCAGGTCCGAGGCCGAGAGCTCCGGGATCTCCGGGATCTCCGGGTCCGACCCGGACGCCCGCTGGCTCGCGCTCCTCATGCACGCCGCGTTCTTCCTGCTGCTGGGCGCCTCGCTGACCCGGTTCCTGATGCGGCACCCCGGTGAGGCCCGCACCCCGTGGATCATCGCCCTGTCGGTCACCCTGGCGGTGCTGTACCTCCTCGGCCCCGTCCTCGGCTCGCGCCCCACCCCGCGTCGGCTCACCTGGCTCGGCGTGCTCGTCCTCGTCTGGATGGTGCTGGTCGTCCTCGCGCCGAGCTTCGCGTGGTGCGCGGTGCCGCTCTTCTACACCGGGCTGCGCATCCTGCCGCCGCGCGCGGCCCTCGCCCTGGTGGCCCTGCTCACCGCGTTCGTGGTGGCCGCGCAACTGCGCCTGGCCACCGGGTTCGACCCGAACCTGGTCCTCGCCCCGCCCGCCGTGGCCGCCGTGGCGACCGCCGTCTTCGTCCATATGCAACGCCAGGCGGTACGCCAACGGGAACTGGCCGCACGTCAGCGCGAGCTGATCGACGACCTGCTCCGCACCCGGCGCGAACTGGCGGCCACCGAGCGGCGCGAAGGCACCCTCGCCGAGCGCCAGCGGCTCTCCATGGAGATCCACGACACCCTGGCGCAGGGCCTGTCCAGCCAGCAGATGCTGCTCCAGGCGGCCGACCGCACCTGGAGCGCCGACCCGGAGGCCGCCCGCCGCCATGTCCGTACGGCCACCGGCATCGCGGAACGCAACCTCGCCGAGGCCCGCCGCTTCGTCCACGACCTGGCCCCGGCCGACCTGGCGGAGGGCGGCGGCCTGGAGGCGGCCCTGCACGCGCTGGCGGCCCGCGAGAGCGCCCAGGCGGCGGGCGCGCTCACCGTCCACTGCCATGTGGAGGGCACCCCGCACGCCCCGCTGCCGGACCGGGTGCAGTCCGCCCTGCTGCGCATCGCCCAGGGGGCCCTGGCCAATGTGCGCGAGCACGCCGGGGCCACCGCCGCCGGGCTGACCCTGACCCACCTGGACGACCGGGTGGTCCTCGACATCGGCGACAACGGCCGCGGCTTCACCGTGGAGCCGGACGGGCCGCGTCCGGTGAGCGGCGTCCGCGGCCACGGGCTCCCGGCGATCCGGGCCCGCGTGCACCAGCTCGGCGGAACGCTCACGATCGAGTCGGCGCCGGGCGAGGGCACGGTGCTCTCGGCCGAGGTCCCGCTCACTCCGACATTCACCGCCCCGGAGGAACCCTCATGACCGGCCAGGACCCACAGACGACCCCCGTACGGATCCTCCTCTGCGACGACCACGTGGTCGTCCGCGCCGGGCTGCTCGCCCTCCTCGGCAGCGAACCGGACATCGAGGTCGTCGGCGAGGCCGGCAGCGGCGAGGAGGCCGTGGTGCTCGCCGCCCGCCTCACCCCGGACGTCGTCCTCATGGACCTCCAGCTCGGCGAGGGCATCGACGGCGTCGAGGCGACCCGCCGCATCGCGGCCGACGGCACGGTCCACGTCCTGGTGCTGACCACGTACGACACCGACGCCGACATCACCCGCGCCATCGAGGCGGGGGCCACCGGCTACCTGCTGAAGGCGGAACGCCCCGAGGAACTGTTCGCCGCGATCCGCTCCGCCGCCCAGGGCCGCACCACCCTCTCGGCGCCCGTCGCCAGCCGGGTGATGGCCCGGATGCGCAGCCCCCGCCCCAGCCTCACCGACCGCGAACGCGACATCCTGGCCCAGCTCTCCCAGGGCCTCGGCAACCGCGACATCGCCCGCGCCCTGTTCATCAGCGAGGCCACGGTCAAGACCCACCTGGGCCGGATCTACGACAAGCTCGGCGTCGACACCCGCGCGGGCGCGGTGTCGGTGGCCAAGGAGCAGCGCCTGCTGCCGTAGCCGCCGTGTCTGCCGTATCAGCCGCCGTCGAGCACCGCGTCGGCGGTCGCCGCGGTGACAGCCCTCTCGAACCACACATCCAGCACGGCGAGGTCCGTGCAGGAGCTGATGCGCTGTCGCGCCTCGTCCGGCACCGCCACGCCGCGCACCTCAAGAATCCGCAGAATGTCCTCGACGCGCCCCTCCACACGCCCCTCGACACGTCCTTCGTCACGGAAGCTCTCGGCGACGAAGCCGCGGAAGTGGCTGAGACCAGTGCCCATCAG
The DNA here is from genome assembly GCF_010548505.1 of Streptomyces sp. SID14515. NCBI lineage: Bacteria > Bacillati > Actinomycetota > Actinomycetes > Kitasatosporales > Streptomycetaceae > Streptomyces > Streptomyces sp. SID14515. The sequence goes on along the minus strand of NZ_JAAGMH010000101.1, from coordinate 30,921 downwards.
GTTCCTCCAGATCTCACGGGCCGGGGTGGCTCCCAGACCCGCCTCGGTGAATTCGGCGAAGACCGCTGCGGCATCGGCGTCCGTGGCCCGGAGCGCCTCGGCGAGAGCCTCCAGTATGGCAGCGATGTCGTGATCGTTACTATGGGTGATCGCCGAGAAGACGGCCATCGGGATGTCCTCGGCCGCCCTGGCGGCCTCCATGACCATCGGTACGTTGTGCGGCCCGAGCACCAAGGGGAAGACGACCAGGCTCGGGTGCTTGTCCAAGCCGATACGGATCGGCTCGGCCGCCCACTCCGCCGTCCCCTTGTCCCGGCAGACCACCAGGAGCACACACGGGTAGCGGAACTTCGCATAGAGATGGGCGAGGTAGTAGGCCCAACTGCTGCGCTTGTCGGGGTCCTTCTTGCTCTGTGCCTCGATCGCCAGCAACAGGGAGTCCCCACCCGCCACATCGATACGCATCAGCGTGTCCACGTGCCGTTCCAGCGGTCTGATCTCCGTGAGGTCCGTGTCCATGAGCGAAACGGCGACAGGATCCGGGAAGGGAATGCCCAGGGTGCGGAAGGCGCTCGTGAACAGACCCGGATTCTTCTGGAAGATCCGATGATGAGCCTCATGCGGCGAACTGACCATGAGCCGGACGCTAGAGGCCGACCTGCATATGCGTCCGGCAAACCCATGGCGCTTCACCCGATCGTGGCGGGCCGCCCCCAACGGGCATGACACCATCGATCCGTGCTCGACATCGGCTACTCCCTCTCCCGTCGCTTCCCCGACCCCCCGCAGACCGACTACCGCCGCGCGGACGTCCGCGCGCTGCGGCACGATCTGTTCTCCGGCGACGTCTACCTCGCGGACACCAAGGCGGACCGCGAGGTGTCCACAGCCTGGGGATGGGTGCCGGTGCTCGACTTCGCGTGGGCGCTGTGCGACATCGTCGAGCAGATCGACCAGGACCCGCGCGGCAACCGCTCGCACCGGCGGCAGTACGCGGAGCTGGACTTCACCGAATCCTCGGACGTCATGATCTTCGAGCGGCGCTTCGGCTGGGTCGACGTCGAGGCGGACTGGATGCCCGGCGACGAGCCGCCGCTCACCTTCAGCCACTCCCTCCTGCGCCGCGAGGCCCGCGACTTCCTGCACGACCTGATCGCCGACCTGGCCGACATGCACGACGGCCTGGCCGACAACCCCGTGATCTGGGACCTCCAGGCCCGCTTCCCCCGCATGTGACACGCCCGTACGGGAAGCGCCCGGGGCCGCTCAGGCCTCCACCCGCACCCCGATCTGCGCCGCGAACGCCGGGGCCAGCTCCATCAGCTGCGACGGGCTGATCACCGCGCCCGCCAGCCGGTCCACGCCGCGGGCGATGTCCAGCTCGGCCACCGCGCGCAGGTCCACCGACTCCATCCGGGCGCCGCTGAAGTCCGCCCGCTTCAGCACGCAGTCGCGGAACTCGACCCGGACCAGCTGCGCGTCCCCGAAGTCCGGCTCGGAGAGCACACAGCCCTCGAAGACGACGTCCTTCAGCCGGGCCTTGCGCAGATTCAGGTAGTCGATCTTGCCGCCGCGCACCACCACCCGCTCCAGCACCGCACCGTGCAGCTGCACCCCGCCCAGCCGCGCGTCCACCACCTCCACATCCCGCAGCGACGCCTCCGCGAGGTCGGTGCCCACGCCCCGTACGCCCGTCAGCACCGCGTCGATGAAGCGGGCCCGCGCCAGCTCCGTACGGTCCAGGGCACAGTCGTCCAGGGCGCAGTCCATGAACCGCGCACCGCGCCCCGAGGCGTCCGTCAGGTCCACCCCGTCGAACCGCACCCCGTCGTAGTCGCCGTCCGGCTCCAGGCCCTCGCCGTCGTACGGAACGAGCGGCGGCAACCGCACCTCCGGACGCCGCGCCGCCGCGACGGTCTCCTTCTTGCCCCTGGCCGACCTGGCCGCCCCTGCCGTCCTGCCCGCACTCGTTGCCATGGCCCCATCGTGACGCACCCCACTGACAACGCCCCCGCGTCCCATGTCACGCGCCGCCGCCCCCGATCCGTCGCATCATCAAAGAAGCGAAGGAGTTCCAGCCATGGAGCAGATCCACGTCATCGGCGGCGGCCTCGCCGGACTGACCGCCGCGATCACCGCGGCCGAATCCGGCGCCCGGGTCACCCTGCACGAGGGCCACCGGACCCTGGGCGGCCGGGCCAGGACCGCGGACGGCCCCCACCGCGCCAACGAGGGCCCGCACGCCCTGTACCGGCGCGGGCCGCACCGGACCTGGCTGGCCCGGCGCGGTCTGCTCGGCCCCGTCGTCTCCGTACCGCCCCTCGAAGGGCTCCGCTTCCGGTTCCGCCGCGCGGGGGCCGCCCGCCGGACCCCGCCCGTGGCCCTGCTGCGGCTCGCCCGGCACAGCGCCCGCACGGCCCCGGTGGACGGTACGTTCCTGGACTGGGCCGCCGCCCGGGTCGGCGAGGAGGGCGCCCGTGCCGCCGCGAACTTCGCCGCCACCGCCCTCTTCCACCACGACCCCGGCGCGCTCTCCGCCCGGTTCGTCCAGGAGCGCTTCCGCCGCCTCGCCTCGCTGCCGCCCGAGGCCCGCTACCCGGTCGGCGGCTGGGCGCGGCTCGTCGAGCGGATGGCCGCGCACGCCCGCGGCCTGGGAGTGGCGGTCGAGACGGGCGCCCGCGTCGACACCCGGGGGCTCGGCGAGCTGGCCCGTACCGGACCGGTGGTCGTCGCCACCTCCCTCGACGCCGCCCGCGCCCTCCTCGCCGACCCGTCGCTCAGCTGGGAGAGCGGCCGCACCGTCCTGGTGGACCTGGCCCTGCGCACCCGGCGCGGTGACGCGTTCGTCGTGTCGGACCTGGACGCGCCCGGCTGGCTGGAACGGTTCACCGCCCAGGACCCAGGCCTCGCCCCGGCCGGCGAGCAGCTGCTCCAGGGCCAGTTCCCGATCGGCCCCGACGCGCGCCGGGCGGAGGGGACCGCCCGCGCCGAGGACCTTCTCGACCTCGGCTTCCCCGGCTGGCGGGAGCGCACCACCTGGCGCGTCGAGGCGCTCGCCGACGGCCGCACCGGGGCCGTGGACCGCCCCGGCACCACCTGGCGGGACCGGCCCTCCGTGGTCCGGGGCGACGGCATCTTCCTGGCGGGCGACCAGGTCGCCGCCCCCGGGCTCCTCAGCGAGGTCTCCTTCACCAGCGGCCTCGAAGCCGCGATGCTCGCCGTGAAGGCGGCCGGACAGCGCTCCGGATCCGGGGTTGACCTCAACCGGACCTGAGGTACGAGGCTGGGCGCACGAGCCCCGCCCCGCCGCCATGGGGAGGGGCGCAGCCCAGCCCACCGCCCCCAGGGAGCCTTCATGCACGCCGTACGCCTCCACGCCTTCGGCCCCGCCGAGAACCTCGTGCACGAGAAGACCGAGGACCCCGTCCCCGGCCCCGGCCAGGTCCGGATCGCCGTGGCCGCGGCCGGCGTGCACCTCATCGACACCGTCCTGCGGGAAGGAGAGCCCGGCCCCTACCCGGCGCCCCCGGACCTCCCGACCATTCCCGGCCGCGAGGTCGCCGGAACAGTCGAGTCGCTGGGCGAAGGCACCGACGCCGACTGGCTCGGCAAGCGCGTCGTCGCCCACATCGGCACGGCGCCGGGCGGATACGCCGAGCTCACCGTCACCGAGGCCGACCGGCTCCACGAGATTCCCGAAGGGCTCGACGCCGCCGAGGCCGTCGCCATGATCGGCACCGGCCGCACCGCGCTCGGCATCCTCGCGTTCACCCCGCTCACCCCTCAGTCCGTGGTCGTCGTCACCGCTGCGGCCGGCGGCATCGGCACGCTCGTCGTCCAGTACGCGAAGAACGCCGGCGCCACCGTGATCGCACTGGCCGGCGGACCGGCGAAGGTGGCACGGGCCGAGGCCGAGGGCGCCGATCTCGCGCTCGACTACACCCGCCCCGACTGGCCGCGCCACGCCCGCGACTTCCTCGAAGCGGCCGGCCTGCGCGCCACCGTCGTCTACGACTCCGTCGGCGGAACCACCGCCCGCGCCGCCGTCGACCTCCTCGGGCCCGGCGGACAGCACGTCGTCTACGGCTGGTCCGGTCAGGGGGCCGACGGGGGCCCGATCACCTTCACCGACGAGGAACTGGCCGAACGCTCCATCACCTCCGGGTCCGTCCTCGGCCCGCAACTGTTCGAGCAGGGCGGCGGTCTGCGCGCCCTGGAGACCCGCGCCCTCGCCGAGGCGGCGGCCGGCCGACTGCGGCCCGCCGTGCAGCGCTTCCCGCTGGCCGAGGCCGCCGCCGCCCACCGGGCACTGGAGACCCGGGGCACGATGGGCAAGGTGGTCCTGGAGCCGTGACCGGGAGGCGCGTGGCCGGAAGGTGTGCGGCTGGGCACCCCCACGACAGGCCCTAGGCGGTGCCCAGCCGCGCCAACGGCCCGTCCGTCAGCCGGTACACCGTCCACTCGTCCTGCGGCCGGGCGCCCAGCGACTCGTAGAAGGCGATGGACGGGGCGTTCCAGTCGAGCACCGACCACTCCAGCCGCTGGTAGCCGCGCTCCACGCAGATCCGCGCCAGCTCCGTCAGCAGCGCCTTGCCGTGGCCGCCGCCGCGCCGCTCGGGGCGGACGTACAGATCCTCCAGGTAGATGCCGTGCACACCGCGCCAGGTGGAGAAGTTGAGGAACCACAGGGCGAACCCGATGACCTCGGCGCTGCCGTCGTCGGCCGTCGCCACATGCGCGTACGCGGCGGGCCGGTCGCCGAACAGGGCCTCGGCCAACTGCGCCTCGGAGGCGACGACCTCGTCGAGGGCCTTCTCGTACGCGGCGAGTTCACGCACGAGGGCGTGCAGGACGGGAATGTCGTCGGGGGTGGCGATACGAATCATGGGCGCAGCGTAGACAGCCCGCCGCCCCGCTCACCGCCCCAGCAATCGCCGCGCGATCTCCGCATGGTCGGGCGAGATCCGCTCCTCGCCGCCCCGGGCCGCCCACAGGCCGTTCTGGAGCACCCGCCCCAGCGTCCAGGCCCGCGCCCGCTCCCGGTCCCGCTCCAGGCCCAGCGCCTCCGTCAACGCGTCGAACCGCCACACCACCTCCTCGGCGTCGAAGAGGTTGTCCAGCGCCGGGAACAGCTCGAAGCCCGGGTCCCCCGCCAGCGGCTTCGGGTCGAGCGCCACCCACTCCCCCGCCCGCCCCGTGTCCGCGCGCCCGGCCAGGATGTTGTCGTAGTGCAGGTCCCAGTGCAGCAGCCGGTCCCCCGGCTCCCCCGCGACCTCCCGCACCGCCGCCGCGCAGTCGCCGAGCAGCCGCCGGTCCGCCTCGTCGGCCAGCAGGCCCACCGCATCCGGCACCGCCGCGAGCATCCGCTCCACCACATCGCCCAACGTGCGCAGCCCCTCCGGCGCGGGCACCGCCGCCAGCCGGGCCAGCACCGCGCCGAGCACCGTCACCGCGCCCCGCACATCGGCCTCGCCGGACAACGGCCGCCGCTCGTCGAGCCGTTCCAGCAGCAGCGCGCCGCTCTCCGGGTCATGGTCGAGCAGTTCCACCGCCCCGGCCCCCGCGACGCTCCACGCCCGCAGCGCGACCGGTTCGTCCACCGTCTCCTCGTCCACCGCCTGGAGCTTCAGCGCGGCGGGCCGCCCGTCCGACTCCCGCACCACCGGCAGGACCAGCGCGCACATCCCGTACAGGGACGGGCCGTCCGGCCGCAGCCCCCACCGCTCCAGGCACCGCTCGGCGAGGTCCGGCAGCGCGGCGACGAACGCCCGCCCGGCGGCTCCGTTGAAGGCGGACTGGGTGGCGGCCAGTTCGTCCGGGATCTCGATCACGCCACCGATCCTAGGGAGACGGGGGCAACGCGGTCGCGAAAGTGCGGGGAGACGGAACGGCCCCGCGCGCAGTAACGTCCCGCCACACGTACGCTCGGCATCTCACCGGACCGGGCAGGGACACCAGGGGCATCATGAGCACCGTCAGTACCGTCGTCGGCGGCATATCGTTCTGGTACGCGCAGGAGGGCACCCCCGCCCCGCGCGAACCCCTCCCCGGCGACACGAGCGTCGACGTCTGCATCGTCGGCGGCGGCTACACCGGACTCTGGACGGCGTACTACCTGAAGAAGGCCGTCCCCTTCCTCAACATCACCGTCCTGGAAGCCAAGTTCTGCGGTTACGGGGCCTCCGGCCGTAACGGCGGCTGGCTGTACAACGGGATCGCGGGCCGCGACCGGTACGCCAAGCTGCACGGCCACGACGCCGCCGTACGGCTCCAGAAGGCGATGAACGAGACGGTCGGCGAGGTCGTCCGGGCCGCCGCCGAGGAGAAGATCGACGCCGACATCCACCAGGGCGGCGTCCTGGAGGTGGCCCACACCCCGGCCCAGCTCGCGCGCCTCAAGGACTTCCACAGCGTCGAGATCGCCTTCGGGGAGACGGACCGGGTCCTGCGCGGCGCCCGCGAGACGGCCGAGCGCGTCCATGTGACCGGTGCCGTCGGCTCCAGCTGGACCCCGCACGGGGCCCGGCTGCACCCGGCCAAGCTGGTCAAGGGCCTCGCGGACGCGGTGGAGGCGCTCGGCGTCACCATCCACGAGTCGACGCCGGTCACCGAGATCAAGCCCAAGCACGCCGTCACCCCGTACGGCACGGTCCGCGCCCCGTACGTCCTGCGCTGCACCGAGGGCTTCACCGCGAGCCTCAAGGGCCAGAAGCGCACCTGGCTCCCGATGAACTCCTCCATGATCGTCACCGAGCCGCTGCCCGCCCGGGTCTGGGACACGATCGGCTGGGAGGGCCGCGAGACCCTCGGCGACATGGCCCACGCCTACTTCTACGCCCAGCGCACCGCGGACGACCGCATCGCGCTCGGCGGCCGCGGCTACCCGTACCGCTTCGGCTCGGCCACCGACAACGACGGCCGCACCCAGCCCGCGACGGTGGCCGCCCTGCGCGACCTGATGGTCCGGCTCTTCCCCACCACGGCGGGCGTCCACGTCGACCACGCCTGGTCCGGCGTCCTCGGCGTCCCGCGCGACTGGTGCGCCACGGTCACCCTGGACCGCTCCACGGGCCTGGGCTGGGCGGGCGGTTACGTCGGCTCGGGCGTCGCCACCGCCAACCTCGCCGCCCGCACCCTGCGCGACCTGATCCAGCAGGACTCGGGCCAGGCGGGCCCGACGGATCTCACCGCCCTGCCCTGGGTGAACCACAAGGTCCGCCGCTGGGAGCCGGAGCCCTTCCGCTGGCTCGGCGTGCACGGCATGTACGCGGCCTACCGCGCCGCCGACCGCCGCGAGACCACCTCGCCGCGCCCCGGCACCGACCGCATCGCGAAGGCGGCGGACCGCATCGCGGGCCGCCACTGAGGCCGGACCCACGAAGCGGGCGAGGCCGGACTACGGCGTGGGCGAGGCCGGACCACGAAGCGGGTGGGGCCGGGCTACGGCGCGGGGCGCTCCGCCACCAGCACCCCCACCTTGTCGATCCGGTGCTCGGGGTTGCCGAACCCGTCCCGCCAGAAGTTCCCGGCCGCGTCGTCCTCGGGGGTCGCGCAGGTGGAGAGCGTGATCATCGCCCGGGTCGGCTCCGCACCGGGCCGGCCCGGCACCTCGGCCCGCTGCTCGGCGAGCGACCGCTCGCTGCGGAAGGACGTCTGCCGGGTCCCGGTGATCTCGTACGTGTAGCGGGTGCCGCCCTCCGTCACGTACACAGAATCGCCCTTCTCCGCATCCGGCAGGTCGCGCAGCACCCCTCCGGCGCTCAACCGGTGTGCGGTGACGAGGTAGTTGCCGACGTCCCCGGGCCCGACGCCGCCCCGCTCCCCGTACGGGCTGGCCGCGACGCCCCGGTCCTGGATCCGGCTGCCGGGCCGGTCGTCGGTGGTTCCCTCGTACGGCACCACGTCCAGGTCGTCGACGCCGATGGCGGGGATGTCGAGGACGGCGACCTCGGTACGCGGGTCGGTGCGGTCGGCCGGGGCGGCCGGGGCGAAGCCGGTCGTCAGCAGCACGGCGGCACCGGCACAGGCCGCAGCCGGGAGGAACGTACGGGTACGGAGTCGACGGCGTCGCATGAGCATCCCCATCCCGGATCGGGGCCCGCACTTCCAGTAGACCAGGACACCGCCCCGAGCGCCCGGGGATCAGTCGCGGGGCCAGGGCCGTCCGTCGAGGCGTTCGATGGAGAGGTTCAGCCGGCTGAGGGAGGAGGCGAGCTGTTCGGCTTCCTCCGGCGTCCAGTCCGCGAGGACCTTCGCGAGGCCCGCCAGATTCCTGGTCCGGTCGTTGTCGAGGCGGCGTTCGCCCTCGTCGGTGATGGCGAACTTGCGGGCGATGCCGCCGTCGGGGTCCGGGATGCGCTCGACGACCCCGGCCCGCAGCATCGCGGCGGTCTGCCGGTTGAGCGTGGAGGCGTCCAGGCCGAAGGCCTCGCTGAGCTGGCTGATGGACATCGGGCCCTCGACCTGGATCCGGCTCAGCAGAATGTAGGCGCTGCGGTCGAGCCGCCACTCCACGCGCGGGGTCAGCAGATGCATGTACCGGCCGAGCAGCATGGTCTCGCGCTCGATCCGGTCGATGGGCTTGTCCACGCGCTCTTCCTTCGTCGAACAGGACTATCACGATAGATGTGCATTATGCATCTGTTATGCATGATGCACATTCCATGTATCTTGCATAGTCGAACACCGAAGGCACATCGGCCGACTCGCCCGGAAGGGCAAGGACCGCCCGGAAGGGCAAGAGGGAGCAGTACCCGTGGAGAGTTCACCCCCCGCAGCCCGCCCGGGAGGCGTGGTCGGCATCCTGGCCTTCGCCGGCATCGTGGCGGCGCTCACCCAGACCCTGGTGGTGCCGCTGATCGCGGAGCTGCCGAAGCTGTTCGACACCTCCGCCTCGAACGCCTCCTGGGTCATCACCGCCACCCTGCTGGCCGCCGCCGTGGCCACGCCCGTCGCCGGCCGGCTCGGCGACATGTACGGCAAGCGGCGCATGCTGCTGCTCTCGCTCGTCCCTCTGGTCCTCGGCTCGGTGGTCTGCGCCCTGTCCTCGTCGGTGGTCCCGATGATCGCCGGGCGCGGACTCCAGGGCCTGGGCATGGGCGTCGTCCCGCTCGGCATCAGCCTGCTGCGCGATGTCGTACCGGCCGAGAAGCTCGGCCCGTCCATCGCGATCATGAGCGCCTCGATGGGCGTCGGCGGCGCGCTGGGCCTGCCGTTCGCCGCCGCCATCGCGGAGAACACCAGCTGGCGGGTGCTGTTCTGGGTGGTCGCCGTGCTGGCCCTGGCGGTCGGCGCGCTGATCCTGGCCCTGGTCCCCGGGGACCGCCCGGCCACCAGGTCCGGAAGCTTCGACCTGCTCGGGGCCGTCGGCCTCGGCGCAGCCCTGATCTGCCTGCTGCTCGCCGTCTCCAAGGGCGCCGACTGGGGCTGGGGCAGCGCGACGACGCTCACACTCTTCGCCGCCGTACTGGTGCTGCTGCCCGCCTGGGGCTGGTGGGAACTGCGCCTGAGCGAACCGCTGGTCGACCTGCGCGTCACCGCCCGCCCCCAGGTCCTGATGACGAACACCGCCTCGATCCTGGTCGGCTTCGCGATGTACGCCCAGTCCCTCGTCGTGCCCCAGCTGCTCCAGCTGCCCGAGGCCACCGGCTACGGCCTGGGGCAGTCGATGCTCGCGATGGGCCTGTGGATGGCCCCGGCGGGCCTGATGATGATGGCGATGTCCCCGGTCGGCGCGAAGCTGTCCGCCGCCAAGGGCCCGAAGGTCACCCTGGCCGTCGGCAGCCTGCTCATCGCGGCCGGCTACGGCCTGTCCGTACCGCTGATCGGCGCGGACTCGCCGTGGAGCCTGCTGGTCGTCACCCTCGTCTGCAACTCCGGCGTCGGCTTCGCGTACGGGGCGATGCCCGCGCTCATCATGGGCGCGGTGCCGCAGTCCGAGACCGCGTCGGCGAACAGCTTCAACTCCCTGATGCGCTCGATCGGCACGTCCTTCGCGGCGGCGGTGATCGGCGTGGTCCTGGCCCGGATGACCACGGACTTCGGCGGCTTCGCCCTGGCCTCCCAGGACGGCTTCCGCGTCGCGATGCTGATCGGCTGCGGAGTGGGCCTCGCGGCGGCGGTCGTCGCCGCCCTCATCCCCGTACGCCCGGCGACCGCGCTCCTTCCGCCCGCCGCCGCGACCGGACCGGCGGGGACGCGGGAAGCGTCGGAGGTTTCGCAGACGAAGGCCTGAGCGGTACGCGTACAAGTACGAATACGGACTGCGGTCCGGGGTCCGGGGTCCGGCGGGGTGAACCGCCGGGCCCCGGGCCCCGGACCGCGTTTCGTGCGTACGGCGCCGATACGGGCGTACGTCAGCGGCCCAGCCGCAGCAGTCGCCCGGACCTCGCCGTGGCGACCAGCTCCTCGACGGTGGCGAGCTTCACCCTGGGCCGCCCGTCGCGCCGCCCCCGGTCCCGTTCGGCACGGTCGATCGCGGCCAGGCCGCGGGCGTCCACGACCCGGCGGTTGCGCTGCCGGGCCAGGCGCCGGAAGGCCTTGGCGTCGCCCGTCGGGGCGGGCAGCGTCCCGGCGACCGCGTCGGCCAGGAGCGTGCCGACCGTCTCCGCCGCGCAGGTGCGGTTGGCGCCGATCCCGCCGGACGGCCCCCGCTTGATCCAGCCGACCACATAGCTGCCGGGCAGCCCGGCGACCCGGCCGCCCTCGTGCGGGACGGTGCCCGAGGCCTCGTCGAACGGCAGCCCGGGGACCGGCAGCCCCCGGTAGCCGATGGCCCGCAGCAACAGCCCGGCGCCCAGGTCCACCGCGCCCGCGCCACCGCCGTCGGTGACGCGTACGGCACGCACCCCGCCGTCGCCCAGGATCTCCACCGGCTCGGAGTGGAAGCGGAGCACGATGCGCCGGCCGACCCCCGCCCCCTCAGACGCGGCGTCCGTCCGGACCCGGGGCAGCCCCCGCAGCACCCCGGCCCGGTCGCCCGCCCCGGCCGCGTCGATCGCCGCCCCCGTACGCGGATCGTGGTCGTCCACGACCAGCTCCACACCCGGCAGATGCTTCAGCGCGAGGAGTTCGGAGCGGGTGTACGCGGCGTCCTCCGGACCCCGCCGCCCCAGCACCACCACCTCCCGGACCCGGCTCGCCCGCAGGGCCTCCAGTGCGTGGGCCGCGATGTCAGTGCCCGCGAGCGCCTCCGGGTCAGCGACCAGGATCCGGGCGACGTCCAGGGCGACGTTGCCGTTGCCCACCACGACGACCCGCTCGGCCGAGAGATCGACGCCCTGCGCGACGGCCTCCGGATGGGCGTTGTACCAGGCGACGAACGAGGTCGCCGACAGGCACCCGGGCAGCTCCTCCCCCGGCACCCCGAGCCGCCGGTCCGCGGAGGCCCCGACCGCGTAGATCACCGCGTCGTGATGGGCGGACAGCTCCTCGGCGGTGACGTCCCTGCCCACCTCGATGCCCAGGTGCATCCGGACCCGGGGGTGGGAGTGGAAGCGGGAGAAGGTGTCGCCGACCTTCTTGGTCGCGGGGTGGTCGGGGGCCACCCCGTACCGGACGAGCCCGCCGGCCACCGGCAGCCGGTCGATCAGGGTGACCTCGGCGGCGGTGTGCAGCAGCAGATCCTGCGCCGCGTACATCCCGGCGGGACCGGTGCCGACCACGGCCACCCGCAGCGGCCCGAAGTCGGACGGCAGACTGCGCTCGAAGACCGGCTCGCCCCAGACATGGAAGTTGGGCCCGTCGACCTCGTCCCCGGCCGAAGGCCGCTCCTCGCCCTCGTAATAGGCGGCGTTGATGTCCACGTACTCCCGCTGCCCGGCGGACAGCGCGTCCACCGGGAAGATCGCGTCCACCGGGCAGGCGTCCGCGCAGGCGCCGCAGTCGATGCACGCCCGGGGATCGATGTGGAGCATCTCCGTGGAGCCGAAGGCACGTTCCTCCGGCGTCGGGTGGATGCAGTTGACCGGGCACACGGCCACACAGGTGGCGTCGTTGCAGCAGGTCTGGGTGATGGCGTAGGTCATGGCCCCGGCTCAGATCAGGTTCGCGCGCTTGTAGAACGCGAGGGCGGGCTTGGTGAGCAGCCGGGCGGAGGCCAGGAAGTCCATCAGCCCCGAACAGCTCGACCGCATCATCGACTTGTGGTGCGCGTTGCTCTTCGCGGCGGCCAGCGCCCGGCGCTTGTCGAGACCGGCCTTCCGGTAGACCTCCGGGTTCACCATGCTGGTCACGATGAAGTACGAGGCGACGGCGACGACGAACGCGTTGATCTGCCGCCGCGCCCACCCCGCGCCCTCCAGGCGCTTGAGGGTCTCGTCCCGGGCGAACTTCATGTGCCGGGACTCCTCGACCACATGGATGTTGTTGATGGTGCGGACGAACGGCACGACCCGCTCGTCGCGCATCCAGTCCCGCTGCATCACGTCGAGGACTTCCTCGGCCACCAGGATCGCCGCGTACGCCGCCTCGCCGAACGCCAGCGTCTTGAAGGCCCTGCCCAGCTCCATCACCGCGCGGCGCGGACGGTAGTGGGGCGCGCCGAGCTTCTGCGCGCCGCGCGCGAACATGATCGAGTGGCGGCACTCCTCGGCTATCTCGGTGAGCGCCCACTGGAACTCCGCGCCCGCCGGGTTCTTCATGTAGATGTCGCGCAGCACCATCTGCTGGAGGATCATCTCGAACCAGATCCCGGTGCTGGCGACCGAGGCCGCCTCCTGCCGGGTCAGCTCCTTGCGCTGAGCCTCGGTCAACTCGCCCCAGTACGCGGTGCCGTAGAGGCTGCACCACTCCGGGCTCGCGCCGTGGAACTCCTTGTCCAGCGGCGTCTCCCAGTCCACCTCGGTGGCCGGGTCGTACGCCAGCTGCGCGGCCGAGTCGAGCAGCCGACGCGCGACGTCGTCGCCCTCGGGATTTTCCTGGACCTTCGACGGAACGGTGCTGCCGGCCATGCTGCGGCTCCTTGGGTCGAGTGCGGTGATCCTTGATCGTGGCGGTTGTCTGCGTACAGGTGCGTACCGCGTGGTGATGCGCGTACGCCGACAGCCGTGCTGCGACGGGCCGTCCGGAGCCGGGGGCGACGGCCCGCACCGCCGCCCGAGCACTCCACCCGCTTGTTAGACGCAAGGTATAACAAGGATCCCGGGCCGCCTACCCCTCGGTAGAAATCGGCCCGGGCCCTCACCGCATCTCCTCAGCCCGCTGAGGCACTTCGAGCGGACTACCGCGGATCCTGGCCGAACTTCGAGGTCGCCCAGAGATAGCCGAGCACCACGAGCCCCAGGCTCCACGCCACGGCGAGCCAGCCGTTGTGGCCGATCCCGCTGCCGAGCAGCAGGCCGCGCAGGGTCTCGATGGCGGGCGTGAACGGCTGGTACTCGGCGATCGGCCGGAACCAGCCCGGCATCGTCTCCACCGGGATGAAGGCGCTGGACAGCAGCGGCAGCAGGATCATCGGCAGGGCGTTGTTGCTGGCGGCCTCGGCGTTCGGGCTGATCAGCCCCATGCCGACGGCGATCCAGGTGAGGGCGGTGGCGAAGAGCACCAGCAGCCCGAACGCCGCCAGCCACTCCACGACCGTGGCGTCCACGGACCGGAAGCCGATGGCCACGGCGACGGCGCCCACCAGGATCACGCTCAGCACGCTCTGCAGCACACTGCCGACGACATGCCCGACGAGCACGGAGCCGCGGTGGATCGCCAGGGTGCGGAAGCGGGCCATGATGCCCTCGGTCATGTCGTTGGAGACCGAGACGGCGGTCCCGACCACGGTGGAACCGACGGTCATCAGCAGCAGGCCCGGCACGATGTAGGCGATGTAGGCGGCGCGGTCGGCGCCCCCGCCGCCGATGCCCGCGCTCATCACATCGCCGAAGACATAGACGAAAAGCAGCAGGAGCATGACAGGTGTGAGCAGCAGGTTCAGGGTGAGGGAGGGGTAGCGCCGGGCGTGCAGCAGGTTGCGGCGCAACATGGTGGTGGAGTCACGGACGGCGAGGGCGAGCGAGCTCATCGGACAGCCTCCTTCGACTGGTCGGTACGGGCGGACGCGCCGGAGCCGGAGCCGGTCAGCGCGAAGAACACGTCGTCGAGGTCGGGGGTGTGGACGGTCAGCTCGTCGGCCTCGATCCCGGCCGAGTCCAACCAGTCGAGGATCGAGCGCAGTTCACGCTGACTGCCGTCGCTGGGAAGGCGCAACGCCAGCGCCTGGTCCTCGCGCGCGGCCTCGCGCAGGGCCGAGGCCGCGGACCGGTAGGCGTCCGGGTCGGTGAAGCGGAGCCGGACGTGCCCGCCGGGAACGATCCGCTTCAGCTCCTCCGCGGTGCCCTCGGCGGCGATCCTCCCGTCGTTGAGCACGGCGATACGGTCGGCCAACTCGTCGGCCTCTTCCAGGTACTGGGTGGTGAGGAAGACGGTGACACCGCCCGCGACCAGCTCGCGGATGATCCCCCACATGGTGTGACGGGACCGCGGGTCCAGACCCGTGGTCGGCTCGTCGAGGAAGATGATCCGCGGCGAGCCGACCAGCGTCATGGCGATGTCGAGGCGGCGCTTCATCCCGCCGGAATAGCCCGCGGCCGGCTTCTTCGCCGCCTCCACGAGGTCGAAGCGCTCCAGCAGCTCGGCGGCGACCCGCCGCCCCTCGCGCCGGGGCAGATGGTGCAGGTCCGCCATCAGCAGCATGTTCTCCTCACCGGTGATCAGCCCGTCGACGGCGGAGAACTGCCCGGTGACGCCGATCGCGGCCCGTACGGCCTGCGGATCGGCGGCGACATCGTGTCCACCGACCCGCAGTTCGCCGGCGTCGGCGGTGACGAGAGTCGACAGAATCCTGACGGCGGTGGTCTTGCCCGCGCCGTTGGGGCCGAGCAGGGAGAAGACGGTGCCCTCGGGCACCGACAGGTCGATGCCGTCGAGCACGAGCTTGTCGCCGTAGGACTTACGCAGCCCGGTGGCGGTGATCGCCTGCGTCGCGGCCCGGCCGGCGGGCGGCGCGGAGGTCCGGATGACAGTCATGCTGGTTCCCTTTCGCGAGCGGTGGGTCGGGCGTGGGCGGGGTCGGGTGTGGACGGGGGATGGGCTGGGTCGGGTGTGGGCGCGATCAGGCGCGGGCGTGGTCAGGCGCGGCGGACGATGATGTCGCCGGCCCCGCTCCGGGCGTGCACCTCGACGGTCTCGTCGGAGTCCTCGGGACCGGCGGCGGCGCCGAGCGCGTTGCGTACGGTGCCGAACTTGGGGTTCAGGTCGAGCCAGGCGGCGGTGCCCTCGTGGATGCCCACTTCGAGGTCGCCGACGGAGGTGCGCAGAGCGATGCGGCCGCGGGTCACATCGCCGACCCGGATGCGGCCGTTGGAGGAGGTCGCGTCGACCCCGGCACGGGCGACGCCGATCTCGATCCGCCCGTTGGCGGACTTGGCGACGACGTCGCCGTGCGCGACGCCCACGGAGATGTCGCCGTTGGCCGCGTTGACCTTCAGCTCACCACCGACCTCGTCGATCCCGGTCGTACCGTTGCTGTTCTTGACGACCGCCGCCCCGGCGACCGCGCCGACCTCGATCCGGCCGGAGCCGACGACTTCGGCGTCCCCGGTGGAGCGTTCCAGCCGGATGTCGCCGTGATCGGTCCTGAGCTCGGCGCGGGCCGCCTCGTCCACCTGAAGGTCGCCGAGCGAGGTCGTGAGCTTCACTTCCCCGAGGGGGCCTTCGCAGAAGAAGCCGCCCAGGGCGGTGGTGCCGCGTACATCGGACCCGGCGGGCAGTTCGACACTGACCACGACGGTGCCCGGCTTCCCGAACAGGGAGCGCTTCTTCGGGGTCCTGACGGTGAGACGGCCGCCCGTGCAGGAGACCTGGGTCTGCTGCACGGTGCGTACGTCGTCCTCGTCGGATCCGTTGCCCGGCAGCACCTCGACGACGGTGTCGGTGCGCTTGCCGGCGGTGATCCGGGCGGTGCCGGCGTCCAGCTCGATGACGGCGGAGATCGGCTCAGGGGTATCGAAAGAAGGCATGACGGTCCCGTTCTCTTGGCTCGGTGGCCCGGTAAGTGATGGGTGATCAGTGACGAGTGAAGACTGATGACTGACGAGTGACGCGTGATCGGTGACGCCGGCGGGATCGGCGATCCGCCGGTGAAGTGGTTCCGAGCAGGCCCCGGCGACGGCGGACCCAGCCGGTGAAGTGAAGCCGACAGCTCCCGGTGCTAGCGGACCCAGCCGGTGAAGCCGCCGCGACCGCCCGCGTCCTTGCCGCGCCCCGGTGCGCTCGCGAGCCCACCGCCGTCGAGGGAGACGGACACGGCGCGCACGAGCCAGGCGTTGACCGACAGGCCCTCCGCCGCCGCGGCGCTCTCGGCGCGCGCCTTGAGATGGGCCGGGAGGCGGAGGTTGATCCGCACCATGGTCCCGTCGTCGGCTTCCGCCGTCGGCGGGACGGCCGCAACGGGAACCGCGACCGCCTCCTGCGCCTCCCGCACCGGCTCGGGCGCGGGCGGCGACGTCACCACGAACTCCGGATCGAGCCCGCGCAGCCGCACATCGACCGAACCGGGCGCCAGCTCCCGGGTGACCTCGCCCATGGCCGCGGAGAGCACATTGAGCAGGGTCAGCCGGGCGGCGGACTCCAGCGGGGCGCTGAGCCGCTCGGCGAGGGCCCGGGCTTCGTCGCCACCGGCTTCCGCGGCGACGGCGAGTTCCCGCCGGAGATTGTCGACGTAGGGGGTGAGGTCCATGACGCCATGATGGCACACGAATGGCACCACGTCGAGCCACTTTGGCGCAGCCCCCTCAGAAACGCCGCCGACCTGCAAGAACCTCACCACCAACGCCGAATTGGCACCGAAGAAGCGCCTCGCACAGCCAACACTGGCACCACATCGATGCCACATGGCACCAACCGGCGCACGCACGCCGCCGCGTGGCACACCCACCCCTCCGCCGAACCCGGATGTACTGACGCCAAGCGCCACGCCCCACACACACGGCACGACGCACGGCACGACACCCGCCCCACACGCACGGCACGACACCCGCCCAGCCCGAGCACCACCACGGAGAGGCCCCGCATGCCCCACCCCGACGCCCACCAGGCCCTCTGCACCCACACCCACCTGTTCCCGGGCGCACGCTGCCGCGTCCAGGGCCTCCCGCACCCGGAGGCCTTCGCGGCGGCCCCGGAGCCGATCGACGTATACCTGCGCTTCGCCGACGGAACGGCCACCGCGGCAGAACTCCGCACCGAGCCCCCGACAGGCCCGACCCTCACGGTCGCCGCCTACACCACCGCGGCCGGCACCCCCATCGACGACAGCACCTGGAACATCAAGCAGTTCACACAGAAGGAGGACGAGGTGGAACTGACCATCGGCGCCCCGACCCGCACCTGAGGACGCCCAGCACCACCACGACCGGGGGAGGGTGGCCCTCATGGCTTGACGAGGGGACAAGTCCATGTACAGCGTCATCGTCGTACCTCCGGCATGCGCGCGCCCGGACGGCCGGATCAGGATCGCCTCCGGTGAGAGTCTGGCCTTCGGCCGACGCGAGACACCCGGCGGCCTCACCATCGCCCACGAAGGCGTCCACCGGATCGCCGGGGAGATCTCCGCAGAGCGCGACTTCTGGCCCCTGACCAACCGCAGCGCCGGCCAGACCTACGTGGTGGAGAACCCGGAAGGCGCGGGCGAGCACATCAAGGTCGCCCCCCGGCCGGGTCGACGCACCCGTGGCGTTCGAGTTCTCCCGCGTCGTCCTGCCCGCGGCGGGCGACCTGCTGACCTTCGACGTATGGGCGCCGCGCCAGATCTTCGCCGGCGCCGAAGCCCGCGAACTCCCGGGCTCCGCGACCGCACCCGCCTTCACGCTCGACCGGACCAAGCGCTGCTTCGCCGTCCTGGCCGCCCTGTGCGAGCCCCGCCTGCGCGGCGAACCGCACGCCCCGACCCCCGCCGTCGACCAACTCGTACGGCGACTGCGCCCGGCATGGCCGACGGTCAGCCGCTCCGCCGTCTACTGGAACATCGACTACCTCGCCCTGAAACTGCGGGTCCGGCCGGGCCCGGAAGCCGCCGAACCCGGCCGGCGCACCAACGGCAAGAAGGACACCCTGGTCTCCCTCGCCCTGCGGTTCGACCTGGTACGCGAGGACGACCTCGTCGTACTGGCCGCGCATCACACCCCGCGCTCCCCGACGATTCCGGCCGCCACCGTTCTTCGCCCCCGCCACAACGGACCGGGGGCACCACCCGAAGAACGGTGGCCGGCCCCGGAGACGACACCAAGCGCCTCGGCTCAGCGCGGCGCGTCCGCGGTGTCCTCGCCCGCCCGGGCCTGGGCGGCGCGCAGGACGGACGCACCGGTGGGAGTGAGCGTATGCAGAACAGCGGGCCCGTTGCGGGTGGTCGTGATGAGCCCCGCGTCACGCAGCACGGTGGCATGCCGACTGGCGGCGGACGCCGAAACCCCGGCCGCACGGGCGATCTCCCCCGTGGTGGCACCACCGGCCGCCACCCGCAGGGCGACCGCCCGGGCCCGCCCGAGCAGATCGGCCAGCGACCGCTCGGGGTCCTCGGCCCGCAGGAGACGGGCCGCGGGCTCGTGCAGCAACGAGTACCAGAGCACCGGCGGCAGCCCCGGATCGGCGAACGCGACGGGCTCGCCCCAGTTGAAATACGACGGTACGAGAGTGAGCCCACGCCCGTTCAGATACAGATCCCGGTCCTCCGTCTGCCGGGGATACGCGACCTCCAGGACGGGCGCACGCCAGCGCAGCATGGGCCCGAGCCCGGCAAGCATCCCCTCCACCCCACCGTGCAGAAGACCACGGCCACGCACCGCCCGCTCGGCTTCGATCCGGGCCTGGATGCGCTCCTGCTGAGGGACGACGACGGTGGCGTAGTACGCGCGCAGTACCCCGACGAACTCCCGGCGCGCTTCGAGCTCGGCGAGCCGCCCGGCCCACTCGGGCGCCCCGATGAGCCGGTCGAAGAGAGCGATCTCCTCCGCGACC
This sequence comes from Streptomyces sp. SID14515, assembly GCF_010548505.1. Taxonomy (NCBI): domain Bacteria; kingdom Bacillati; phylum Actinomycetota; class Actinomycetes; order Kitasatosporales; family Streptomycetaceae; genus Streptomyces; species Streptomyces sp. SID14515. The sequence continues at coordinate 11,919 of NZ_JAAGMH010000101.1, read as the reverse complement.
CGCTCCCGGGGCGTGGCCAGGAGCGTCTCCAGCCCCGCCGCCAGGCCGTCCACCCCGGTGGACGGCGTAAGAAAGTCCGGGAAGTAAGCGGCCCTGGGGTACATGGGCAGCAGCACACTCCGCAGCGCCCGCTCCAGCCCCTTCTCCCGCAGCTCCCGCCGCGCCGTCCGATACCACCCGGCATGCGCCCAGCGCCCCCGGCTGGACTGCAGCCGGTGCATGCTCGCGGCGACCTCGAACAGGGGGTCGGGTGCGGGGGCGAGTCGGGTCCTGGCCAGATCCGCGTCGTCGAAGTGGATGCGGAGCATGTGGTTCCCCCATGGAGTCGGCTCAGTGCGAGCCTGGGGCACCGCGATGAGGACCCGATAAACGAGGAATAAACGGGCATGCACCGCCCGCAACAAAGAAGCCCAGGTCAGATGTCGTCCGACCTGGGCTTCACGCTGAGCCCCCTGTCGGATTCGAACCGACGACCTGCTGTTTACAAGACAGCCGCTCTGGGCCGGACTGAGCTAAGGAGGCAGCACGCGTGCCAAAGACACGCGTAAAGACGTCACAACTGTACACAGCCCCGCTCCTCCACGGACAGGCATATCGGACGGCCGTAACCTCCCACTCACCTGTTCGTTGAACGCACTGCAGTGCCATCCGAATATCGGACAGGGGAGGGGCTGTGGTCGAGGCCGCAGGGAGGGGAAAGCCGATCCGCGTCACCGGCGCGGAGGCCAAGCGCGTCAAGCGCGAGGCGCTGGGCGTTCCCGACCGCATCAAGCATCAGCAGCGGGTGGCCGTGCCGATGCAGCGGAGAACACCGGAGGCCGACGCCCGCCAGCGTGTCTACCGGTACCGCTGCTACCCCACCACCGCCCAGGCCGAACAACTGATCAAGACCTTCGGCGCCTGCCGCTGGACCTACAACGAGGGCCTCGCCCTGCGGGACAAGGCCTGGCGCGAGCACCGGGTGGCGCTCGGGTTCGCCGAGTCCTGCCGGGCTCTCACGGGCTGGCGGAATGCCGAGGAGTCGCGGTGGCTGCAGGAGGTCTCCTCGACGGTTCTCCAGCAGGCACTCCGCCATCTCGACGCCGCGTTCGGGCGGTTCTTCAAGGGCTCGGGAAGACAGCCGAAGCGTAAGAGGAAGGGCCGTTCCCGTGACTCCGCGACCTATGTCCGTACGGGCTTCCGCTGGGTGGAGGACCCGGATCGGCCCGGTACGGGGCTGATCGCATTGGCCAAGCAGTCCGGGCCTCTGCGTATCCGCTGGTCCCGGCCGCTTCCGGCAGGCGAGCGGCCGGTGAAGCTGACCGTGAGCCGTGACCGGGCTGGGCGCTTCTTCGTCTCCGTGCTGGTGGAGGAGCGGATCGAGCCGCTGCCGCCGGTGTTTCTGCAGGATGGCGGTGCGCCCAAGGCGGTCGGTCTGGACCTCGGGCTGGCGGCGCTGGTCACGCTGGACGACGGCGAGGAGGTGGACCATCCCCGGCTGCTCAAGAAGTAGGGGGCGAGGCTCGCGGATCTCCAGCGAAGCCTGCACCGCAAGAAGTGGGGATCGAGGAACAGAGAGAAGGCGCGGCAGGAGATCGCCCGGTTGTACGCCCTGATCGGTGACGTCCGCAGGGACGCGTTGGACCAGCTCACCACCCGCCTCGTGCGCGAGAACCAAGTGCTCGTGGTGGAAGACCTGGCCGTCGCCTCCCTCGTACGGTCGCGAAAGGGAAGGGCCGTCGGCGAAAGGCGGGGCTGAACCGGGCGATCCTGGATGCCTCGTGGGGCACGCTGCTGCGGCAGTTGCAGTACAAGTGCGCGTGGTACGGACGGACGCTGGTCGTCGTGGACCGGTTCTTTCCTTCGACGCGGCGGTGTTCCGCATGCGGGGCGACGGGGCCGAAGCTGGATCTGTCCGTGCGCGGCTGGTCCTGTGACGGATGCGGTGCGGTGCACGACCGGGATGTGAACGCGGCGCGGAACCTGCGGGACGAGGGGATGCGGTTGTACAGGCTGGTGGCGTCCGCTCTGCCACCCGGGCGCGCCATGCCCTCGGTGATCAGGGCGTCCGAGATGCCGGATGCAGTGCTGATGGCGTAGGCGGATCAGGGATACACAAGACAGTGCGTGTCGGACCGACGGGCCGTCGGCCGTGATGCCTGTGGAGTCCGTGTAAGACCGGCTGGGTGTCGCCCTCAGGGTGGTATCCGGACGGCAGTGGGTGCCGAAGCAGGAAGTTCCCGAGTAAAGGGGGCGGGTCAAAAGGGCGGTGCTCTTGCCATCCCTCCATGGGCTGTTAGGCGTTTTCGTGACCCAAGAGGTACTGACAGGACACATGAACGCCAGGTAGCGTCACGGCAGGTTCGCGTCTGTGGACCAGACCACTCCCTACTCGGATCGTCCGGCACGTTCCTGCCGGTTGAGGAGAAGATTCAGCATGGCCAGTGTCACGTTCGACAAGGCGTCCCGCGTCTACCCCGGCTCCACGAAGCCGGCCGTGGACCAGCTCGAGATCGACATCGCGGACGGTGAGTTCCTCGTCCTCGTCGGTCCTTCCGGTTGTGGCAAGTCGACCTCCCTGCGCATGCTCGCGGGTCTCGAGGACGTCAACGGCGGCGCGATCCGCATCGGTGACCGCGACGTCACGCACCTGCCGCCGAAGGACCGGGACATCGCCATGGTGTTCCAGAACTACGCGCTCTACCCGCACATGTCCGTCGCGGACAACATGGGCTTCGCGCTCAAGATCGCCGGTGTGAACAAGACCGAGATCCGGGCGAAGGTCGAAGAGGCCGCCAAGATGCTGGACCTCACCGACTACCTGGACCGCAAGCCGAAGGCGCTCTCCGGTGGTCAGCGTCAGCGTGTGGCGATGGGCCGGGCCATCGTGCGTGAGCCGCAGGTCTTCCTCATGGACGAGCCGCTGTCGAACCTCGACGCCAAGCTCCGTGTCTCCACCCGTACGCAGATCGCCTCGCTGCAGCGCCGCCTCGGCATCACCACCGTGTACGTCACCCACGACCAGGTCGAGGCCCTCACCATGGGCGACCGGGTCGCGGTGCTGAAGGACGGGCTGCTCCAGCAGGTCGACTCGCCGCGCAACATGTACGACCGCCCCGCGAACCTCTTCGTCGCCGGCTTCATCGGCTCCCCCGCGATGAACCTCGTCGAGGTCCCGATCACCGACGGCGGCGTGAAGTTCGGCAACAGCGTCGTCCCGGTCTCCCGCGAGGCGCTCTCCGCCGCCGCGGACCGCGGTGACACCACCGTCACGGTCGGCATCCGCCCCGAGCACTTCGACATCGTCGAGCACGGTGGCGCCGCCGCGAAGTCGCTGACCAAGGACACCTCGGACGCGCCGGCCGGTCTCGCCGTCTCCGTCAACGTCGTCGAGGAGCTCGGCGCCGACGGCTTCGTCTACGGTGCCGCACAGGTGGCCGGGGAGCACAAGGACCTGGTCGTCCGCGTCGGCGGCCGCGCCGTCCCGGAGAAGGGCACCGAGCTGCACGTCGTGCCGCGCCCGGACGAGCTGCACGTCTTCGCGACCTCCACCGGCGAGCGTCTCACCAACTGACCCGCCGCCCGCCGTACGCACGGCCCCGCATCTCTGGCAACGACCAGGGGTGCGGGGCCGTTTGCGTGGTCCCGGCGGGTTTGGGTTTCGGTGCCGGGCGGTGTCAAATACCCCGGCACACAGGGCATTTCACCTCGGTTCGTCAACCTCGTATTCGAAAGGGCGCGTCGAACCATCCCCCGAGAGGGTGACGAAATGTCGCCAAGTCATCACTGGCCGCTACGCTCGCTGCGTGACCCATACCGCGCGCCGCATCGGCCGATCCCTCGCTCTCGTCCTGCCCGTCGTCATGGTTCTGTCCGGGACCCTCGCGGTCACCAGCGTCCAGTGGGCGGACTCGGACAGCGACTCCCAGCTGCTGGCCGCCTCCTCGGAGACCGTGTCCAAGCCCGCGAAGCCGCACGCACCGCAGGACGTCCTGCGCGAGAAGCTGCTCGTGGAGCTTCAGGAGAAGGACCCTGGCACCGCGCTCACGGGCCTCCAGCGCGCCGTGGAGCAGCGCCCCTCGCTCGCCCGCCACTGCATGTCGATCGCGAAGGCGCTCGGCAAGGCGGCCGTCGAGCAGTACGGCCCGACCCGTGCACACCGCTTCTCCCGGCCCGTCTGCGACACCTCGTTCGCCTCCGGCGTCGCGCAGTTCAGCTGAGCCCGGCAGGCGCTCGCGCCGAGCACCGCCTTCCGATGGCGGGCACCGCATATCGTGCCTGCCATGCATACGTATCCGACGCAGGCCGTGATCCTTGCCGGTGGCCAGGGGTCGCGGCTGCGGCCGTACACCGACGACCGCCCCAAGCCGATGGTCGAGATCCCCGGAACCGGGACTCCGATCATCGGCCATCAGCTGTCCTGGCTGGCCGCCGAAGGAGTCACCGACGCCGTGGTCTCCTGCGGGCATCTCGCCGAGGTGCTCCAGGAGTGGCTGGAGGCGGCCGTGCTGCCGCTCCGGGTCACCACCGTCGTGGAGACCGAGCCGCTGGGGCGCGGCGGCGGGCTGAAGTACGCGGCCGGGCGGCTGCCCGATCCGGAGCAGCCCTGGTACGCCACCAACGGCGACATCTGGACGCGCTTCTCCCTGCGTGAGATGGCCGCCTTCCACGCGGAGCGCGACGCCACCGCCACTCTCGCCCTCGCCCGGCCCCGGATCCCTTGGGGCGCCGTGGAGACGGACGCGTTCGGGCACATCACCGACTTCATCGAGTCGCCGCCGTCGCCGTATCTGATCAACGCCGGCGTGTACGTGTTCTCGCCCGCGTTCACGAAGCTGCTGCCGGACCGGGGCGACCACGAGCGGACCACGTTCCCGCGCCTCGCCCGTGAGCGTCGGCTCGCCGGGTATCCGCTGCCGAACGGGGCGTACTGGCGGGCCATCGACACCGCCAAGGACCTGACCGAGGCGGCCCGCGAGCTCGGCTCGCACACCGCCTGACAGATACCGCGCACACCGCCTGACAGATACCGGCACGCGCAGAGCCCGTCCCGGAACAGGTACCCGCACGCGCAGAGCCCGTACACACAGGTACCCGTACGCACAGGGCGGCGCCCACCCGGTCGTTCCGTCCGGGTGGGCGCCGCCCTGCGTGCTGCCGGTCGCAGCGGTCAGCCGAGCAGGCCGCCGATCGGGTTCCGGCCTCCTCCGCCGCCGCCCGAGGTCGAGCCCTCGCCGCCGGAGGAGGTCGAGCCGCCGGTGGGCGCCGGTTCGCCGCCGCCGGAGGAGGCGTCGCCGCCGGTGGAGCCGGAGGCGGTGGGTCCGGCGCTGGTGGCGGCCGGGGGCTGCTGCGGGGTGGACTGCTGCGGGGGTTCCTGGCCGGTGCCCTGCGTCTCGCTGGGCTGGGTGCCCGAACCGGTGCTCTGGCCGCCGGAGTCGCGGGTCGCGCCCGGCGTGACCTGGCCGGTGGCGGGCGTGGTGGCCGCACCGGAGCGGGTGGGCTCCGGGCGGCGCTGCTGCTCCGGCGTACGGGAGGCCTGGCGTTCGCCGGTGGACTCCTGGGGCAGCGGCATGCCGGGAAGGCGGTTGGTGGGGTTGTCGTTGCGGCCGGGGACGGTGACGACCTCGGTGGAGCGGACCGCGCCGCCGAGGATGGAGCCGATGAGCAGGGTGAGGCCGACGACGACCGTGGCGACGACGGTGCCCCGGCGCAGGACCCGGCGGCGCAGGTCCCAGATCTCCGAGCGCGGGCCGAGCTTGCGCCAGGCTTCGCCGGCCAGCCGGCCGTCCACGGAGTAGACCGGAGCACCGGCGATGATCAGCGGGCTCCAGGCGGCGAGCAGGATGATGTCGGGGGCGTCGTACACCGCGACCGTGCGCCAGCTGACCGTGACCAGCAGGGCGGCGGAGAGCAGCGCGCCGAACGCGGCGGCGACCCGCTGCCAGAGGCCGAGGACGGTGAGCACGCCGACCACGACCTGAAGGAAGGCGACGGTCAGTCCGGCGCCGACCGGGTGGGAGAGCGCGAAGTCGCGCAGCGGCTCGGCCAGCGCCCACGGGTGCAGGGAGGTCAGCCACTTGACCATCGAGCCGCGCTCGCCGCCGTCGAAGTAGACGGGGTCGCACAGCTTGCCCATGCCGGCGTAGATGGCGATGAAGCCGAGGAGCACCCGCATGGGGAGCAGGACGACGCCCAGGTTCATCCGGTGGCCGGGGTAGTAGGCGTGCCGGACGGGGTCGCCCGCGCCCCGCCGGGCGCGGGGGTCCTCGGCCTCGTCGTAGTCGTCGTCGATGCCGTCGGGGCGGCCGGGGCCGTCGGGCCCGTCGACCGGGTCGTCGTACGCGCCGACGGCCTGCCGCATGGGCGGCAGCAGCGGTCCGGTGCGTCCCGGCTGGTGGGGCGCGGTCATCACGGGGTTGGGCTGCGTCTCCTCCAGGAGCGGGATGACCTGTGTCGCGCCCGCTCCGTGCCCGTCTCCGGAGGCCCCGCCGAGTCCGGCGTCGAGGTGTCCGGCGGTGGAGTTGCGCACGGCCTGGAGGAGGCCTGTCGCGCCGGGGTCGCCGGGAGCGGACTTCCCGCTCCAGACGACGGGCGCCCGCCTGCGGCCTCCGCCGGCGCCGCTCATGGCGGGGATGCGGGCCGTTTCCGCGGGGGCACCGCGCAGCCGTGCGCGCTGGCCCGGGGCGAGCTGCACCCGGAAGCTGGCGTGGTTGACGATGACCTGCGCGGGGTCGCTGTCCACCTTGGTCATGCTCAGGGCGGGTTGCTCGTCGAACCGAGGCGTTCTGGTGTCCACACTCATCTAACCGAGTGATGTGTGTTTAGGACACTGCCTTGACCGCACCGGATGTGTCCGAGACCCGTCAAGATCAGGCCAAACTCGGGCATCCTGGAACTTTGTTCGGCGTTCGCGCGTCAACTCGCCCGGCACACGCGCCGGTTGTCGGCGCGCACCACCGGCGCACCGGGCCGCGCACACCCCCGCGCGCACGCCGCGCACACACCGCGGCCCCGGCGATCGATCCGCCGGGGCCGTGAAGCCGCGTGGAGCTGCGTGGAGCCGCGGAGCTGCGTGGAGCCGCGGATAGCCGTGCGGAGCCGCGGATAGCCGTGCGGAGCCGTACGGCTATCCGCGGCGGCGCGCCACCTCGTACAGCACGATGCCGGCGGCGACACCGGCGTTGAGCGACTCCGCGCCGCCGGGCATCGAGATCCGCACCCGGTAGTCGCAGGTCTCGCCGACGAGACGGCCGAGGCCCTTGCCCTCGCTGCCGATGACGATGACGACCGGACCGGCCAGCTCCTCCAGGTCCTCCACCGTGTGCTCGCCGTCGGCGGCCAGGCCGACGACCGTGAGGCCCGCCTTCTGGTAGCCCTCCAGCGCGCGGGTGAGGTTGGTGACCCGGGAGACGGGCGTGCGGGCCGCCGTGCCGGCGGAGGACTTCCACGCTCCGGCGGTCATGCCGGCCGCGCGGCGCTCGGGGACGACCACGCCGTGGCCGCCGAACGCGGAGACCGAGCGGACGATCGCGCCGAGGTTGCGCGGGTCGGTCACCCCGTCGAGGGCGACGATCAGCGGGTCCTCGTTGTTGTCGTACGCGGCGGCGGTGAGGTCCTCCGGGTGCGCGTACTCGTACGGCGGGACCTGGAGGACGAGGCCCTGGTGGTTCAGGCCGTTCGTCATCCGGTCCAGCTCGGGGCGCGGGGCCTCCATCAGGTTGATGTTGCCGCGCTCGCCCGCGAGCTTGAGGGCGTCGCGGACGCGCTCGTCGTTGTCGATGTACTGCTGGACGTACAGCGTGGTCGCGGGCACGCCGTCGCGCAGGGCCTCGTAGACCGGGTTGCGGCCGACGACCATCTCCGAGGTGCCCTTGACGCCGCCGCGTCGGGGCGCGGGGCGGCGGGCCGCGGCCTGCTTGGCCTGGGCCCCGGCGATCCGGTTCTTCTTGTGTCCCTTACGGGCGGAGGCGGGCGGCGTCGGTCCCTTGCCTTCGAGACCACGGCGTCGCTGGCCACCGCTGCCGACCTGCATGCCCTTCTTGTTGGACGTGCGGCGGTTCCTGCGTTGGCTGTTCCCGGCCATGATCTACCTGTTTCGTTGCTTTCAGACGTACGTACGTATAAGGAAAGTGTGCCGCCCGGATCGCCGGGCGGCACAATCTCACTGCTCGGAGCGGGTGCTCAGCGCGGTCCCAGCGTCCACCGGGGGCCGGTGGGGCTGTCCTCGATGACGAGGCCGGACTGGTTGAGCTGGTCGCGGATGGCGTCGGCGGCGGCCCAGTCCTTGCGCGTACGGGCCGACTGCCGCTGGTCGAGGACGAGGCGGACGAGGGTGTCGACGACACCGTGCAGGTCCTCGCCCCGGTCGCCCTCGCCCGCCCAGTGCGGGTCGAGCGGGTCCAGGCCGAGGACGCCGAGCATGGCCCGGACCTCGGCGAGGCGGGCGGCGGCGGCTTCCTTGTCGTCGGCGGCGAGCGCGCTGTTGCCCTGGCGGACGGTGGTGTGGATGATCGCCAGCGCCTGCGGTACGCCGAGGTCCTCGTCCATCGCCTCGGCGAAGGCGGGCGGCACCTCGGCGGCGGGGGCGACGACCTCCCCGACCTTCTCGGTGACGCGCTGGACGAAGCCCTCGATCCGCGCGAACGCGGACTCGGCCTCGCGCAGGGCCTCCTCGCTGTACTCGATCATCGACCGGTAGTGCGGGGTGCCGAGGTAGTAGCGCAGGACGATCGGGCGCCAGTGCTTGACCATCTCGCTGACGAGGACGGAGTTGCCCAGCGACTTCGACATCTTCTCGCCGGACATGGTGACCCAGCCGTTGTGCACCCAGTACTTGGCGAACTCGTCGCCGTACGCCTTGGCCTGGGCGATCTCGTTCTCGTGGTGCGGGAAGATCAGGTCGATGCCGCCGCCGTGGATGTCGAAGGCGGAGCCCAGGTACTTGTGGGCCATCGCGGAGCACTCCAGGTGCCAGCCGGGCCGGCCGCGGCCCCACGGCGTCTCCCAGCTGGGCTCGCCCGGTTTCGCGGCCTTCCACATGGCGAAGTCGCGCTGGTCGCGCTTGCCGGTCTCGCCCTCGCCGGAGGGCTGGCGCAGATCGTCCAGCTCCTGGTTGGAGAGCTCCAGATAGCTGGGCAGGGAGCGCACGTCGAAGTAGACGTTGCCGTCGGCCTCGTAGGCGTGACCGCGCTCGATCAGGCCGGTCATCATCTCGATCATCTCGGGGATGTGGCCGGTGGCGCGGGGCTCGTAGGTGGGCGGCAGGCAGCCGAGCACGTCGTAGCCGTCGTTGAACGCGCGCTCGTTCTCGTAGCCGATCGACCACCAGGGGCGGCCCTGTTCGGCGGACTTCGCGATGATCTTGTCGTCGATGTCGGTGACGTTCCGGATGAACGTGACGTCGTAGCCGCGGTAGGTGAACCAGCGGCGCATGATGTCGAAGTTCAGGCCCGAGCGGATGTGGCCGATGTGCGGCGCCGCCTGGACGGTAGCGCCACAGAGGTAGATCGAGACACAGCCCGCTGTGAGCGGGACGAAGTCACGGATCTGCCGGGCGCTGGTGTCGTGCAGGCGAATAGTCACGTCTCAAGGGTAGTAGGCCCGCACCAGTGCCCCGCGACCCTTGGGGATCGCGGGGACAACTTTCTGATACCGGGATGGTCCGAAGCGGCCCGGAGAGCGTTTTCCGGCGTGCGTTTCCGGCTTGCGTTTCCGGTGTGCGCGGGGCGCTCTCCGGGCCCGGGCAGGCCTCAGATGCTGCCGACGACCTTGCGCGCGGAGATGCGGACGACCACGCGGGGGTCGTCGGAGCCGGAGTTCGGGTTGAACTCCGCGTACGGCTTGCCGGTGTACTTCACCGAGAGCTCGTCGATCAGTTCCTGCCCGCCGTCCGTCGTCAGCGTCGCCTCGCCGCGGATCTCGGCGTAGCTGTACGGGGCGTCGAAGGGCTGGACGACGACGGTGACGCGCGGGTCGCGGCGGAGGTTCTTCTCCTTGCGGCGGCCGACGGTGGTGGAGATCAGGACGTCGTCGCCGTCGCGCTTGACCCAGACCGGTGAGACCTGGGGGCTGCCGTCGGGCTGGATGGTGGCGATGTTGACGAACACGGGGGTGTCGAGCAGGTTCTTGAGCTCGGTGGAGAGTGCGGCGGTCATGGCGTACGTCCTCCTGAGTGCCTGCGGGGCGATGGGTCCGATGCTTCTACCCCGTAACCGTGCGCGTTCCCTGATCCTTCCCGCCGCGTCCCGCCGGAAGGGTGAACGCCAGCGCCGCCCCCGCCAGCGGGACCGCCGCGAGCGCCGCCCACCGTACGGGCGCGGGCGCCTCCAGCAGTGCGCCGGTCGCCGCGCTGCCGCCGAGGACGGCGATCCCGGAGACGGAGGACAGCGCTCCGGTGGCCAGCCCCAGGTGCCGGTCCTCGACCAGGTCCGGCACCAGGCCCCGGGCGGCCGGGACCAGCAGCATCTGGCCCAGGGTGAGCAGGACGACGAGCGCGGCGCCGGGCAGCAGGCCGCCGGGGCCCGCAGGCGTGAGCGGTACGGCGGCGAAGCCGGTGGCGACGATCACGAGGCCGGTGACGAGCGCGGTGCGCGGGGCGATCCGGCGGGCGGAGAAGCGGGTCAGCGGCAGCTGGGCGACGACGACCAGCAGCGAGGAGAGCGCGAAGAGCCAGCCGAGCGCGGCCTGTGACCCGGTGGCGCGCTCCACCTCGACGGGCAGCGAGAGGTAGAGCTGGTTGTAGGCGACGAGGTAGGTGGAGTACGTGAGGCAGAGCAGCAGGAAGGGGCGGTTGGCGAAGACCGCGCGCCGGGACGACCGCACCGGTTGAGCCGTACGGGTGACGCCGTCCGGGGCCGGTGCCCGCTTCCGCTCCCGTACGGGGTCGGCGCGCGGCATCAGGCGGGCGTGCCCGGTCAGTACGGCGACGAAGACGAGGGCTCCGGCGAGGCAGGCGGCCCGGAAGCCACCGCCCAGGAGCAGGAGCAGCGAGCCGAGCAGCGGCCCGAGGAACGCTCCGGCCTGTCCGGCGGCGGAGAACAGGGCGAGGACGTGGGCGCGCGGGGCGCCGGTGTCCCGTTCGTGCCGGACGGCCTCGCGGGCGGCCTCGGACTCGACGGCCGGGGAGAACAGGGCGGCGGCGAAGCCGATGAGGAGGACGGCACCGATGACGGTGGCCGTGGATCCGGCTAGGGCGAGCCAGCCGAACCCGGCGATCCGCAGGGCGCAGCCCGTCAGCACGACCGGGCGCGGGCCGTACCGGTCGGTGAGCGCGCCGCCGACGACGAACAGGCCCTGCTGGCTGAAGGTGCGCAGCCCGAGGACGAGTCCGACGAGCCAGCCCGCCATGCCGAGACCGCTGCCGAGGTGGGTGGCCAGGTAGGGCAGGACGGCGTAGAAGCCGATGTTGAAGGCGAACTGGGTGGCGGTGAGGAGCCGGAGGTAGGGGGTGGGCGCGCTCGCGAGGCGGGGCCGGAACCGGCGGCTCTCGGCGGGCGCATCGCCGGGCGCGGGCGCAGACCCGAGTGCGGGCGCGGGCACCGGCGCGGACTCGGGCCGGTTCACTTCAGGCCCGCCGGGGTGCGCCCACGCACAGCGGCCGAGGTGAGGACGGCCAGTGCGCCGAGGACGGCGAGCGCGGCGGCGGGGGCGAGGACGGCCCACGGGGCGCGTTCCGCGTACGGCATGTTCTCCGACAGCATCCGGCCCCACTCCGGCGCGGGCGCCTGCGTGCCGAGGCCGAGGAAGCCGAGGGAGGCCAGGGCGAGCGCGATGGCGGGGACGCGGAGCAGGGCGTGGCGGGCGACCGGTGGCAGGACGCCGGGCAGGACGTGGCGGCGCAGCAGGTGGGCCCGGTCCGCGCCGAGCGCGACGGCGGCGGCGAGGTGCGGGGCCGCCTTCTCCTGGGCGTACAGCGCGGCGGTGTGCGCGGCGAGCGGGGCC